>JAGVUJ010000058.1 GCA_019136325.1 Deltaproteobacteria bacterium
GGAAGCAAAGAAGGCGCAGGAACTGGGAATCCCGGCGATTCTGCTCTTCGGCATCCCCGCCAAGAAAGATGCGATGGCCACCGGCGCGTTTGCCAAGGACGGCATCGTCCAGCAGGCGGTGAAGCGTATTAACAATGACGTGCCTGACATTCTGGTCATTACGGATGTCTGCCTGTGCGAATATACCAGCCATGGCCACTGCGGTATGCTGGAAAAAGATAGCGTTCAAAATGACGAAACGCTGGAGGTGCTGGCGGAGACCGCGCTTTCGCACGCACGCGCCGGAGCCGATATGGTGGCGCCCTCGGCGATGATGGACGGACAGGTGGCGGCCATTCGCGAAGCGCTGGATGAAAACGCTTTTGAGGATGTGCCCATCATGGCCTACGCAGCGAAATACGCCTCGTCTTTTTACGGCCCTTTCCGGGAAGCCGCGGAAAGCGCGCCACAGTTCGGCGACCGGAAAGCGTATCAGATGGACCCGGCCAACGCCGACGAAGCAATACGGGAAATTTCTCTGGATGTGAACGAAGGCGCGGACATCATTATGGTCAAACCGGCGTTGGCTTATCTGGATATTATCTGCCGCGCCAAGCAGGAATTCGATTTGCCTCTGGCGGCGTATAACGTCAGCGGCGAATATGCGATGGTTAAAGCAGCCGCGCAACTCGGCTGGCTCGATGAAGAAAGAGCGATGATGGAATCGTTAACGGCCATCAAACGCGCCGGCGCCGATATTATCATCACCTACTTCGCTCCGGATGTGGCGAAACTGCTGAGCAAATAAAATGTAATATTATGTCGATTGTCCTTGATAATAAAGTCCGTATGATTGCGTGGGAAGTGACGCGCAGCTGCAATCTCAACTGTGTCCATTGCCGCGCGGCGTCCAGTTGCGGACCTTATGCGGGAGAACTTTCCACGGACAAATGTCTTCGTCTGATTGATGATATTGCCGCCTCGTCTTCACCGGTGATGATTCTGACCGGCGGAGAGCCGCTTTTGCGACCGGATATTTTTGAAATAGCCGCCTACGGAACCGACAAAGGGTTGCGTATGGTGATGGCAACCAATGGCACGTTGGTGACCCCGGCTGTTGCCAAAAAGATGATTGAAAGCGGCATTCAGAGAGTCAGCATCAGTATTGACGGGAAAGACGCGCACAGCCACGATGCGTTTCGTCAGCAAAAAGGCGCGTTTGACGGCGCGATGAAAGGCATCGAAGCGCTCAAAAATGTCAAAATGGAATTTCAGATCAACACAACCATCACCGCCAATAACCTCCATCAGATTAAAGACATTTTAAAATTGGCCAAAGGTATCGGAGCGGCAGCGCATCATATTTTTCTTCTGGTGCCGACAGGCCGCGGGAAAGACCTTGCCGCGCAAGCCATAACCGCCGCCGATTATGAAGAGACGCTGATGTGGTTTTATCGGGAAAGTATGACCTGTGGAATCCAGCTCAAGGCCACCTGTGCGCCGCATTATTTCCGCATCATGCATCAGAAGAGGCCCAAAGGCGAAAAACCGGTAAAGAAGCCGGGCGGTCATTTTCATGAATCGACCAGAGGGTGTCTGGGCGGAATCACGTTTTGCTTTATTTCGCACACCGGCCAGGTGCAACCCTGCGGTTATCTGGAACTGGATTGCGGAAACGTGAAGAAAAAAAGCTTTGCGAGCATATGGGAAAATTCGGAAATATTCCGCAACCTGCGGGATTACAGTAAATATGAAGGCAAGTGCGGCCGCTGCGAGTTTATCAAGGTTTGCGGCGGTTGCCGTGCGCGGGCGTATGAGGCAACGGGGGATTATCTATCTGAAGAGCCGTTGTGCTTGTTCCAGCCGAGAGGCTGTTGAAAAACGCCCATCCGCGGCGTTTCCCTCGCCCTTCGTCGTATGCAAAATACGCCTCACTCCTCAGGACTCGGGGGCCTTGCATCTGGGCATTTTTGAACAGCCTGAAAGTGATGATGTAGATTATGGATGGAATTGATAAAAAAATATTAAATATTCTACAGAAGGAATTTCCCCTGGAGGAGCAGCCGTATTTAATTGTCGGCGAGCGGTGCGGCATCAGCGAGGAAGAAACCATTCGCCGTGTTCAAAAAATGAAAGATGAAGGAATCATCCGTCGTATCGGAGCCGTGTTTGATGGTAAAAAACTGGGTCGGGTCAGTATGCTCTGCGCAGCGCGTGTGCCGGAAGATAAAATAGACAGCTTTGTGCAACTTGTAAACGCCAATAAAAATGTTACACACAATTACCTGCGCAATCATGAATACAACATCTGGTTTACCGTTAGCGGCGAAAACGAGAAATATCTGGAGAAATTTCTAAAAGATGTCAGGGAGAAAACCGGCGTGAAAGATATTCTGGATATGCGCGCGGTCAAGACGTTTAAAATAAATGCTTCATTCGATTTATAACATCCAAAATCTTATAAAGTGATAAATTTATGACCGAACAAAACAAAAAACCGCTCTTGGCGCTTGTAGACGGCAGCAATTATGTTTATCGCGCCTTTTACGGGCTGCCCCTGCTGACAAATTCGAAAGGCTTTCCGACCAACGCCATTTACGGTTTTACCAACATGCTGTTGAAGCTCCGGCGCGATCTGAATCCGGACTACATCGTGGTAACGTTTGATCTCAGGGGACCGACAACGCGTCATGAGGAATTCGAAGACTACAAGGCGACGCGCAAGCCCATGCCGGATGACCTCGTTCCTCAGATTCCTTATATAAAAGATGTTGTCCGCGGCTTTTCCATCTGCGTTCTCGAAAAACAGGGCATCGAAGCGGACGATTTGATCGGAACGCTTACCGTGCAGGCCAGTCAAAAGGGCTGGCGCACGGCCATCATTTCCGGCGATAAAGATCTGATGCAACTGGTTGATGAAAACGTCACAATGATCGATACGATGAAGGATAAAACCTATGATATCGCAGCGGTGAAAGAAAAATTCGGCGTCGGCCCCGACAAGGTGGCGGAGATTCTGGGGCTGATGGGCGATACATCCGACAACATTCCCGGCGTTCCCGGTATCGGTCCCAAAACAGCGCAGAGGCTGATCGAAGAATACGGAACCGTTGAAGACGTGATCATAAATGCTGAAAAGTTGAAAAATGTAAAACTGCGGGAGAGCATTCGCCTGCATGCGGGGCAGGCCAGACTCAGCCGGCAACTGGCCGGTATTCGAAAAGACATCGATATCGACTTTGATTTTCAGAATGCCGTCGTCAAAGAGCCGGACAACGAAACGCTTGCAAATCTTTTCAGTGAATTTGAATTTTCTTCGCTTTTGCAGGAAATCAGGCAGGGCAAGGCAAAACCGGTGAAGGTGTACAAGCAGATCGTGGAAAGATCGTCGCTGAATGATCTTGTTGCCTGTCTGAAAAAGACCCTTGAATTTTCGCTGGACGTAATGTTTGAAAAAAACCAATCAGCGGATTTGATCGGCATCGCGTTGAATGACGGGAAGGATGCCTATTACATTCCGGTGGGCCATGCCGGGGTATCAAAGCAAATACCGGCAGGGGACGTCCTTGCCGCCGTCGCATCCGTTTTAAACAATGCCGCAATAAAAAAATACGTTTATGATTTAAAAACGACGCTGGTGCATCTTGCCGACCTTGACATTCAATCGGGCGAGGATTTGCAACTGGCCGCCTACCTGCTTAATCCGGCAAAAACGTCCTATCATCTTGATGAAGTGGTCTGGGAATTTCTTCATGAGCGCATTCCTTCTCCCGGTGACATCGCAGGCGGAAAAGGAAAATCCTTTTCGCTGACCTCCGTCCCTCCGGACCAAATGACCGATTACGCGGGACAGCGCGCCGACGCGCTTTACGAACTTGCCCCGGTCATGATCTCTCAATTGAAAAAGACAGATGCCTTCGACCTTTATCACAAAGTGGAAATGCCGCTTCTCCATGTTCTGACCGATATGGAGAAAAAGGGCGTTCTGCTGGATACCGCTCTTCTGCAAAGGATGTCAGCGGAGCTGACGCAATTGCTTTCTCTATCGGAGGAAAAAATCTACCGTCTGGCCGGTGAAAAATTCAATATCAATTCACCCAAACAGTTACAAAATATTTTATTTGAAAAACTGAAACTGCCTGCCGGAAAGAAAACCAAGGAAGGCTATTCCACCGACGTCGATGTGCTGACCGAGCTGGCCCGCAGCCATGCGTTGCCTGCGGAAATTCTGGCTTATCGAAGCCTGGCGAAGCTGAAATCGACATATGTCGACGCTCTGCCGGCGCTGATCAATCCGCAAACAGGAAGAATTCACACCTCCTACAATCAGACCGTGACGGCTACCGGAAGGCTTTCCAGTTCCAATCCCAACTTACAGAACATTCCCATCCGGACGCTGGAGGGCAAAAGAATCCGTCAGGCCTTCATTGCTGACACTGATTGCATCCTGATTTCCGCAGACTACTCGCAAATTGAGCTGAGGGTGCTGGCTCATCTATCGGAGGATGAAGCGCTGATTGAAGCCTTTGCTTCTGATGAGGATATTCACAGTCGAACGGCCTCCGATGTTTTCGGCGTATTCCCGGAAATGGTCAACGCCGATATGCGCCGTCAGGCCAAGGTCATCAATTTCGGAATTCTTTACGGGATGAGCGCCTTCGGCCTCGCCAGGGAGCTTGGAGTTTCCCTGAAAACCGCCCAGGCGTATATTGACGGATATTTTCAGCGTTATAAAAAAGTGCGTGTTTATCTGGATGGGATCTTGGAAGGCGCGCGTCGGGATGGTTTTGTCTGTACGCTGCTCAACCGCCGGCGTTATCTGCCGGACCTGAAAAGCAAGATTCCCTCCGTGCGCCAGTTTGCCGAACGCATGGCGATTAACGCGCCCATTCAGGGAACGGCCGCCGATCTCATTAAAGTGGCGATGGTGAACATTGCCGGATTGTTTTTAAAGAAAAGACTGTCCGCCCGTTTGATTATGCAGGTGCATGACGAACTTGTCGTCGAGGCGCCGGCTCAAGAACGAGAAGACGTTATGGCGCTGGTCAAAAAAGAAATGGAAGACGTCATCACATTGAAAGTTCCGTTGAAAGTGGAAATCGCTGCGGGCAAAAACTGGGATGAAGCTCACTGACGGAAAAAGATGATCATGCAATAATTAATTTTTAACGGGCCGGTTGTCTTCGGCAGGCTTGCTGCCAACATACAGACAGGTAATGCCGAACGTTCGCGGGTATATTTTAACGTCGTTTATTCCGGCTTTTTCCATAAAAGCGGCAAACTCCTCCGGCGACGGGAAATTCATGATGGAATCAGCAAGATAATAATACGCCGCCGCGTTCTTGGAAAATATTTTCGCGATCAGGGGCAGCAGAAAGTTTAAATAAAGATAATAGGTCAGCTTGAAAAAACGGTTTTGAATAAATGTCATTTCCAGAATCATAATCTGTCCCTCCGGCACGGTGACCCGCACCATTTCTTCGAGGGCCTGCTTTTTTTGAGGAATATTTCTGATTCCGAAAGCCATTGCCGTCACATCAAAAGAATTTTCGGCCAGCGGCAGTTGAACTGCGTTTGCCTGGATCAAATGAATCCGGGAAGAAAGATTTTTTCTGACAGTTTTCTCTCTTGCCGCTGTTACCATCGGATAGACGAAATCAGCTCCGACAGTCGATATGTCCTTATGCGTCTGGCAAGCGATAATCGACAAATCTCCCGTCCCGCAGGCAATATCAAGAAACCTTCCCGTTTTGAAAAAAAGCATTTTTTTGGACGCGAAACGCCGCCAGGCAATATCGCGCCGCAGGCTCAGAAAATGATTTAAAAAATCATACCGGCCGGTGATGGTCGAAAAAATTTCTTTGACCATCCCGATGCGTTCCGCGTCGCTTGCTTTTTTTACAGACGGATATTTGTTGTTTTTGAAGTTTTGCATGCGTTGAAGGACCCTAGCGGCTGCGGACAAGAACGGATTGGGCGTGAGCCTCAAGGCCTTCTCTTTGAGCAAAGTGAGCGGTGGGTGCGCTCAACGAATTGAACGCCTTTCTCGAAAAGGATAGAACGCTCATGCGTTTATAGAAATCATAGACGCCCAGCGGTGATGAAAAACGGGCAGTGCCTCCCGTGGGCAGAATGTGATTGGTTCCGGCCAGATAATCGCCCAGCGCCTCCGGTGTATAATGACCCAGGAAAACAGAACCGGCATTTCTGACCTGATTTGAAATTTTTCGCGGATTTTTCACCATAAGTTCCAGGTGCTCAGGCGCAAAATCATTCGCTATGTTCACGGCCTCATCAATGTTTTCCGTGATGATTATTGCACAGAATCTGGCCAGCGATTTTTCTATAATCTCTTGTCGCGCTGACGTTTTTATCCGGCGATAAATTTCTTCAATCACGCCGTTTACTAATTTTTCCGACGGCGTCAAAAGAACAGCCGCCGCCATTTCATCGTGCTCAATCTGTGCCAGCATGTCCGCTGCCACGAAAGGCGCTTTTGCCGTGTCATCGGCAATAATCAGAACCTCGCTTGGCCCGGCGATCATGTCGATGTCCGTTGCGCCGAAAACCAGTTTTTTCGCCGCCGCGACGTAGGCGTTGCCCGGTCCCACGATTTTATCCACCCGGGGAATTGTTTTTGTCCCATAAGCGAGCGCAGCGATCGCCTGCGCCCCGCCGATTTTAAAAATACGATGAACCCCGCCGATTTTTGCCGCTGCGGCGATCAGCGGATTGAGTTTGCCTCCCGGAGACGGACTGACCAGAACAATTTCTTCCACACCGGCAATGCGCGCGGGAATGGCCGCCATGAGAATGGTGGAAGGGTAGGATGCCTTGCCGCCGGGCGCATAAATGCCGGCTCTTTGGAGAGGCAGGATGCGCTGTTCCAGGTCCGAACCGTTTCCCCGTTTCAATTTATAGCCCTGTGCAATCTGATGTCGGTGATAATCTGCGATGCGTCTGGCGGCTAATGTTATCACTTGCAGATCATCTCTCGCGACCTGAGCCAGCGCTTCTCTCTTTTCTTCCGCAGTTGCTTCTACGGTGGCTGCGTTTAATTTATATCCGTCGAATCTGGCCGTGTATTGAAACAGAGCTCTGTCGCCCTGTTCGGCGACATCGCGCACAATCTTTGCCACAGAAGACAAAAGCTCCGGAGAAAAAGTGCCTCCTCGCTGACGCAGTTGACGGAAGAATTTTTCAAAACCAGCCGCGCTGGATTTTATAATTTTCATTATTTTACCCTTTGGATATCCGCGCCGAGGGCGGAAAATTTCTTTTCTATCGTCTGATAACCGCGGTCAATGTGGTAAACGCGGGAAATTTCCGTAGTGCCTTCGGCTGCCAGTCCCGCCAGAACCAGGGATGCCGATGCCCGCAAATCCGTGGCCATGGTTTGCGCCCCGTGCAGCTTGGGCACACCCCGGACAATCGCATTGCCGCCCTGAATGACAATATCGGCGCCCATGCGCAACAGTTCACTCACATGCATAAACCGGTTTTCAAAAACCGTTTCGGAAATCACGCTCAATCCGGAGCCGATGGCCATGTAAGCCATGATCTGCGCCTGTAAATCCGTGGCGAATCCAGGATAGGGGAGTGTCTTGACATCCACGCTGTTGATTTTCTTCCCGGCGGATACCTTTAACCCATTCTTCATCGGCGCAATCTTCATTCCCGTATCCCGCAATTTGTTGATCAAGGCTTCCAGATGATGAGGGTTGCAGCCGAGAACATTGATCTCGCCGCCGGTCATTCCGGCCGCAATCATAAACGTTCCTGCTTCAATCCGGTCGGGAATTATCTCCGCTTCCGCCGGTTTCAGCGACGTGACGCCTTCAATGGTGATGACATCCGTTCCCGCTCCGGTGATTTTCGCGCCCATGCTCTTTAAAACATCCGCCAGATTGACAACCTCCGGCTCGCGAGCGGCGTTGTTCAAAATAGTGGTGCCCTGTGCCAGAGTCGCCGCCATCATGATATTCTCGGTGCCGGTCACCGTGGTCAGGTCGAAATAAATTTCCGCCCCTTTTAATTTTTTTGCTCTGGCTTCAATGTAGCCGTTGTTGAGATCGACATGCGCGCCCATATCCTCCAGCGCCTTGAGATGGAGATTGACCGGCCGCGCGCCGATGGCGCAGCCTCCGGGAAGCGACACGCGTGCCGTTCCGGCACGGGCCACCAGCGGCCCCAGAACCAGAATCGACGCTCTCATCGTTTTCACCAGATCATAAGATGCGGTGGGATTGATAATTTTATCGACACAGATTTTGACGGTTTCTTCACCTTCAATCTCAGCGCCCATACTGATGAGGAGTTTTTTGATTGTTTTAATATCCATCAAATCAGGGATGTTGTGAAACGTATTGGTTCCCGCTGTAAGCAGCGCCGAAGCCAGAACCGGCAGGGCTGCGTTTTTCGCTCCGCTGATCTGAACATTGCCGTGAAGAGGTTTCCCTCCGTTAATAACGATTTTATCCACTTACTTTCTCCTTGCTCTCATGACACGCGGCAATCCGGCATAATCTCTGCGCAGGGTAATGCGCTCAAAAAACCCGGATTCTTCCAAAAGACCGCGAATATCTTTTTCCTGTTTAGCTCCAATTTCCAACAAAAGCCACCCATTTTTTTTCAGGTAACCGGGGGCCTGATCTAACAACGTTTCAAAAAACTCCGTTCCCTTTTTGCCGGCCAGCAAAGCGGCGGCCGGTTCATAATCTTTTACGCCGGCGGGAAGTTTTTTATATTCTTCCTCCGAAATATAAGGAGGGTTGGAGACAATGATGTCGAAAACCTCTTCGACGGGATCAAACAAATCCCCCGGCCGAAAATCAATTTTATTTTCCAGACCCAAGGCGTGGGCATTTTTCCTGGCCAGCGCCAACGCTGATGCGGAAATATCCGTGGCGATAATTTCCGCAAAGGGAATTTCCTGGGCTAATGCCAGCGCTATGGCGCCGCTTCCCGTGCCGATATCCAGAATTCTCAATTTCGCAGAACCGGTTTTACGGCATACGTCCAGGGTTTCTTCAACAATGATTTCCGTATCGGGACGGGGAATTAAAACAGCTTGGTTAACTTCCAAAGAAAATGTCCAGAAATTTTTGCGTCCGGTGATGTAAGCCACCGGCTCCCAATGCAATCTTCTGGCGATCAGATTTGTAAATCCGGCAAACTGTTTATTGCTGACGATCATCGTCGGATTTTTCAGAAATTCCAGACGATCGCAATTCAGGCAAAATGAAAGCAGAACTTCGGCATCCAGTCTGGCCGAAGGGATTCCCGCGTTTTCCAAAGCATGGGCTGCATCATTAAGAATGTCGTGAACAATCATGGCGTTTCCTGAAGGATGTCATGCAACAACAGAACCATCCGGAGATGGGTAAAAATAAAATGTTGCAAAAAAAATGTCAAGTGTTTATAAATCCAAGCTATTAATTTTAAAAAGAAATGACCTGTACCGAACAAAAAGGTATGGATGACTTTTGAGGGAGTCTATGAAACCGGGCGCAAGTCTGACCGAAAGATTCGATGGCTGGTTTGTTAAACCGATAGAAAAATTAAAGGAACTTCCGGAAGGCGACGGAGGGTTCCTCGCCCTTTCCGCCGCGCTTTTTCTTTGCGAACGATATTACCGGGCTGTGACCGACACGCTCAACGGAAAGAGAGACGACGAAACGTTTAAGATGGCTGCGGCCAAAGATTTAGGGCTCAGTCTGGACGATTTTAATGCTTTCTGGATTGTGTATCGGAACGGTGTGCAGCACCAGGGAACACCTAAAAAATACATCGATAAAAAAAATCAGCTCAAGTACTTCTTTCATATTGCCGACGAATTCGGCGGCATTCCGGAAATATGCAAAATCAATG
Organism: Deltaproteobacteria bacterium; assembly: GCA_019136325.1. The sequence goes on from JAGVUJ010000058.1 coordinate 9,850, forward strand.
CTTACAAACGCGAAATCAGATTAAATGTCTGGAAATTCGCCGACCTGATTATCCGCAAATTCAAAACGAATCCTGTTGTTTTCCAAAAAGCGGTTTCACATACTTTTCCGGAAGTGAAGTAGGCCGGGAAGACCGAAAAATAAAACATGCCGGGTCGATTCCCGAGACTCACATGCCTGTTTTATTCAGGGCTTCGGCCTGATAATGCGCGGCCAGAGCGTCAATCATGGCCCCGATGTTGCCGTTGATGAAATTATCCAGGTCGTAACGGGTCAGATTGATACGATGGTCGGTAATCCTCCCCTGTGGGAAATTGTAAGTGCGGATGCGTTCGGAACGGTCGCCGCTGCCCACCTGATTTTTTCGGGTTTCAGACATTTCGGCGTTTTGCTTCTGAATGACCGCATCCAGTAATCGCGCGCGCAATACTTTCAGGGCCTTGTTTTTATTTTTCAGTTGCGATTTCTCATCCTGGCAGGTGACGACGAGGCCGGTAGGCAAATGGGTGATACGCACCGCGGAATCCGTTGTATTGACGCTTTGGCCGCCGTGACCGGTGGATCGATAAACGTCAATGCGCAAATCGTTGGGATCAATATTGACTTCGACCTCTTCCGCCTCAGGCATGATGGCTACCGTGACGGCGGATGTGTGAATTCTACCCTGAGCTTCCGTGACCGGAACCCGCTGAACGCGATGCACGCCGCTTTCGTATTTCAGGCGACTGTATGCGCCGCTTCCTTCGATTTGGGCGATGATTTCCTTGAATCCGCCAACGCCTCCCGCAGGCGAACTGCTGACAACTTCCACGCGCCAGCCCTGAGATTCCGCGTAGCGCGCGTACATGCGAAACAAATCTCCGGCAAAAAGACCGGCTTCATCGCCTCCCGTACCGGCTCTGATTTCCAGGAAGACGTTTTTATTATCGTTGGGGTCCTTGGGCAGCAGGAGAATGTTTAATCTGCTTTCCAGCTCAGCCTGCGTTTGCTTTAATTGCGGCATTTCTTCCTTGACAATGACCTTCAGATCTTCGTCGCCTTCCGACAAAACCTGCTGGTATTCTTCTATCCGGCTTCTGACGGCATTATATTCGCGGGTGGCCTCCACCAGCTCTCTCAGATCTGCGTATTCTTTGGCATATTTTTGATACATGCCCGGTTTGGAAACGATTTTCGGGTCGCTGAGCTGACCTTCCAGCTCGCGGTAACGCAGCTCAATTTCACGAAGTTTATCCAGTATAATATCCATGTTGTTTTTTGAGAAAATTAATATTTTAGGTGATTCAATGAGGCACCATCGTATGCATCCTTCCTGATGAGTGAAGGGCACCTATAAATGGCGAGGCCGGGCGGTATGTAATAAAATTTCAGATTGACAAGAAAAATTACCGACAATGACACATCCATAATGTCCAAAATGATCAAGACCGTTGCCTGTATTCGGGATGAAGTAGGGAAAATGAATTTTCTCCGTCATGATCTATTCCAAGACATTGATATTGTTTAAATAATATTCTATTTTTTCAGCTCTTTTTCTTGCTTTTAGACGGCGTCGCGTTAGCTTTGGCTTCGTACTTCTTTTTAAATCGTTCCACACGACCGGCGGTATCAACAACTCTTTGCTTGCCTGTCATAAAAGGATGGCAGTTGGAACAAATTTCCGTCTTGATATCTTTTTTTGTTGATTTCGTCTGGATAACATTACCGCAAACACACGTGATTGTGGTTTCTGTATATTCCGGATGGATTCCTTCTTTCATTTTTTGTCTTTTCCTCCTGTTTTTTATCTACAACGAATGATTGATGTTTTTAGCTTTATTGCAAAATTGTAGGCCTGCCTTATAATATATGCAATAAAAATTCAAGCAAAAACAAAAACATTTTTTATACGATTAAGAATTCATCGAATCGAGAAATTCCTGATTCGTCTCGGTTTTTTTGATTTTTCCGATAATAAATTCCATGGCGTCGACCGGATTCATTTCCTGCAACAATCTGCGCAGTATCCAGACGCGGTTGAGATTGTTCTTGGGAATCAGCATTTCTTCTTTTCGGGTTCCGGAACGGATCAGATCGAAAGCGGGGAAGATACGACGATCGGCGATCCGGCGGTCAAGATGCAGTTCCATGTTGCCTGTTCCTTTGAATTCTTCAAAAATGACTTCATCCATCCGGCTGCCGGTATCAATCAACGCGGTTGAAATAATTGTCAGGCTGCCGCCGTTTTCGATATTTCGGGCCGCGCCGAAGAAACGCTTCGGTTTATGCAGCGCATTGGAGTCCACACCGCCGGAAAGCACTTTGCCACTGGGCGGGACAACGGTATTATAAGCCCGCGCCAGACGGGTGATACTGTCGAGCAGAATCACAACGTCTTTTTTATGCTCGACCAGACGCTTGGCTTTTTCGATAACCATTTCCGCAACCTGCACATGGCAGGAAGCCGGTTCATCGAATGTCGAGGCGATCACTTCGCCGGAAACGCTGCGTTGCATGTCGGTGACTTCTTCCGGACGTTCGTCAATCAGCAGAACCATTAAAACCACTTCAGGATGATTGGCCGTTATGCTGTGGGCAATATCCTGCAAAAGAACCGTTTTACCGGCGCGCGGCGGGGAGACAATCAATGCGCGCTGACCTTTGCCGATCGGCGCGAATAAATCCAGCGTTCGGGTGGAGAAATTTTTGGGGTCATGCTCCAGATTTAATTTTTCCTGAGGGTAGAGCGGAGTTAAATTGTCGAACAGTATTTTGTCTCGCGCCTGTTCGGGACTTTCCATATTCACCGTGTCAACCTTTAACAGGGCGAAATATTTTTCACCTTCTTTCGGAGGCCGTACTTCGCCGGAAACCGTATCGCCTGTTTTTAAATTAAATCTTCTGATCTGGGACGGTGAAATATAAATATCATCGGGACTGGGCAGGTAGTTGTAATCTACGGCCCGTAAAAAACCGAATCCGTCCGGCAGTATTTCGAGCACTCCCGAACCGGAAATGACCCCGTTTTGCTCCGCCTGTGTCTGCAGGATGGCGAAAATCAACTCCTGACGACGCATACCGCTGGCGCCGGGAACGTCCAGCTTTTTGCCCAGTTCATTCAGTTCACTGATGGGCAATCGCTTAATGTCTTCAATGTTCATAAAAATTTCCTTGTATTAATTTTATAACCAGGCCAATAAAAAACCATCATGAAATCATCTATTTGACTTGGTTTTACTGCATTATTTTAAAAGAAACGAAATAAAGATAATTAAGATTTTTCAGTAATTACGGATTAAGTTTCGGCTTGTGTCTTTGAATATCTGAAACGCTCCAAAGGGTAGGGCTTAAACAGCCTTTTCTCAAGTGGAAATAAATTATATTATTATAATTTAACTGTCAAGAAAATTTATTTTGTCCGAAAATAACTTGATCCGGCGCATGCAAAGCATCCGTCAGGAAATCTTCCTGGCTTCTTCCACAAGCATGACAGGGATATCGTCCTTTATTTCATACAGCAATTTGCAATTATCGCAAATGATGCCGTTAGCCTTTTCGTCCAGGCGCACCTTGCCCCGACATTGGGGACAGATCAGAATCTCCAGAAGTTTTTTATTTAAAGCCATTTAATCCTCCTTGATCATTTTTTGAACGGCTGTAAAAACCTGTTCGGATGTAATATGGTCCATGCATTTTTTTTGGGGGCATTTTTTTAAGAAGCAGGGACTGCAGTCTTCTGTGGAACGGATGACCGTATGGCCGGCGCCATAGGGTCCGGTCCGGGAAGGATCGGTCGGTCCGAAAATGGCAAGAACCGGTGTGTCCACCGCCGCCGCCAGATGCATGGGACCGGAATCCGTGGTAACCACCATTCGGGCTTTTTTGTATATATACGCAAGAATCGGCAATGTTGTTTCGCCGCCCAAATTAATACTTTCAGTCGTCATGAAAGACGTTATATCCTCCAGTGATTTTTTTTCGGCGCCGGTAAAGACAACTTTCATGTGCAGTTCATTGCTGATCCGGTCGGCTAAATGCGCAAATTTCTTATTGTCCCAGAGTTTTGTTTCCCACAACGCAACGGGATTAAAGGCAATAAACTTTCCGGCTTCCAGATGATATTTATCCAAAAGGATCTGCGCCCGATGCTCCTCTTCCTTGTTCACAGGCAGGACAAACCTCACGCGCTTCGCTTTTCCACCGAGATAACGGGAAAAATCGAGATAACGGTCCACGGCGTGTTTATTCATATCTTCGGGAATTTTCTCATTCAGAAACAGGCCGCTTAATTCCTGCCAGGAATCGTATCCCAGTTTTCTTTTGCCGCGACTGAGCAATACAAGGATGGAACTTTTGAACAGACCGTGGAAATCAATTACCAGATCATAATTCCGTTGCCGCAATGTTTTGATCAAAGCAATAATTTCTTTCAGGGGCTGTGCGATCTTTCCTTTGCGGATATCTCTGATCCAGCTCTTGCGTCGTGAAACCAGCACCTCATCAAGCTGCGGATGATTTTTGATCAGGTCGGCGGCGGCTTCCTCCACCACCCACGTGATATGGGCTTCCGGATACAACAGGCGGAGTTCGGCCAGAGACGGCAGCGTATGAATCACATCGCCGATTGCGCTCAGTTTTACGATTAATATGTTCACGTTACGTCCTTGAGAATCCATTGAACCGCTTCCAGAATGTCTGCGGCAATAAATTCCGGTGTATTCTCCGGCGTCGCCCTGTCCGGTCCGTCGTTGCGCAATAGACCGTCACCGTATCCTGTTCTGACCAGAATTCCCTTCGCGCCGACGTTCCTGGCCGTTTCCATATCGATGAATCGGTCCCCCACAAAATACGACATTGTTAAATCGATATTTAAATCCCTCGCCGCCTGCAACAGCATTCCCGGCGCCGGTTTGCGACAATTACAAATCCGGCGATACGGTTCTACCCCTTCGGAGGGATGATGAGGACAGTAATAAAAATTATCGATAAATGCTCCCCGTTGAAGCAAATCCCTCTGCAAGGAATCATTGGTTTCCTGCACGAATGCTTCGGTCAGCAAGCCTCTGGCCACACCCGACTGATTGGAAATCACGACTGCCTTCATCCCGCTGGCGTTGATCATCCTGACGGCTTCATAAGCGCCGGGCATGACCTTCAGTTTATCGAGGCTGTCGAGGTAGCCGACTTCTTCATTAATGACCCCGTCCCTGTCCAGAAAGACGGCTCTGTTTTTTTTCATGGTTTCTTATCCCGGTGGTCTGAAAGTAAATTTTCGGCGACGGATAGAACATCCTGCGCAGAAATCAGATTCATGCAACGAAAATCAGTCGGACATGTTTTTTTCAGGCAGGGACTACAGGAGACTTCTTTGCGGACAACGATTGATTTTTTCCCCACGGGTGAGGTTGTGACGGGATTCGTTGAGCCGAAAATGGCTATCGTGGGAATATTCAACGCGCCGGCGACATGCATGAGCCCGGAATCGTTACTGATAAAAAGACGGCATTGAGAAATCAGATAAATTGCCTCCCGGAGTGAGGTTTCTCCGGCCAGATTAATGATTTCAGTGCGCGACGATTTTTGGACGCGCAGGGCGGTATCCCTGTCACCCCTGCCCCCTAGAATAATGCCCTGCGCAGGAAATTTTTCATTAATCCGGTCGATTGTTTCCGCGAATCTTTCCGGGAACCATTTCTTGGCCGCTCCATAGGTGGCGCCCGGCGCAAGCCCGATCATTATTTTGTTGGTTTCAGAAACGTACCGGCGTACTATATTCTGCGCCTCATCCGGACGGATTTTCGTTTCCAGATTCATTTCGCGATTCGCGGGAACGCAACCCAGCGCCTTTACCATTTCCAGATAATAATCGACCTGATGAACGTTTCTGATTTCGCGGGTTCGATGCACTCTGTGGGTCAGCAAAAGTCCGCGGGCGTCGGAATCGTAACCGGCCCGGACCCGTATCCCTGCCGCGACGGCAATAATAGCCGCCTCGATGGCATTCTGTAAAAGGATGGCCGCGTCAAATTTTTTTTCTTTCAGCTTTTGCGCCAGCCGGAAAACACCGGTGGAACTGTCGTATTTATTTTCGTAAAGGATTACGTCATCCAGATCGGAAAATATTTTATAAATGTCTGCGACCCACGGTTTGACCAGCATGGCGATGTGCGCTTGCGGATAAGTGGCCCGGATGGACGCTACGGCCGGCAAGGTTAAAACAGCATCGCCAATCCAGTTGGTGCCGCGAATTAAAATTTTTTTTATGCCCTCACGAGGCAGTTTTTTAACAGTTCCCGTTTTCAATAGAAAGTCCTTTTATCGATTTCAATGCCTGATTTTTTCCATGATGAAATTTTCAAATCCTTGAGACGACGGTTGAATCTCCATTTTGATACGCAGCATAAAAAGCTCTTTTAAAAAATCCGGATACTTTTGTAAACGCATGGCATCTTTTTCCGTGGTCATCAGATAATCCGCTCCGCTTTGGACAAAATTGCTCCGGATTTTTGCCAGTTCTTGTTCCCGGTATGGGTGATGATCCTGAAAAACATCCAACGCAATAAGATGGATTTTGGCGTTCAGCAGGGTCTTCTTAAACGAATCCGGATTCGCTATGCCGCAGAATGCATAAACCGTTTTTCCTTCCAGTGCGGAAGCGGGCTTTTGCGTTTTTTCGTCACCACTGAGAATGTCTTCTATCCGGTGGATGCTTTTAAAAACGGGAATCTTTTCACGGTGAATCAGATTGATAAGGGTTTCATCCGTCTTTGTTGTTTCGTCGGCTCGCGTGAACAGGACGGCGCTGGCACGTCTGATTCCTTTTATCGGTTCCCGTAATTTTCCCCGCGGCAGGACATGATGATTTCCTTTTATCGCTTTGCTGTCCAGCAACACCAGGTTCACGTCCCGGAAAATTTGCCGGTGCTGCATCGCGTCATCGCAAAGGAGGGCATCGGCGCCGAATTTTTCTATGGCCATTTTTCCGGTGATGGTTCTTTTTGCTCCTGTGATAACGGGCACTCCTTTCAGTCTGTGAGCCAGCAGGACAGGCTCGTCTCCGGCAATTTCGCTGTCCAGCAGAATGTTATGGCCGTCCGATACGACGTTGGCCGGACCGGTTTTGCGGCCGCCGTATCCACGGCTGATCACCGCCGGTTTGAACCCTTTCTCCTGAAGCATCCGGGCCAGCAGGATGACGCAGGGAGTTTTTCCCGTCCCCCCTACGGTTATGTTGCCCACGCTGATGACCGGACAGGCAAGTCTTGCTTCCTTGAGGATTTTGTTATCATAGAGCCAGTTGCGGAAATTTACGATGAAAAGATAAAAGAAAGACAGGATATGCGCGACAATTTTTAACGCTCCATAACCCTTTGTGCTTCCGTCGTCATCCCAAATCCTTGGCCAGTCGGTCATTATTTTCATAATTTCCTTCATCCTTGAACTGCAAATTGTACAGACGGAAATATTCGCCTTGCTTCTGCATCAACGTCTCATGATCGCCCTGCTCGACAATCTCCCCGTTTACCAGCACGATAATTCTGTCGGCGTTGCGGATCGTGGAAAGTCTATGGGCTATCATAAGCGTGGTCTTGCCTTTCATAAGATTATCCAGGGCTTCCTGAACTTCGATTTCCGCTTCCGTATCCAGCGAAGACGTCGCCTCGTCGAGAATTAAAATCGGGGCATTTTTCAAAATGGCGCGGGCGATCGAAAGGCGCTGTTTTTCTCCGCCGGAAATTTTCGTGCCCAGTTCGCCAATGTTGGTATCGTAGCCGTTGGGCATTCTCATGATGAAATCATGGGCGTTCGCGGCTTTGGCGGCGCTGATAATATCCTCGTCTCTTTTTTCAAAACTTCCATAGGCGATGTTGTTTTTCACCGTGTCGTTGAAAAGAATCGTCTGCTGCGTGACAATGGCAATCTGTCTGCGCAGCGACTGCATGGAAACGTCGCGTATATCGAAGCCGTCGATGAGCACGCGGCCGGCGCTGACATCGTAAAATCTGGGTATCAGATTGACCAGGGATGTTTTCCCTCCTCCGCTCATGCCGACGAAGGCCACGACTTCCCCCGCCTTGATGGACAACCGGATGTTTTTTAAGACCGGTGTTTTTTCGTAACGGAACGTTACGTTCTCGATGTCGATGCCGTGTTGGATGGGAGGCAGGTCCACTGCATCGGACTTGTCTTCGATATCGGGGACCAGGTCAATAATGCTGAAGACCCGTTCGGCGCCGGCAATGCCCTGATTAATCGTGTTATTGACATTGGTCAATCTTTTGACCGGCTCATAGAGCATCAGCACCGCCGTCAAAAAAGAAAAAAACGTGCCGGGGGTGGAATTGCCTTCCAAAACATTATAGCCGCCGTAAAAAATGACCGCGGCAATACCCAGTCCACCCAGAAATTCCATCAGCGGATGGGAAAGGGCCTTCACGGAAACGGCCTTCATATTTAATTTAAAAAAGCGTTCGTTCTCGCCGGCAAATCTTTTGTTTTCATACGTTTCCATGCCGAAGGCTTTGACGATGCGGGTTCCTGAGATGGTTTCCTGCAAAAGAGAACTGAGCGTTGCCATCGTTATTTGCGTTGACGTGGTTACCTTGCGTATTTTCCGGCCGAACTGAGAAATGGGATAAATCGTCAGAGGGAAAATGACCATGGCAATAAACGCCAGTTTCCAGTCCGTGTAAAAAATGACGCAGATCAGGGCGACAATCGTAAAGGAATCTTTGACGATACTGGTCACGACGTCGGAAACCGCGTTCTGAATGGAAGCAACATCGTTGGTAATGCGCGACATGAGCAGGCCGGTGGGATGTTGCGCAAAAAAAGATAAGGATTGCTTCTGAATTTGTTCGTAAAGTCTATTGCGCAGATCGGTGACAATACGCAATCCTATAAAGTTCATTAAAACCGTTTGAATGTAATTGCAGACGCCTTTGACTAAAAAAATCAGGACGACGGCAAGGGGGAGCCACTTCAATGAAGCGGGATTTTTCGCCAGGAATATGTCATCCAGAACCGGTTTAACCAGCACCGCCTGAGACGATGTCAACGCTCCGGCGATCACCATGCAGAGCATGGAAATCAGGAAACGCACACTGTACGGACGGCCCAGATTTAAAAGACGTTTAAATGTATTCATACCTTTGGATTACCTGTATAGCATATCCAGCGCCAGTTTAGCAGTTTTAATTGCCGCCCCGGGTTCTCCCAGCCTGGCCCGGATGGTTTCCAGTTCACTGATCATTTCCCGTTGCCTGGCCGTGTCGTTTAAGATGGCCAGAGCCTCCTCGGCGATACGAGCGCCGCAGGCGTCGTTTTGGATCAACTCCGGCACGACCGTTTTTCCGGCGATGATATTGACCAGGCCGATGTGTTTTATGTGGACAAACAGCCGGCCGATAAAATAAGACAGCAGGGAAATTTTGTAAACAATAATCATGGGAATTTTAAGCAACGCTGTCTCCAGCGTGGCCGTTCCCGAAGCAACCAGCGCCAGATCGGCACAGGAAACAACATCATAAGTGTGGCCCGAAATCACTTTTACGTCTAGACAAGATCCGGCCATCATATCGGTCAGGTCTTTTTCCTCAAGCGTGTCGGCCAGGGGAATGACGAATTGCATCTCCGGGATTTTATTTTTCAATATGGCCGCGGCCTTTAAAAGTTCCGGCATTAATTTTTTTATTTCCGAGAGACGACTGCCCGGTAAAATGCCTATGGTCGGTTTGCTTTCATCAAGCCCGAACTTTTTTCGCGACTCTTTTAGAGTGTAATTTGTTTGGACCGTATCCAGCAGAGGATGACCGACGTAGTTCACCGCAAATCCCTTCTGCCGGTACGTTTCCACTTCAAAGGGGAGGATCACCGCCATTTGGGTCACTGTTTTTTTTATCTGCTCGATTCTGCCCTGGCGCCAGGCCCAGACCTGCGGGCTGATGTAGTATAAAACCCGGATGCCTCTTTTGCGGGCGGCTTTGGCCAGCGGTAAATTAAAATCCGGATAGTCGATCAGAATGACAAGATCGGGATGTCGTTCATCCAGAGATTTTTTCATCCGGTGCATGATTTTCAGAATTGCTCTTAATTTGGAAAAAACTTCGGTAAAACCGACAACGGCCATGGCTGAAGCATCGGCGAGAATTTGCACTCCCGCCGCCTGCATTTTTTTCCCGCCGATGCCATAGAAATTCAAGGCCGGATCGGCCTTCAGCATTTCCCGGACCAGACCGGCCCCATGCATATCGCCGGAGGCTTCGCCGGCAACAATCATGATGGTTTTGTTTTTATGGTTTAAGTGGTTCATGGCAGGATAGACTGTGTTCTTCAGGAAGCATGGTTTATGATGTCGGCAATGAATCCGATTTCTTCTTGATTCAGCTCGGGAAACATCGGCAGCGAAAGCACCTCCTGTGAGCACTTTTCACTTTGCGGCATTGTTGCCGGATCCCCGTATAATCTCAGGAATACGTCCTGCCGGTGCAGAGGCACGGGGTAATACACTGCCGAAGCAACGTCCTTTGCCTGAAGAGCGCCGGCGAGGAGATCGCGGTTTTTCGTCCTGATCGTAAATTGATGATAAACATGTTCGCAATCTTCGGAAGCGGTCGGCAGAATGATATGATGAGGGTTGATGGCGGCGCAGTAAGCCGCCGCATGACGGCGGCGCGCCGCATTGAATTCATCTATTTTTTTGAGCTTAATGCGGATAATCGCGGCCTGAATCTCATCAAGGCGGCTGTTGTAGCCGACTTCCTGGTGATAGTAGCGCTTCGCACTGCCGTGATTCCGCAGCATCTGAACTTTACCGGCGAGCTCTTCGCTTTTTGTGATAATCATGCCGCCGTCGCCGTAGCCCGCCAGATTCTTGCTGGGGAAAAAACTGAAGCAACCGATGTCGCCGATGGTTCCCACTTTTCTGCCGCGATAGACGGCTCCAAAAGCCTGAGCGCAATCTTCAATTACTTTCAGGCCATGTTTCCCGGCGATGCTCATGATTGCATCCATATCGGCGGGATGGCCGAATAAATGAACCGGGATAATGGCCCGGGTCCGCGACGTTATTTTTTGTTCGATTTGACCGCAGTCGATATTATACGTATCAGGAAGAATATCCACAAAAACAGGCTTTGCATGCAGCAGAGCGATCACCTCGGCTGTGGCGATAAACGTAAACGGAGTGGTGATGACTTCATCGCCGGCCTTAATCCCGCAGGCCCGCAAAGCCAGCAGCAGGGCGTCGGTTCCATTGGCGACTCCCACGGCGTAAGGCAGATTATGATAGGCGGCAACTTCCTGCTCCAGTGCGCCGACGTTGGGACCAAGAATAAAGCGGGTTTCTTCCAGAACACTGCCGACGGCGGCGTCAATTTCCTTTTTGAGATTATGGTACTGCCTTTTTAAATCGACCATGGGAATCATTTCAGTAAACCCTCTGCTGCTTTCATTTTTCTTATTATTTCCACGGCCAGCGCCAGGGATTTGCGCGCGTCTTCTCCGGAAACAGGGGGCCGGGAACGGTTGGTCACGGCCTCGACGAAGGAACGAATTTCCTCCTCCAGAGGATCATGGCTTCCGACTTCGATGTTATTCTGTATGATCTGCGCCTGGCCTGTTTCACTCATGCCTTTGCTGAAAGAAAGGATTTCCCGCTTCTGACAATCCACTGAATGATATCCTTCGGGACTGAAAAAACGTATTTTTTGCATGGTCTTGGCGCTGATGCGGCTGGCTGTAACATTGGCCGTGCATCCGCTGGCAAACGAAATGCGGGCATTGGCGATATCGATTTTATCGGAGAGAATGGGAACACCCATGGCTTCCACCCCCGTGACCGGCGAATCAACAAATTTTACAAGAATGTCCAGATCGTGAATCATCAGGTCCAGAATAATATCAACGTCTGTGCCGCGTTCGAAGAACGGATGGAGCCGGTGGGATTCTATAAAAAGCGGTTTCCGGATGAATTTCTCCAGGGCCATGATCGCGGGATTGAATCGTTCAACAAAACCGACCTGCAACACCAGTGTTTTTTCCTGAGCCAGCCCGATTAATTCGTCAGCTTCTTCCAGTGTCGCGCAAATCGGTTTTTCGATCAGCACATCAACACCCGCTGCCAGAAAATCTCTTGCCACCCGGTGATGGTCACTTGTCGGAACGGCAATGCTGACGGCGTCTATCCGGCCGATCAGATCCCGATAATTCGCCGATGCCGCGCATTGATAAATGTCCGCTGCTTTTTGAGCGCGTTCCGCAGATACGTCCGCGACGGCGATAATTTCGCAAGATTCCAGTTTCCGGTATTTCTGCAAGTGATAATTGCCCAGGTGTCCGATGCCGACGACGCCGACTTTTATTTTCTTTTGCTTCATGTGCTGTAATTTAGCGGCAAATGCCTCTTTCCGATTCTTTAATAAATTTTATGAAATGCCTTACCTCGGGCAGATCCTCCACCTCGGATTCCGCTTTTTTGACGGCGTCTTCCAGAAGCAGTTTTGAGCGGAAAATGATCCGGTAGGCATCGCTGATGGCTTTGATGGTTTTTTCGGGAAAATTTCTTCTTTTCAGTCCGATCAAATTCAGACCGAAAAGCTTGGCGTGGTTTCCCTGGGCGATGGTGTAAGGCGGAATGTCCTTGACGGCGGCGGAACAGCCTCCGATCATACAGTGTGCACCGACACGGCAGAACTGATGCACACCCGTCAGACCGCTGATGATGGCGTAGTCTTCAACATGAACGTGACCGGCCAGCGTTGCCGCATTGGACATAATCACATGATCGCCGAGTTTGCAGTTGTGGGCCACATGGCAGTAAGCCATAATCAGATTGTGATCCCCCATGATGGTAACGCCGATATCGGACGTCGTCGACCGGTGAATCGTCACAAATTCTCTGATGGTATTAAAGTTTCCGATCACCACGCGGGTCTTTTCTCCGCTGAATTTCAAATCCTGGGGAGGGGCTCCGATGGAACAAAACTGAAAAATACGGCAGTTTTCCCCGATATGGGTAAAATCGTCAATCACAACGTGAGGACCGATTACCGTGTTCTTCCCGATTTTAACATCGGAACCGATGATCGAATACGGACCGACTTCCACACCGTCTTCCAGGATCGCGTCGGGCGCAATGATTGCTGTCGAATGAATTTTCATTTTCTAACCTTCTTTTAAAAAATTACTTTTTCTGGAGATCGTCGACTTTTTTCAAAAGATCGTTCAGTGTCGCTCTCATTTCGGGCAGTTTTGACCGGCAGGCTTCTACCTGCAACCATTCTTTGTAAGGCAGTTGCGGCGCGCCGCCGACCATTTCTCCGGATTTGACGTCTCTGTGAATTCCCGATCCGGCCGCGATCATCACATGGTCGCCGATGCTGATATGTCCGACCATGCCGGTCTGTCCGCCGACCATCACGCTTCGACCCAGTTTCGTGCTTCCGGAAATGCCGACCTGGGCGGTGATAACGGAATTTTCTCCGATAACCACATTGTGGGCGATCTGGACCAGATTGTCGATTTTGACATTGCGTTGAATCCATGTTTTGCCCAGGGTGGCTCGGTCAATGGTCGTATTGGCGCCTATTTCGACATCATCGTCGATTTGCACAAAACCGACCTGGGGAATTTTGACATTGCCCTTGCCGGGAGATGCAAACCCGAAACCGTCGGCGCCGATCACCACTCCGGCGTGCAGTGTAACGCGGTTGCCGATGACGCAGGAATGATACACGGCAGCATTGGCGTAGAGGATGGAGTCTTCGCCGATGGAAACGTTTCGGCCGATAAAAACGCCGGGGTACACGACGGTGCCCCTGCCGATTTTCGCGCCCCGGGAGATAAAAGCACGGGGAAAAATTACCGCGTCGGGAGAAACGCTTGCGCCTTCTTCAAGATACGCTTCGGAACTTACGCCGTGGCCGCCGTGGTCCGGCGGATAAAAATAGTTCAGGATTTTTCCCAGCGCGACATAGGGGTCCGCAACAACGATCAGGTTTTTCCCCTCCGCCGTTGTCTGCGGAGAAACAAGAATGGCCGACGCTTTCGTATCTTTCAGTTTCTTCAGATATTTTTTATTGGCAATGAACGTCAGATCACCCTGATGCGCCTCTTCGATGGCTCGGATATGGTGGATGACAATGTCCTCCGATCCGATAACCGTCCCGCCGAGAAACGCGGCGATCTCTCCAATTGTCATTTTCATCGAGTGAATGTTTTCCGTTATTTGGTTTTATTGAATTCTTCAATAACTCTGTTGCTGAAATCGCTTTCCTTTGCATAATAGGGAATGGGCATGGTTGCCACATCGATGACCAGCGTGTATTTTTCTCTTTCAGCGATGGAGCGGACGATCTTGATGATGCCGGGCATCAGCTTTTGCGTCATTTCCTGATCGCGTTTCTTCAGTTCCTCGTTGGTGTCGTTGACGAGCAACTGATAATCTCTCATTTTCTTCTGATAAGCGGCTTCCTTTTCGCTTCGAGAGCTCTGGGTCATGATGGAGCCTTGTTTCTCCAGCTCTTCCTTCATTTTTTTCAATTGATTTTCCATGGTTTTGATTTCTTGAGTTTCTTTTTCGTAAAACTTCTTGAAATCATCGGCGGCTTTCTTTCCCGCGCTGGAATTCTGCATGATTTCCTGCAAATTGATAAAGCCGATTTTATCAGCCGCCCAGGCGTTCAAACCTAAAACAAAGATGAATACGGTTATGATGGTCATCAGGTAAAAAAGTTTTTTCATTGTGGTCTCCTCTTTAAATTATATGTTTAAATTTTTTGTATATTCTTTTACATCGGCATTCCGATGGTAAATTCCCAGCGCCCGCTGGTGTCATCGTTTAATCCTCCGCGATCGAGCACGTGACCATACTCGAGTCGCAACGGACCGATCGGCGAATACCAGCGAATGCCGGCTCCGACCGATTGCCGTAAATCACTCAGATCGTATTTGTTATCCCAGGAGTTTCCCGCATCATAAAAGGCAACGAGCTTCATTCCGGAATCCTTGATGAAGGGCAGCACCAGCTCGACATTGAAGACCAGCATGTTCGTGCCGCCGATGACATCGGACGTTCCGCCATTCGTCGGGCCGACGTAACGGAACCCGCGCAGAGAATTGATTCCTCCCAGAACATATCGGTTGGAAACGGGAATTTCAATCCCCTCATGATCCTGGATATAGCCGATCCTTCCTTTGGCGGCGAAAACGACATCCAGCGGCAGGGGGAAATACGAGAATAACGTTGCTCCGTACTGGGTGTAGTTGGCGTCTCCCTGTAATGGACCGCCCGCATGGGTTGCGGCAATGCTGGCTTTAGTGCCCTTCGAAGGGAAAATGTAATCGTTGGTGGTGTCGCGGATAAAGGATAAAGTGACGGCGCTGGAGGATGTCTCGCCTTCCTGGGCCTTCACATAGGCCGTTGCAAGCGACGAAACCTCCCGGATGTCGTCAATATAGTACTTGTATCCCAAATAGCCCACAATTTTTTCTATCAGCGGATATCCCAGCGTCAGCCCAGCTCCCTGAGAATCCAGCGTGTAATAATCGTATTCCTTTTCATATTTCCAGATATCGGCCTTGCACCAGAGCGGCAGGCCGAAAAGCCACGGTTCCGTGAACGATAAATCGTAATTATTGGTTTCGGACCCGAGCGAGGCCTTCAAGCTCAGAATCTGCCCGTACCCAAGGAAATTTTGCTGCGTGATCTGAGCCATCATCACAAGTTTGTCGGACGCGCTGTACCCGGCTCCCACCATAAACATGCCCGTGCTTTTTTCCTTGACCCGGACATTAATATCCATTTTATTTTTATCCGCTCCCTTTTCCGTCTGGAAATCCACCTCTTCGAAATATCTCAACCGGTTCAGGTTGGCGTAACTGCTTCGCAGCTTGCTGCTGGAATAGAGGTCGCCTTCGACCACATCCAGCTGACGGCGGATGACTTTATCCCGGGTAATGCTGTTGCCGGAAATATTGATGCTGCTGATATAAACCGGTTCGCCCTTCGTGATTTGGAAATCAAGATCGACCAGTTGCTCGTTTTCCCTGGTATTGACTTTGGGATTGACATCGGCATTGGCGTAGCCTTCATCGTTACAGGCCTGAACCAGGAGATCCAGATCCCGGATAATCGCTTCACGGTTGTAATTATCGCCTTTCTTGACCTTAAGCGATTGCAGCAGTTCTTCCCGTGATTTCTCCAGAGTATCGCCGGAGATTTCCACTTTATCCACTTTGAATCGCTTGCCTTCCTGAATTTTAATTTTTACCAGGATGCCTTTTTGATCGGTTATGATTTCCGGTTCGCCGATTTGAGAATGGATAAAGCCGTTATTGAAATAATGGGCATTGATCCTGCCGACATCCTGTTTGAGCTGATCCCGTTTGAGCAGACCGGAATCGGTCACGAAAGAAAAAATGCCTTTTTCGGACGTGCTCATCATTTTTTTTAATTCTTTTGCGCTGAAGGCTTCATTGCCTTCGAAAACAATAGACTTGATATAGAGTCTGTCATTTTCTTTAATGTCGAGAACAACGCGAAAATCCTTTTCGCCGTCCTGTTCCACCCTGTCTTTTATTTCCGCATTGTAATAACCTTTGCTGTCATACAGCGCTTTGATCTTTTCAATATCCTCTTTGATCTGCTCCTGATTCAGATTTTGTCTTGTTTTGATGGTTAAAACCGCCTGAATATCATCTTTACCGACCGCCTTGTTCCCGATAATGCTGATCTCGGAAACCAGACCCTTTTCCTGCACGAAGAACGTAATAATCTTGCCTTCGGCCGTGGCGGATGTTTCTGCGGTGACGTTGATAAAATAACCCATCTTGAATATTGTTTTAATGTCGGCTGCGATATCGGCTTCGGAAAAAATACCGTCTTTTCTGCTTTTGATTTTTGCCGTAATAGCCGAGGAATTGATTTTGCGATTGCCCTGGATTTCAATTCTGGCTATTTTCTGAACCAGGCCGATTCGATCAAGGACTTCCACTTTTATTTGTTCGGTCAGCGAATTGATATTGGCCACCCCTCTGCCGTGAGCGGTTACCGGCGACAACGCGCTGCCCTTATGCACATCCGTTATTTTGGCGTCAATGTTCATGGATTTGCCGAACTGAGTCAGCGTGCCCGTAATGACAAAATCAGCCCCCTTGGACTTGCCGTAATCGATGGCTTTATTCTCTTCAATCTTCTCCTGGCTTTTGAGGAACTCATCGGCGGGAATCACTTGAATGGATTTTTCTTTTTGCAGCTCGTCCGAAAGATTTTTATACAAAGATTCGCGCAGAGCCGTTTTATCCTGATTGCTGAAGATTTCGAAAGGCATCACAACAATCTTTTTTAACTCTTCCGCCTGTACCTGGGGAACAAAAAGGATCATTAAAAATAAAATAATGAAAGATAACGTGCGTGTTTTTTCATTGATATTCATAAATTTCTCCATCGCGCAGAAGAATCCTTTCAGACATTCTTTCCGCCAGTAATTTGTTGTGTGTTACTGTAACAAGCGTTATTTTTTTTGTCACATTCAGGTTGACCAGAATGTCTTCTATCTTTTTTCCCGTTTCCGTGTCAAGATTTCCGGTGGGTTCGTCAACGAGCAGGATTTCCGGCTCCATAATCAGGGCGCGGGCAATGGCCACCCTCTGTTGTTCGCCCCCCGAAAGCTCTCCCGGTTTGTGAGTGATTCTGTTCTCTAATCCAACTTCTTGAAGCAATTTGCAAGCTTTTTCTCCGGCCTGTTTTTTGTTTATTCCACCGATCAGGGCCGGCATCATCGTGTTTTCCAGCGCGTTGAATTCCGGAAGAAGATTGTTGAACTGAAAAACGAATCCGATGTGCGCATTACGGAATGAAGATCGTTTTCCCTCCTCCCAGGCAAAGACATTCCTGTCGTCGATGAGCAGCGACCCGTTTGTGGGATGATCGAGCATGCCCATGATATGGATGAGGGTGCTTTTTCCGGCGCCCGAGGCGCCCAGAACGGCAAGAGACCGTCCTTTCTCTATCTTCAGGTTCAGTCCTCGCAAAACCTCAATTTTGTTGCCTGCTTTGAAAAAGGTTTTCGATAAATTTTCCAGCACAATCATACGTATCAGCCTTCGTTCACTCATATCGTAAAGCTTCCGCCGGATCGGTTTTGGAAGCTTTAAACGAGGGGTAAATTGTCGATAAGAAGCAGATCAGCAAGGTGCCGGCCACGATGATGGCGACGTCGCTGTAGTTCACTTTCGAGGGCAGTTCGCTGAGGTAATAAACATCTCCCGGCAAGAATTTGAAATTGAAAACTTTTTCCACAAATAATGAAACGTTCTGAAGATTCAAGGCGACGGCCAATCCGGCCACACATCCCAGAAAAGTGCCGATCACACCGATAATCAATCCTTGATAAATGAATATTTTCATGATGCTCCGCGAGGTTGCGCCCATTGATTTCAGTATCGCGATATCCTTATTTTTTTCCATGACAATCATGATCAGGGCGCTGATGATATTAAACGCGGCCACCAGGACAATCAGGCTCAAAATGATAAACATCACTCGTTTTTCCAGCTTCAGGGCGGAAAAAAGATTCTTGTTCATCTGCATCCAGTTTTGCGTCCAGAAGGGGAAGCCCAGTTTGCTTTGAATTTCCCGGGCAATGACATCCGCTTTGTAAATGTCATTCACTTTAATATCAATTCCCGTCACCGTATCCCCCATCTGCAAAAATTTCTGGCAGCTCGGCAAGGACAGATACGCCAGGGTTGAATCGTATTCGTAAAATCCGGATTCAAAGATTCCCACCACGACAAATTTCCCCATGCGGGGCATCATTCCCGCCGGCGTGGCAATGCTGACCGGGGAAATGATCGTTATGGTGTCGTAGAGAAAAATTCCCATGTTCCGGGCCATTTCCTTCCCGATGACGATACCCTCCGGCTGGACGCCGTTGTCTGAATAACCGGCGGCAATGTCCGGAGGAATTTTGTTGAGATAATCAAGATTTCCTTCTTTGATTTTTCCCAGATTGATGACGTGAAAGGCGCTTGCGGTGTCCAGCGCGCGAATGACGACGCCGGTGACGCCGTTGTCGTTGCGGATCATCGCCTGGCTGTAAATAAACGGTGTTGTGGCGACAACGCCTTCGATGCCGGCAATTTTTTCACGGACGTCGCGGTAGTTTTTCATGGGGCCGCTCATATCGGTGGTTAACTCAATGTGAGATTTAATGCCCAGGATCTTTGTGCGCAGATCCTCCTCAAACCCGTTCATCACCGCCAGAACAATGATCAGGGCGGCGACGCCGAGAAAAATCCCCAGGATGGAGATGGACGTGATGACGGAAACAAAGATCTGCTTGCGTTTGGCCTTTAAATAACGCCTGCTGATGAAAAGTTCGTAGGGCATCGGTATTGTTATATCCTTTTTCCGGGATAAGTCCGGTTCGGCTACGCCGTCAATAATCCGTTTTATTCCTGTCTGGCTCTCAACAGCGGGAACAAAATAACGTCTCTGATGGAGGAACTGTCGGTAAAAAGCATCACCAGACGGTCAATGCCGATGCCTTCTCCGGCGGTCGGCGGCATGGCGTATTCCAGGGCACGGACATAGTCCTCGTCCATTTCATGGGCTTCGTCGTCGCCGGCTTCCCGTTCATGGAGCTGCTGCAGAAATCGTCCTTTCTGATCGACCGGATCATTCAATTCTGAAAACGCATTGGCGATCTCTCTGCCGTAAATATACAGTTCAAACCGGTCGGTGAGATCGGGATCATTTTTGGATCGCCGGGAGAGCGGAGAAATGACGACCGGGTAGTGGGTGACAAATGTCGGCTGGATCAGTTTCTTTTCCACC
>JAGVUJ010000339.1 GCA_019136325.1 Deltaproteobacteria bacterium
AACATTTTCCGCCGAATCATTGATCCCCGGAATGACCGGCATACGCGCCTGTATATTGTTCCCGCGCTCCGAGAGTCTTGTGAAATTCTCCAGAATGAGCGTGTTCCCTTTCCCGGTGTATTCTTGATGCAGTGTTTGATCCATGACCTTCAGATCAAAATACACACCATCAATCAGATCCATGAGGGGCTCAGCGGAAGGCCACCGGAAATATCCGCAGGTCTCGATCATGACATTTACCCCCGCTTCCCTGAGCATGGTTACAAATGGATAAAGAAAGGAGCTGTGCAACAGGGGTTCACCTCCCGAAAGGGTCACCCCGCCCCCTGATTCATCAAAAAACTCACGGTCTTTGAGCACTCCCCCGACAAGGTCTTCAACGTTCCACTCCTTCCCGATGATTCGAAGCGCCCCGGTACTGCACTGCTCAGCACACCTGCCGCACGCACTGCACCGTGAAAAATCAATGTTGACCTCTCCGGTCCATGATAATGCATTCTCGTTACAATGGGACACGCATTCGCCGCAGCCCATGCACCGCCCCCTGAAGAATGCGAGTTCCGAATGGTTCCTCCGGGACTCGGGATTCTGGCACCACCGGCATCGCAGGGGGCATCCTTTAAAGAACACCGTCGTCCTGATCCCCGGACCATCATGGAGACAAAACCGCTGAATATCAAAGATTAATGCCGTGTGCTTATCCATGATCCACCATAAATTGGTATTACCAATAAATGCAATATAGTTTACTTAATATAATATTACCACATAATTTAAATAAATGCTTGCATTTTTTTAAATTAATTGGCATTTTGGACTTACCAAATTGTTTTAAAAAGGAATTTCATCATGGGTAACAAGACATCATCCCTCGTGGAACGTGTAGTCAGTAAGATAAAGCACGATATCATGGCCGGTACGCTCCCGCCGGGCAGCAAGCTGCCCCCGGAAAGGGATCTTGCAGCAAGATTCAGCGTCAGCCGGATTACCATCCGCACGGCAATCTCCAAGCTGGCCAACCTCGGATTTGTCCAGACCATGCCACAAAGCGGAACGATCATCAGGGACTTCTGGAACGACGGAAGCCTCGACCTGCTGATTGACGTGGTTTCGAGCAGTGAGCCGGTTGACCGGAACATACTCGTATCGCTCCTTGACCTGAGGAAGATTGCTGAAGTCTATGCTGCGGGACGCGCCGCCCAGGCCATGAACGAGGAGGATATAACAAACCTGTCCGGAATCATCGACGCGATGGAAGCGGCAGGAAATTCAGTGACGGCAATCATTGAACTCGACTATGCCCTGCACGCTTACTTCATTCGTAAAGCAGGGAACCGCGTTATTCAGCTGATCTTCAACTCATGCAAGCCCGTGTACATGTTTTACCTGGAGTTCTTCTACCGGATACCTGACAGCAAAGCGTTGATGCTCCCCTATTACAAAAAGCTCATCGAAGCAGCCAGGACGAAAGACGGGGCCTATGCCTCATTCATCATGGAACAGCTTTTGCTGGCCGCGGAAAACGCTGTAAAAATGAAACTTGATCCGGAACAATCAGCAATAATACTGCGGTCGCTGCTCCCGGCATCTGAATAAAAAGCCCATGAACAATTTTGTTGTTAATAACTTTTGCGGGCAAGGATGGTTTCGCATTCGGTTGCCAGATCGCTGAGTTGATCAAGTCCGCCTGCGTTGTCTATCGCAATCAATAAATTCTCCAGACCGTTGGGAATATGATGGAGAAATGCGGTTTTGTGTTTTTTGAGACCGAGAAATCCGTATGCTCCCAGCGCCTGTAAAAGACGCTGCACCGAGCCCATCCAGAAATTATGAACAAACTCATCGCGGTTGTAAGAAGGCTTCATAAGTTCATAATAAAAGTCCAGCAACTCGTTTCTTTCTCCATCTTCAAAAGTGACGTAAGGATCACAGATGAGCGATCCGAGATCGTAAAACAGACAGCCCTGGCGCATGCCTTGAAAGTCAATCAAAACCGGCCGGTCGTTTTTAATCATAATGTTTTGCGACTGGAAATCGCGATGAATCAGGGATAGTTCTGTTTTCTGCAGACGTTCGGAAAGCGCATCCAGTTCTTTATTCAATTTCCCGGCATCCGCAGGTGTTAGTTTTATTTTGCAGACTTCCCAGACAAGATTCTCCAGAAAATAATCGTGCTCCCATTTATAGAGCCTTGGACCGTAACTTTCAGAGAGTTGCACATCTTCGGGAAGTGATTTCGGATCAAAGGAATGCAGGCGGTAAATCTGCGTGAGCGCCTGAAAATAATAATCACGTCGTTCTTCCCATGGTTCAAATCTGAGCGACCACAAATCAGTATCGCCCAGATCCTCAATTAAAATAAAATGCCGAGAGACATCCTGGATAATAATACGAGGCACATTCATTTTTAATGATACCATGAATTTGCTGATGCCGATCCAATGAGCGTTTTCCGCGACTTCATCACCGTAATGCATAAAAACAAAACTGTCTCCATGAGGCAGCGTTACTCTGAAAAATTGACGGTCGGAACCACCCTTCTTGATCGGCTCAAGCTTAAAATCGGTTTTCCCCAGATGTTCAGTCAAAAATTTTTGTATTTCTTTCTGCATATTTTCCTTAAACGCTTTTCAATAATCAAGCTTTATTAGGCTTTTCAAAAATGCCCAGATGCAAGGCGCGCCAGAAATGAGTCGTGAAGCGTATATTTTAATACGTTGAGCGACGCGCTTTGCAGCGCAACGCCGCAGACCATGGTGCCCTTCAGGGTATAGGCGTTTTTCATCCCACGGCACCATGTGCCGGGGATAGTTCAACTTGCGCTTCGAACTTCGCTAGGCTCGTTCTTAGCGAGTTTCACTAAAAGACTATCTCGCGAAGCCTGTTATATTCTTCAACCGTGCCCACATCATACCATGAACCATCGTCAATCACTACAGCGCCGACCGAACGCGGATTTTCTTTAATCATCTCCACCAGCGGCAAGACGATCGATTCTATTTTGCCCGCCGTCAATCGTTTCAGAAAAGATTTTTCTACAATATAGATTCCGGCAAACAGGCATTTCTTTACACCGTCATTTTTCAAGATGTGCCGCATGTCGCAGACGAAACCTTCCTGGTCAACATTGACATTGAGTAGCGGCCCTTTTGAGCGCAGTGCCAGCGTGACGGACGTTTTCAGTTCGAAATGTTTTCGAATCAGCAGTTCAATCGGCATGTTGGTGATGATGTCGCCGTTGTAAACGATGATACGTTCGTCCTCGGCGATCAGGTCTTCGATGTTTTTGATGCCGCCCGCCGTATCCAGCAGAACCGGTTCATGACGAAACGTAATTGGAATCCCTTTCCAGTTATTTTCAGGAAATACCTCGGCGTATTTTCCCGCGCAGTGATGCGTGTTAACGATAAAGCGTTTCACACCGACAGCGCGCAGATGCCCCATCGCGTAAGTTATAATCGGATAGCCGTCGATTTCCAGAAGCGGCTTGGGCGTATTTTCAGTGAACGGCCTGAGCCGTGTTCCCAACCCCGCTCCTAAAATAAATGCCGTATTGATTTGTTTTAGTTGCATGCTTTTTCAACCTCTTGATTCTTTACCCATTTTTTTGCCATATCCCGGGTCAATTTTTACTAATGCCGCCACGATAAAGCCTGGAATCGTTGTAATTAAAATCCAGATGAAGAAATTCTGATAGCCCAGCATATCCTGTATCCAGCCGCTGCTCATTGCCGGAATCATCATGCCCAGCGCCATGATGCCCGTGCCAATGGCATAAAAAACCGTCTTATAACTTCCCTGCGAAACCATGATCATATACATCGTGTAGGCGGTGAAGCCGAATCCGTAACCGAATTTTTCCACCGCCACGGCGGAACCGATCAACCACAGATTCTGAGGCAGGGCATGGGAAAGATAGACAAAAATCAAATCCGGCAGATGCATGATAAATACCATCGGCCAGAGCCAGAACCTCAGGCCGTTGCGGTAAATAACGTAGCCGCCCAGAAGCCCGCCCAGCATCAGCGCGATCACACCGACCGTGCCGTAAATAATGCCGACATCAGCCGTCGTTAAACCCAGACCGCCTTTGCCCGGCGCATCCAGCAGAAACGGCACGACCATTTTGGTGAGTTGCGCCTCGGCAAAACGGTAGAACAGAAAAAAGAATATGATGACGAGAATATCTTTACGCCGGAAAAACAAGGTCAGCACGCGGAAATATTCCGCCAGAAAGTTTTTGGATTTATCCCACGGCGCGCTGACATCCCCGGCAGGTTTCGGAAGCGCAAAAACATGATAGATGAAAAACGCCAGAAAAAGAGCGCCCACACCAATAAAGGCCAGCGACCAGGCCCGAGCCGCCGGAAAGCCGTATTTTTCCAGCATGCCCACCAGAAACACCAGCCCGCCTTCGGCGGCAATCGTGGCAATCCGGTAAAAAATAACGCGCACACCGACAAACGCAGCCTGCTGCGGCGTGTCCAGCCCCAGCATATAGAAACCGTCGGCGGCGATATCGTGCGTGGCGGAACTGAAAGCCATGATCCAGAAAATCGCCAATGAGTAGCGCACAAAATTTGTCGCGGGCAATGTCAGGGCAACACAGGCGAGCGAAGCGCCGATCGCCAGTTGCATGGCCAGTATCCAGAAACGCTTGGTGCGGAAGATATCAACAAACGGGCTCCACAGCGGCTTGATCACCCAGGGAAGATAAAGCCAGCTCGTATAAAAAGCGATTTCGGTATTGGAAAGCCCCATATCCTTGTACAGCACGACGCTGACCGTCATGGCAATCACGTAGGGAATGCCTTCGGCAAGGTAGAGAGTCGGCACCCAGAACCATGGAATCCGGCTCGTATTATTGATTGTTTTTGTCTCGGACATAGATTTTCTCTTTTATATTTTTTGTCACTTCGACCGATAAGGAGAAGTCTTAATATTAGATTGCCATAACCTAGTCAGGTCACTTCGCGCCATCTGAGAGATGGTTCACATTGACATCGTTTTAAGATTCCTCACATACGTTCGGAATGACAAGACAGTCTCTACTTTGCTATAATAAAAGCTAAATAATAATTAATAAAGTTTTTGTACTTTCGCGCCTATGAAATAGTGCGCCAGGATGTCTTCCGCCTTGAATCCTTTGGAGGCCATCACCGCCGCGCCGATCTGGCACAGGCCTACGCCGTGCCCCCAGCCGCCGCCTGTCAAAATAAAACGGTTGATTTCTCCATCGGTGTTTCGCTCTGCCTCAACAACAAAAGCGCTGCTCAACAAATGGCTTGTGGACAGCCAGCGTCGGATTTCCAGTTCCTTGCCGACCATTACTGTTTTTTTCGAGCCTTGTATTTTCAACCGGGAAATTCTGCCGGATGGTCCGCGCTCCAGAGGTTCGATATTTAACAGATGGCCGAAATCAATCCCTGATTTTTTCAGGAGGATACCTTCCAGTTCTTTTCGCTCATATCTGACCCGCCAGCGATAGAAGTCAGGCGTTTTCTGATCAAAAGCCGGCAGGATTTGTTTCAATAATTTTTCATCGGTTGTATTGCAATAAGCCCCCGGTCTGCCGGTCAGCCAGCGCACCGCGTCGCTCTCTGAGCAAACAGGCGAATGCGGCTTCTCATCGTCGCTCACATTGCCCAGATAATCATAATTTTTGTCTTCCCACGCCGTAGCAAAATTTTCCGTCTGCCCGCCGCAGCATTTATAATAGCGGGCATCGCAGATTTCTCCATTGTAAACCAGAAAATATCCGCGTGTCTGTTTTATCGCTTCGTGAACGTTTTCGGATATGATCCTGGTGATTCCCTGATAGCGCTGACAGTGGTCGTCTGCGCAGACATCGAACCCTTCGTGATCGTTGACATCCTGCCAGACAATGATCTCATTTTCGGTTTTGTGCGGTGTTGAGGTCCGGACCACTTTCTTTTTTGCCAGCATACTCACCAGCCAGCTGCGCGCGGTAATGGCCTGAACCTTTAAAAATTGCAGCGGCGCTTCGGCGGACATCTCCGAGGAAATAACGCTTTCCAGATAGTTCTCCAGAAGAATCTTATTGACGAGAGTAAAAGAAGAACCCGAATCTGGCGACAAAAGCAGATCGCCGCGAAATGTCTGTTCCTGAGTTTGCTGCCAGTGGAAATCAATGCCGATTTTTACGTCGGACACGGTAAAATTGGTATCCCTTGTGCCTGAAAGCAAAAGTTCTTTTTGCCGGATTATCTCCTGGCCTGCCGAATCACCAAGGGAAACCCTGCCCTCATCGGCACGAGCCACATACCGTCCTGATAATTTCCGACCGTCCTGCAATGAAAAACTCCCGTTCAACACAATGTGAGCCTCATTATCGTTTTGCATCAGGGCGACTTGAATTTCAGGTTCCTTATCAATCATGGTTAGTTTTTATGGGCAAAAGCTGAAGAAGTCAATACCGTAATCCCTCCCGGAAAGCACTTTAATGTTTTTTGTTTCTACAAATCTCAAATCCCGCTTCCGCTCCGAACGTCGTTTCTCTTTCTCTCAGTGAGTATTGCTGCGACTAACGCTTCAAACTTCATCCCGGCTTATCAGGATGCGTTTTTAGTGCGTCTCATTATTTTCCGCTTGAATATCACTATTTTATCGTGTATGACTTTCATAAATCACTCACGGGATGGTTTATGGCGCATATCTGGCCGATTGGAGGAGGCAAGGGAGGATCCGGCAAGAGTTTTCTGGCCAGTTCCATGGGGCGTCTTCTGGCTAAATCCGGCAAGAAAACGCTGCTGATTGATCTTGATCTGGGCGCGGCAAATCTGCACACCATGGTGGACGTTCCCTATCCGGAAAAGTGTTTCTCCGATTTTATCTCTAAAAAAATTTCTGCTCTGGAAGATACGGTTCTTCCAACACCCTTCCCTAATCTTTTTCTAATCAGCGGCGCTCACGATAGCCTGGATATTGCCAACCTTCCCTATGAAAAGAAGATAAAAACGCTCAAGGCCATTGCCAGGCTCCCTTACGAATATATCATTCTTGATCTGGGTGCGGGCACGGCCTTTAACACCCTGGATTTTTTCCTCGCCTCTCGGCATGGAATATTCATCACCACGCCGGAACCCACGTCCATCGAAAATGTTTACCGTCTGATGCGCGCCATCTATCTGCGCCGTATCCGCCATTATTTTTCGGCTGCCGATTTCAGGACGCTTGAAAAAAAGGTCCGGGAGCATCTCGGCGACGATTCTCTCAACAAACCGGAAAATATCGTTTCGATCATCAAGAAAGAATTTCCGGAAAAATACGCGCTGATCAAAAAGGACTTCAGCTCTTTCCGATTCAAGCTGATTCTCAATCAACTGCGCAAGCAGGACAATACCGTCCTCGGTGAACAGATTTGTAAAATTATCAAGAAGCATCTGGGCATCAATGTGGAATTCGCAGGCAACATCGCTTATGATGAACATGTTCATGACGCCATCTGCCAGCGGGTGTGTTTTCTGGACCGTTATCCTCACACGCGCGCCGCTAATGATTTGCGCGTGGTTAATAAAAAAATGGGCAGCGCTTTCGGCGAACAGTTGATGCTCAATTATCTCTAGACATGGAATCAGGCCGCAGATGGAAAAAGACTTTGACCAGATGAATTATTACGAAATGCTGGACATCGGCACGAAGGCGACCGCGGCGGAAATCCGCAGCGCCTACAATGTCGCGCTGCAGATGTATCAGTCCGATTCCCTGGTCAGCTATTCTTTTTTCTCGAAAGAAGAGCGTGATAAAATCCTCTCGCTGATCGACAAGGCTTATTTCACGCTGATCAATGAAGCGCAACGAACCAAATATGACGATGAAATGAATTTGTCCGGAACGTCCGTTTCCGCAGATCAAAGCAAAGCCGGCATCCAACCGGTCAATATTTTTGAATTTAACCGTCAGGACATGGCTTTTCTGGCGCGAAAAAATAATAAATCGGAATTAAAAACAAAAATATCCCAAAGCCAGTCGATCAGGGAGATTCTTTCCCGGCAAAAGATAACCGGCGCCGACCTCAAAACCATCAGAGAAGAACTGGGGGTGGCTGTCGAAACCATTCATCAGGAAACAAAAATCCGTCTGGATTACTTAAATGACATTGAAGAAGACAAAACGGGAAAACTGCCTGCGCCCGTTTTTCTCAAGGGTTTTATCAAGGCTTATTTAAAAAGCATCTGCATCGAGAAAGCCGATGAAATCAGCGCTGTTTACATGAGCGGTTTGCCCGGCAAAAATTAACTTGACAGGGTTAATCTTTAGTGTTCATTATTCGTCAAAATCACGACATGAAAAATTCCAGAAGCGCCGGCAATTCAAGTCCGCATTCATCCGACAATGCACAGGTTTTAAGAGGCTCTTTCCGGCTTTTTTCATACAAGGCAATGGATCCAAAGGAGTATAAATGAGAAAAAAAATATTATATTTATTGCTGATAAGTCTGGCGGTAATTTTTATCGGCGCGTGCTCTGACGATGATGTCAGTATCGATGACGATCCTTCCGATTCCGATTATTTGACCGTGCAAATGAGGGCCGATGCCGGCGACGGCGAAGTGACCCTTGACTGGCAAATGCTTCCCCGGGCTGAAACGTACAGCATTTATTATCTGGAAGACGATGATGAAGGTCAACCCGGTTCGCAAAAAATGAAATCTCAGGGCACAAAAATAGATGGAGAAACAAACAATATCATTAGCGCCCCTTATGCTGTAACCGGCCTGGAAAACGGAAAGACATACTGGTTCGCCCTTTCCGCTAAAAATTCCGAGAATGTGGAAAGCGAATTGTCGCAGGCAATTTACGCGACGCCCGAAGATGATCCGCCGTTACCGGCGCCCAAAAATGTGCGCGCCAATGCCGGGAATAAAGAGGTCACGGTAACGTGGGATGCCGTAACCGGCGCGAACGGATATAAAGTCTATTACTACACGTCTTTCGCAAATTACAAGGAGAGCCCCCAAATCACAAGCAACGCCTATACCTTCACGGGACTTAACAATGACCAGGCCTATGTTTTCTTCGTCGCGGCGGAGGACAATGATGATGATAGCGATAGCGGGGACAGCAGCGCTTCTTTTGCATACACAACGAAACCCAGCGCAACTCCGCCCCCTTCCGCTCCTCAAAATCTTCATGTCGTCAATCGCGGAGAGGGGTTTGTCGACCTGGCGTGGAATCCCCCGACATTTTACACAGGAACATTAACCTATAATGTTTATTTCTTTACAGCCAGCAATATCACGAAATCCACCGCTCAGAAAGGCGCTTCAAACTGGACGGGTACCAGCACCAGAGCGGCAGGCCTGGATAAAGAAAAAACATACTATTTTGTCGTAACGGCTCTGGATAACAACGGGGAAAGCGCGGAATCAAGGGAAGTTTTCGCAGTGCCTGATTTATAGAAGGCCGGAAATCCCTATCAATAAACTTGCAATAAAAAAGGGCTGAAGAGCCCTTTTTTATTGCATCGGAGAAAAAGGCCGGACAGGGAGCCTGTCCAAGGCGCGGGATTGAATCAAAATGAAATTTATGTTAAATGCACGGATAAGCTAACAGCACAAGCAGAAAAAATTTATGAGTGTTTTTGAATACATCGCTTTAGATGCAACAGGCCGGCAGCTGAAGGGTTTCGTCGATGCGCCGGGCATGGCCGCGGCGCGTCAGAAATTGCGGGAAGAAAATATCTATCCCGTGGAAATCAATCAGGCGGAAGTAAAAAAAGATTCCGCCGTTTCAGCGGCTATGAAAATCAATCTCTGGGAAAGGGTATCCGCCGGTCAGGTCGCCGTTTTCACCCGCCAGCTATCCACTTTATTGGGAGCGGGAATGCCGCTGGTGCCTTCTCTTTCCATTCTGATGCAGCAGGAAAAAAATCCCCTGTTAAAAAAGTCGCTGGCGCAAATCCGCGAACAGGTCACCGAAGGAAAAAGTCTGACGGAAGCCATGTCGGAATTTCCCCGCATCTTTCCTCCTTTTTATCTGAACATGGTCAGAGCCGGTGAGGCTTCGGGAACCATTAATCTGGTTTTGGAGCGGCTGGCCGATTTCAGTGAAAATCAGCAGGCGTTGATGAGCAAAATTCGTTCCGCTCTTGCCTATCCTATTATCATGTTCATTATGGGCAGCGCCGTCATATTTCTTTTAATGACCTTTGTCGTTCCCAAAATCACGACTATTTTTACCGACATGAACCAGACGCTGCCTCTGGTAACCGTTGTTTTAATCAAGGTCAGCAATTTTCTGAAAGCGTTCTGGTGGCTTATTCTGATTCTGCTTTTTGCCGGAATCGCTGCTTTTAAATACACGACGGCGGGAACCGACACGGGCAAACGCTCCTGGGACAATATGAAGCTGAAACTTCCGGTCATGGGACAGATCAGCCGCAAAATCGCCATAGCCCGGTTTTGCCGTACGCTGGCCACCCTGCTGCAAAGCGGCGTGCCGCTCCTGGCAGCGATGGAAATTGTGCGTAATATCGTCAACAACGTTGTCATCGGCGACGCCATTCATCAGGCCGCCAGAGACCTGGAGGAAGGCAAGGGGCTTTCCGGTCCGCTGAACAAAAGCGGGTTGTTTCCCCCGCTGGTTACGGAAATGATTGCCGTGGGAGAACAAAGCGGTACGCTGGAGGCGATGCTCAATCGGATTGCCGTCGCTTACGAAAATGAATCGCAGGCGAGTATCATGATCATGACATCGCTTCTGGAACCGGTGATGATACTGGTAATGGGTCTGGTGGTCGGTTTTATTGTTGTGTCCATTTTACTGCCGATATTTGAAATGAACCAACTTGTCCGATGATGATTATGTCAAGAAACCGTGTGCTGCATTGCGCGTCGTTCTTTGTTACGGAAACCGGCATAAAAGAAGGCCTCACTCCTGCCTTGACTGTGGCCTCTTTACAAAACCACGCAAAATATGGCACATGTTATATAAAGATGAGTTATATTGAATAAAAAAAGGGGGCATTATGAAACTTTTCCGACATCATAAAAACTCTCAGGCGGGTTTTACCCTGATCGAATTGATGGTTGTCATCGTCATTTTGGGCGTACTTGCCGGTATGATTATTCCTCGTATCATGGGACGTCCCGACGAAGCCAGGCAGGCCAAAGCAAAAATACAAATGGAAGCCATGGAATCGGCATTGAAGCTTTACAAGCTGGATAACGGCGGTTACCCGACGACAGAGCAGGGATTAAAAGCTCTCGTGGAGGCGCCGACCGTGGGAAACATCCCCAAGAACTGGCGTCAGGAAGGTTATCTCGAAAAAGGCAAAGTGCCCAAAGATCCATGGGGAAATGAATTTGTCTATTTAAGTCCCGGCAGCCATGGCGATTTCGATTTATCATGTCTGGGTAAGGACGGTGAAGCCGGAGGCGAAGGTGTGGATCAGGACATCAACAACTGGGAAATGGAGTAAACGCGGATTTACTCTGGTGGAATTGCTGCTGGTCATCGCGCTGATCGGCGTGATACTGGTACTGGCCGTTCCTTCCACACGGGATGTTCTGACCGGCGACACACTCAAGAAAACATCGCGCCAGTTGATCGGTCTGGAGAGAGATTTACGGACACAGGCCGTTCGCGATCAACTGGACTATATTCTTTCGCTGGATTTATCGGAATCCGCCTACTGGGTCACCGCTTCCGATATGACGGCGGAAAAGCAGGATGAGATAAAAAAACGCGCCCTGTCTCTGCCGGCGGATGTTGTCATTACCGATGTTGTGGATGAAAACAACAAAAAGAAAACCGCGGGCGAAGCCAAAATCATCTTCAAAAAAAATAATATTTGTTCACCGAGGATCATTCATCTGGCCTACAAAGAAGACAAAATGACCATCGTCATCAATCCTTTTCTGGGGGTGACCGATATTTACGACAAATATGTTGATATTCCCATCAACGCGTCCGGAGAACAGGTGCCCCGGTGAAGGATATCGTCATGAAGCAGGCGGGGAAAAAAGGATTTACGCTGATGGAGGTGATGGTGGCCATGGCGATTCTGGCCATTGCTCTCGTTTCCATTTTCCAGCTTCAGTCGCAAAGCATTTCCATGGCGACGGATTCACGTTTTCTGACCACGGCCGCGCTTTTAGCCCAGAGCAAGATGGTCGAGATTGAAACACAATCCACGTTATCCAACAAAACGGAAAGCGGGGATTTCGGTCCCGATTACCCTCAATATGCCTGGCAGCTGGTGATAGACGATACCCAGTTGCTCCAATTCAAAAAAATCGAGGTCACGGTAACCAACAAATTGTTTCTGACCCGCGGGATCTACAAGCTTGTTCTTTATAAAAAGCCGGGAACGTAAAACATGAACCATCGACGTTTAAAAAATAATATCGGTCGCGGCGGATTTACGCTCGTGGAAATTCTTATTGCAATTTTCATCCTTTCGCTGGTTATGGCTACAGTTTATGTTTCTTACACCGGCACCCTGAAAACATCACGCCAGCTGGAGGAAGAAGGCGACATTTATAAAATGGCGCGCACGGTGTTGGAACGGATGACCCGGGATTTGTCTTCCCTGCAGATGTCCGAAGGCGCTTACACTCTGATCGCCGAAAAAAACAAAACAGGCAACCGGCAATTCCACGCCGTTTATTTCTGGTCGGCATCCCATCTCGCTTTTAGTGAGACGGAAAGCGAAGGACGTCCGGCCGCCGTCGGTTATTTCGTCCGGGAAGATGATGGAGGACAAAGCTATGCGCTGTGGAGATCGGATGTCCCCGGCATCAAACCGGATGAAATCAAACAACAGGAGAAAGGTTTTATCATTTGTAAAAATATTGAAGCCTTCGGATTGACGTTTTACGATGCCGCCGGAGAAGAAAATGACACATGGGATACGTCCCTAAGCGGAGGAATCCATCAGGACAAGGCGCCGGCCGCCGTCAGGATAGAACTCGTTCTGATCAATCCGAATGATCGGGAAAAGCCGTATAAATTTATGACAAAAGTATTTCTACCGGCCAGCAGGTAAGAATGATGAAAAACAAAATTCTAAACAACAAGGGCATCGCCCTGATTACAGTCATCCTCATCATTGTCATTCTGGTCGCCGTCGTCATTGAATTGAACAGGTCGTCCCGCGCCGACATTTACGCCGCCGCCAATCTCAGTGACGGCATTAAATTAACCTACATCGCCAAGTCGGGCTTTTATGGCGCGGCGGCCTTGTTGACCAATTCCACCAGCAATCACACGACTCTGCGAGACGACTGGGCGAATATGGAAACAGTATCCCTAAGGTCCAACACGCTTTTCCCGGAAGGATACTTTATCGCCAAGATCGAGGATGAAGCGGGGAAAATCCCGCTGAACAAACTGGTCAATGGCGAAGAATACAATGCGGACGTCAAGGCCATGCTCGGCAGACTGCTGGCGCAGCCGGAATTCGCTCTGGAGGCCAGGAAAATTGATGAAATTATTGATTCCATCAAAGACTGGATCGACGGAGACGATAATACCACCGGCTTCGGAGCGGAAAGCGGTTATTACGAATCCCTCGATCTGCCCTACAAAGCGAAAAACGCTCCGTTTGATTGCATTGAAGAATTGCTTATGGTAAAGGGGATAACCAAAGAAATATTTTACGGAACAAAGGACAGACCCTCATTGGCCAGATACATTACCACAGACAGCGAAGGATTGATTAACATCAATACGGCGCCGAAAATAATTTTGCGTTCTTTGAGCGACGAAATCAGCGTCGATCTGGCCGACAGAATTGACGAATATCGTACGGAAGAAAGCACTGATCTGTCGGGAAATCAATGGTATAAGCAGGTTCCCGGCATGGAAACGATAACGATTAACCAGGATCTGATTACAGTGAAAAGCAATTATTTCAAAATCACATCCACCGGTAAAATCAATAATATGACCAAAACAATCACCGGAATTGTTCTGAAACAGGATCCCAACCAGGTCAAAATCATTAAATGGAGACAGGATTAATGCCGCAGAACGTTCTGGGACTGGAAATCGGTCAAAGCACCATCAAAGCCGTATTGCTGGCCAAAAGAGGTCTGACCGGCGGCCGCATCCTCGACGTCCGTGTTCTGGACATAGACACCTGCGGAGGCGTTGAACCGGCGCTGAAGAAACTGGCTGATGATAAAAGTTTCGCCGGATTTCCCTGCAGTGTTTCCGTGTCTCCCCGGGACATGCTGTTCCGCCATGTTCAACTTCCTTTCCGCGACGACAATAGAATCAGAAAAACCCTGCTTTTCGAATTGGAGCCTCTCATTCCCCTGCCCATTGAAGACGTGATCGCCGATTACCTGATCATGCCCCGCGGCGGATTGCTGGTCGGAATCCTGAACAAAAAAAACGTTCGCGACATCACGGAACTCGTGGAAAATAATCTGGGGAACGTTGTATCCGTCATCGACGCATCTCCGACGGCGCTGGCGGCTCAGATAACAGACAACAAAAAGGTGGCCGGAAGTAAAATCATTCTGGACATCGGCCGCATGTCGACATCCGCGACATTTTATGAAGATGACGCAATGATTCACGTTCGTTCGCTGGCCTTTGGCGGTGAACAGATAACCCGGGCCATGGCCGCGGATCTCTCCGTGGACAGAGACGGTGCGGAGAAATTGAAAATCAGCGGCGGCTATTCCGAAACGATCATGAACACGAATGAGGCGTGCCGCCGGTTTTGTGCAGAGCTCAAAAACACCGTCGAGTACATGAAGATCAACGGCGTCATGCAAAACGAACCGGGACAAATCCTCTTAACCGGCGGAGGGGCTTTGTTCGCCCCGCTGTGCAGAGAGCTGGGCAATCATTTTTTCTGCCCGCTGGAAACGCTTGATCTCATCAAGAGCAAATCCCTGGAAGTGGAAAAAAATATTGCCGGCCGCATGCAGCCGGCAATCATGAACACGGCCGTTGCCGCAGCGTTGAGAATTTCCGCCGGGAAAAAATCGTTCAACTTTCGCCAGGAAGAATTTGCAGCAAGACGGTCGCGTTTTAATTTTAAAAATCAATTACGATGGGCGTCTGTCCTGGCTGGAATCATTATTCTGCTGGCGGCGGCCAATCAGATTCTCGACTACAGTTTAAAAACGCGACAGCTTAACGGCGTCAAAAAAGAAATTTCCCGGATTTTCAAAAGCAGTTTCCCGGACGCGCAAGCCATGGTGGATCCCGTGCAGCAATTGGAGACAAAAATTGCCGAAGACAAAAAAACATTCGGGTTCGGCGAAGGCTTGTCCGAAACAACGGCCATTGAAATTCTGAAAGACATCTCCCGCCTGATTGTCCCCTCGCTGGATGTCGTCTTAACCGGATTGAATTACGAGAACAGGGTTATTTCCATCAAAGGCGAAGCCAAAACGATCGATGAGGTTACCTCGATTAAAAACGAACTTATGAAATCTAAATATTTTCAGGACGTGACCATGGGATCAACCAGTCTGACCAAAGACGGCGGCAAGGTTGATTTCAGTTTAAGGATTGAAGTCAAATGATCAAAGAGCTCTGGAATAAACTGGATGCCAGACAGCGCAAACTTGTCGCCGGTGCGGCCCTGTTTGTCCTTTTCGCGCTGGTGATGGAGTTAGCCGTTTTTCCCTTCTGGGAAGCAAAAAAGAAACTGGACAGATCCATCGACGTCAATCAGAAGAAACTGACCGCGATCAAGAAACTTTCCGAAGAATCTAATCGGCTGGAATCAAAAATTTCAGCGATACGGAGAGCCTCTTCCCTGCGCGGCCCCAACTTTACGCTGTTTTCCTATCTGGAAAAAAAGGCGACGCAGGCCAATGTCAGAGGAAGAATCAAATACATGAATTCGTCCAGAGGAACGCAATCAGGCGCTTTTGAGGAATCCCTGATTGACATGAAACTGGACAAGATTACCGTCAAACAACTGACCGATTTTCTTTACTACGCCGAATCGCCCGCCGATCTGGTGAGAATAAAGAAAATCAGCATCAATAAGATGAAGGAAAATCCGGAATATTTAAGCGTACAGGTGCAGATATCGTCCATTCAACCGTCGGATCAATCTCTACAGGATACAAGGTCGCGATGAAAATACTGAAAAAAAAGGCATTATGGCTCACGCTTTACGCAATAGGCATCACGCTGGTCTTTCTGTACCTGCTGTTTCCCTCGGATATCGTCAAAAACAAACTGGAGGAATCCGTCAGTTCCTCCGATTTCATTCTGAAGACCGGATCATTAAATCCGTCTCTGCCCTTCGGTTTGAAAATAAAACATGTAAACCTGAGTTCGGGGTCTTCGTCGAACGTTTTTTTCCAGGGAGAAACGCTGGATGTGCAGTTCCATCCGTTCAATGTGTTCCGGAAGAAAAAACAAATCGGCCTCAGCGGAAAAGCATACGGAGGCAATTTTTCCGGACATTTCCAAACGGCGACTTCCGGTTTTTATCCGCCGCGGGAAGGATCGTTGAAATTTAAAGATATTGATCTGGGCGAATACGCCTTCTTAAAAACACTGACCGGCAAACATATAACCGGGAAGGCAAGCGGCAACTGGACGCATTCGTCCGGCGGCAACGGCGGCGGAAATCTTTCCGGAACCATGGCGCTTTTTCTGAACAAAGGCTCTTATCCGCTGGCGGAACCTTTTTTAGGGCTGAGCCGGATTGATTTCGACCGGGGAGAAATTCAGGCCAAACTGGAGAACCGGGTGATCAAAATCGAAAAACTGCAAATCTTCAGCCCGCAGATGGATTGCGTTCTGAGCGGCGAAATTGCGCTGGCGGACGACTTCAAAAACAGCTCGATCAATCTGAGCGGTGAAATGATCCTATCCGGCAGAAAGGTTAAAATGAATATTCATATTGAAGGAACGATAGCCAATCCTTCTCTGCGCTATATGTAGGTAAGTGTATGTTTTCTGAAATCACGGCAAAAACAAAAGAGCTCTTCGAAAAAATGAAGGCGATCCAGTCCCTTCAATCCGTGGATACCGATGCGCTGATGTCTCTTGCCGTCGTGCTGGTGATTACAATTCTTTCTTACGAAGCAACGGATCTTTTTTACAAAGCCGTCAGTTTCCCGTTAACAAGCCAAACCGCCGTTACAAAGAATCGCGGCGGCGCGTCGTTACCCTATGACCGGCAGCAGCATTACCTTCAGGAATATGACATCATTACCGAACGCAATTTGTTTTTGACCACCATGAAAACGGCGGGCGGTGACGCATCGGCGGAGGGGCTCTTCGCTGCGGACGCCAAAAGCATCGACTTCGATCTGAAAGGAACCGTTGCCTGCAATTCCTCCTTTGGTTTTATTATTGTTGAGGAACGAGGAAGCCGCAAACAGAAATTATACCGGCTGGGGGACAAGATCGGCTCGCGCAAGCTTTCCAGGATAACCAGAAACACGGCTGTTTTAAAAGGTGCGGAAGGAGACGTCACTTTAAAAATAAAAGAAACGCTGGAAGATTCTCTGGTTTCGAACCCGTCCGGCGTTCCGAGAAGTCCGCAATCTTT
Source organism: Deltaproteobacteria bacterium (assembly GCA_019136325.1). The sequence goes on from JAGVUJ010000339.1 coordinate 17,506, forward strand.
CGGCACGGCGAATTTTATCAAAAACAATGTTGACGGAAAATCAAATTATCTGGACTCCATCATGAAACAGGCTGTCGTGCGACCTTTCATGCACAGAGGCGTGCGGGAGGGATATATCATTTCCAATATCAAGCCCGACAGTCTTTATGAGAAGGCCGGCCTCCAGAACGGTGATATCATCACAGAAGTGAACAACAACCAGATGCAAAATGCCAATGATTTAGTGCAGCTGTTCAATTCGATGCAGTCCGGAAGTCGTATGACATTCGGCATCAAGAGAAGAGGCAAGGCGGAAACCCTTAACTATACGTTGGAATGACGGATCCGAGAGAGCAATCAATATGTATGCCGCTTATTTTGGATTAAATGAGAATCCTTTCAGTTTATCGCCGGAACCGCGGTATCTTTTTCTGAGCGAGCAGCACCGCGATGCGCTGAACTGTCTCATTTACGGAATAAAAGAAAAAAAAGGCTTTGTCCTGCTGTCCGGTGATATCGGCATGGGCAAGACCACCATCTGCCGAAGCCTGCTTGCTTCTTTGGACGATTCAATGGAAACGGCGCTGATCTTCAACACGGCCGTTTCCGACCTTGATCTGCTTGAGACCATTCTTGGAGAGTACGGTGTTGATATCCGAGAGACGCCCCGAACCAGAAAAAATTATATCGATGTCCTGAACGACTTTCTATTGAAAAATTTTTCAGCCGGCAAAACGGCCGTTCTTCTGATCGACGAGGCGCAGAATCTTTCGCACGGCGTCCTGGAACAAATCCGGATGCTTTCCAACCTGGAAACAGAAACCGAAAAACTGATTCAGATTATTTTAATCGGGCAGCCGGAGATCAATAACAATCTGATGCTCCCCGCGCTCCGTCAGTTAAATGAACGGATCACCGTACGATATGCCTTGAAGCCGTTGTCTTTGGCGGAAGTGCGTGAATACATCCATCACCGCCTGCGGGTGGCGAACGGCCCCGGCTCGCTGACATTTACCAGAGGAGCTTACAGCCTGATCTATCATTTTTCGGAAGGCATCCCGCGGCGCATTAACGCCCTTTGCGACCGGGCGCTGTTGATTGCCTATACAAAAAATTCGGCAAAAATTGACCGCAAAACAGTCAGGCTGGCGGTTCACGATATCGGAGTAAATTATTTTCAAAAAACGATGAGCCTGGGCAGGAAAATCCTGGCGCGTCTGACAACCTGACGGGAGTCGGAAATTCTTGACCAAAGGGATATTATGAGCTACATAAACGACGCATTACGAAAGGCGCAACAAGACAAGAAATCGCCTTATGCGGTCTATGAACCGATCGTTTCGGCGGCGGGAAGTCAGAAAACAAGATCCCGCAAATGGATTCCCGCGGGGACCATACTGATACTGCTTGTTTGTGCCGTCGGAATGATTGTTTTGTTTTCGGGATCTGACGAAAAAAAGAGTCCGGCCAAAGCGCCTTTAAGAGCTGCGGAAACGCCGATCGTTGTTTCTTCCGCCGAGCCGGTTGTCGATGATGTCCCGCCGGCCGTTAAAGAAGCCCGGCCGGTTGTTGCAGAAGCAACCATTGAAAACAAACCCGTTCCCGTATTAAAAACAAAAAAAGCCGACGACATAACCAGTGTAAAAAAAGATTCCGCCAATGCAAATAAGCTTTATGCCGAAGCCCTGCGGAAACATCAGGAAGGCAAACTGGAAGAAGCCAAAGATTTATACAAAAAGGTCATCGCGATTGACCCGGCCAACGCACAGGCCCTGAATAATCTGGGTGTGATTTATATGAAGAAAAAAGTGTACAAATGGGCGATTATCCGCCTTAATGACGCGCTCAGGATAAAATATGAATATCCCGATGCTCATTACAATCTGGCTTGTATTTACGCGCAGAATAACGACCTGAGCCGCAGCATTTCTTATTTGAAAAACGCCGTCGGATTCAATCCCCAGGTCCGACAATGGGCTTTAAAAGACAAAGATCTGTCGGTGCTGGCCGATTTACCGGAATTTAAAAAATTATTGGAGACAAAATAACGTCAAGATGAAAAAACCACAATTACCTGCTTTAAAAACCGGATTCTTTTTATGCATAATCTTCGCCCTGATTATGACATTCTGTTTTGCCGGTCCGGCATTTTCCGCCCGGATTTCCGGCGCAGACGAGAATATCGATACGTCATCCATGCCGGATGCCCCGGATGAAGCAGCGGGTGAAGAACAGGTGGAAACAACGCCTGAACCTCCCGGCCGGGAACCGGCTATGGAAGCACAAGCTGGTTCGCCCGGACAAGCTCTGCCAGAAACGAAGGCGGCTTCCAAACCGATCAAAGTAGATAAATCCCAGAAATACGTAACCCTGGATTTTGATAACGTTGAAATAGGCGTGCTGGTAAAATTTGTCAGTGAACTGACCGGCAAGAATTTCCTTATTGACGACAAGGTGAAGGGCAAGGTGACTATCGTTTCTCCCAAAAAGATTCCCGTGGAAGACGTCTATAAAGTTTTTCTCTCCGTTTTGGAGATAAACGGATTCACCGTCGTTCCTTCGGGAAACATGGTGAAAATTATTCCCTCCGCCGCGGCACGGGAAAAGGGTCTGGAAACGAGAACGAAACAGGACCCGACATTGCAGGAAGACCGCATGGTGACCCAGATCATGCCGCTGGAGAGAGCCAATCCTGATGAAGTAAAAAGAATTCTCGATCCGATTACTCCCAAAACGGGATCCGTGCTTTCTTATCCGCCGGCGGGTATGCTCATCATTACGGATTATCTGTCCAACATCAAAAGGATTCAGGAAATCGTTACGGCTCTCGATGTGGAAGGCGCCGGGGATCAGATATCCTATATTCCCCTGCAGAACGCCTCCGCTTCGGAAGTGGTCAAATCCCTCAACACCATATTTGCGCAAAGTCCGACCCGCGGCAAGGCCGCGTCATCCCTGAAGGCGGTTGCCGATTCCCGGACCAATTCGATCATCATTCTGGCCAGCGGCGCGGATACGGAAAACGTGCGCAAACTTGTCGCTTTCATGGATAAAGATGTGCCGCGCGGCGAATCCAATATTCAGGTTTACCGCCTGCAAAACAGCGTTGCCGAGGATTTGGCCAAAGTGCTTACCAGCATCCTCAAGGAAGGAAGCACCGCCAGCGGAACAGCCGCAGCCGCCGGCGCGAAAACAGCTCCCACCACCGTAGTTTCCAAGAATGTCCAGATCGTTCCGGACAAGGCCACCAATACGCTGGTGGTTATGGCGGAAAGAGAAGATTATAAAATTATCGAAAATATTATCAGACAGCTCGATGTGCCGCGCCCCATGGTTTACATTGAAGCGTTGATCATGGAAGTCAACGCCAACAAGGACTTCAAACTGGGTGTGGAGTGGCGCGGAATCACCGAGCACGGCTCTATTGACGGAAATCCGACGGCGGCCTTCGCCGGATCAGGCGGCACCGGTTCGACGGGCACCGGTTCCTACAACATTCTTGACGGCTTGCTGACGACTACGGGGGGCGTAACCACCGGTGTTTTCCCCAGCGGATTTTCCATGGGCCTGGTCGGCGCCGGCATTAAGATCGGCGGCGTCACTTTCCCCAGCATCGGTGCGGTCGTGCAGGCCTACAAAACCGATTCGGAAGTTTCCATCTTATCCACCCCGCAGATCATGACGCTGGACAATGAGGAAGCGGAAATTAACGTGGGATCGAATGTTCCCTATCTGACACGGCAGGACACGACCAGTTCGACCACCTCCATTAATTATAACAGCTACGAATACCGGGACGTCGGCGTCATTTTAAAAATCACGCCCAACATCAATCAGGAAAATTTTATCCGTCTGAAGATCAATCAGGAAGTGACAAAAGTGCAGTCCGGCGCGGATGAAGCAAGACCGACCACGCTGAAGAGATCGGCAAAGACGACGGTCATCGTCAAAGATAATGAAACCGTTGTTATCGGCGGTCTGGTCGGCGACAGCACGGATGAAAGCACGTATAAATTCCCTCTGCTGGGAGATATTCCCCTCCTCGGCTGGCTTTTCAAAACAAAAACCTCATCGCGGGAAAAAACCAATCTGTATGTCTTCCTGACGCCGCATATTGTCCGCACTCAGGCCGACGCCGCAAAACTTTATCAGGAGAAGAGAGAGACCATGGGAGAAGTGGTGGGCGGTGTGATCAAGCTCAATGAGAAAGCGGACGTCAAGGCTCCCGGGATTGGGACCCCTGCCGACAATACAACAACGGCTCATCCGTAATTTTGAAGGTCTGATACGATATGTCCAAAATTCATACAGCCCTGAAAGAATCGGCAGCCTCCGCCCGTGGCGATGCAACTTCCGCCAAGTCTGTGTTTTCTTCCCTGGATGAAAAACTCATCGCCGCCGGAGTGGCGCCGGATATTCTTGCCGAGGCGCACAACGCCGGAATGAACAACGGCGGTGGATTCTTTGATCAGTTGATCAGGAAAAAAACGATCCCTGAAGCTCAGTTGCTGAAAATTGTTTCCGAACATTTCGGACTTTCCTTCTGGCCGGATCTGCCGATGGAAAGCATCAATATCGACTTTACGCAGAACCTATCCATTCACTATCTGAAGAAACACCGGATTATCCCGCTCATCACACCCGAAAATCCGGTGATTGCGATCAATGATCCGTCCAACTTTCAGCCGGTGGATGACCTGAGGCAACTCCTCAAAAATCCCGACCTGCCGGTCGTTCTTTCTTCACAGGACGCAATTACAGCCGCCATCAACATGGCTTACGACATGAGCCGCTCTTCGGCCAAGGACTACTTCGAGGAAATGGATCAGTCTTCCACCGACGATCTGATTTCGAAAATCGATGAAACAGCCGACCTGCTGGATGAAACAAGCGATGCGCCGATCATCAAGCTGGTCAATCTGCTTTTATCGGGAGCGATCAAAGACCGGGCCAGTGATATCCATGTCGAACCCTATTCCGGTAGTCTAAAAATCCGCTACCGCATCGACGGTATTCTATACGACATCCTCAGCCTGCCCCGACGCATTCAATCTCCGCTTATTTCACGCATTAAAATAATGGCCAAGCTGAATATTGCGGAAAAACGTCTGCCTCAGGACGGACGTATCGAAATCAAAATCGCCGACCGCCTCGTCGATATCCGCGTGTCGATCATCCCCACGGCTTTCGGCGAAAGAGTCGTTCTGCGTTTGCTGGATAAAACCTCCAGCATTCTGAAGCTTTCCGATCTGGGTATGCATGACGAACGCATCAAGCTCCTCAACAAGCTGATCAAATCTCCTTACGGCATCATTCTGGTCACGGGCCCCACCGGCAGCGGCAAGACGACAACGCTGTATGCGGCGCTTTCCACCATCAATCGTCCGGAAATCAATATCATCACCATTGAAGACCCCATCGAATATCAAATGGACGGCGTGGGACAGATTCAGGTTAATCCTAAAATCGATCTGACCTTTGCTGCGGGGCTGCGATCCATTGTGCGTCAGGATCCGGATGTCATTCTCATCGGGGAAATCCGCGACCGGGAAACCGCCGAAATTGCCATTCAGTCGTCACTGACCGGCCATCTGGTCTTCTCCACGCTGCATACCAACGATGCCGCCAGCGCCGTGACCCGTTTGATCGATATGGGCATCGAACCTTTTCTGGTCACGTCATCCATTGTCGCGATCATCGCCCAGCGTCTTGTTCGCGTTCTCTGTCCCCATTGCAAAGAGGTTTACACCCCGGATGAGGAATCTCTGGCCAATCTCGGACTGAACCGATCGGTCTTGAAAAATAATACCTTTTACCGGAAAAAGGGATGTAACTTATGTATGCAGACAGGTTTCCGGGGAAGGTCCGCCATTTTTGAAATACTGACGGTTGATGATGAAATTAAAAGGCTCGTGTTAAAAACATCGGATGCCAATCAGATTAACGAACTGGCCATCAAGCAGGGAATGATCACGCTGCAAAAGGACGGCATCGACAAGGTTCTCTCCGGGACAACCACCATTGAAGAAGTGCTGAGGGTTACCCGTTCTCTGAACCGGACCGATGACATTGTCATCGAAGTTTAGTGACACTCGTTGAGAACGAATCCCGACATGTCGGGATGAAGTTCGAAACGTAAGGCGTAGTGAGACTCAAATTTTATAAGTGTAACGCAATGAAATTTGTAAGTCGAACTATCTAATCCCCGTGAGTCGGGATTGGAAACTATCCCCACAGTGAAACCGACAGGGGCGACGCGAGATCGTGACACAAATAGCTTTGCTTCAATGCCATTTCGAGGAGCAAAGCGACGAGAAATCCAAGATTCCTCACCCACACGTGGGATTCGGAATGACAAGTTGGTAGTTAATCAAACCAAGGTGGAATAAAATTCAGTACAGGTTTGAAATATGATCGAATTTTACAAAATGAGCGGCAGCGGCAATGATTTTATCATCATTGACAATATGGATTTGTCACTGGATGTCGGTGATTTATCCGAGTTCACCCGCAAGATTTGCCAGCGAAAAATATCCGTGGGCGCAGACGGGCTGGTGGTTATTGAGCCTTCCGACATCGCCGATTTCAAATGGCGTTTTTTCAATTCCGACGGTTCCATGGCGGAAATGTGCGGTAATGCCTCCCGCTGCGTGGCGCGTATCGCCTACATGAAAGGAATCGCCGGGCAAGAGATGTCGTGGGAAACCATTGCCGGCATTATCAGTGCGGAAGTGCGTGACGAAATCGTTAAAGTGAAACTTACCGATCCTTCACCGGTGGAAGCGTTAATCAAAATAGAAGCGGAAGGACAAAAGTTCACCCTGGACAGCATTGACACCGGTGTGCCTCATGCGGTCGTTTTCGTCAACGATCTTGAAAATTACGATGTTTATAATAACGGCCGTAAAATTCGCCATCACGAGCATTTCTCGCCGAAGGGAACCAATGCCAACTTTGCTCTGATTGTTGACCGGCATAACATCACCGTGCGCACCTTTGAGCGCGGCGTCGAAGATGAAACGCTGGCCTGCGGCACCGGCATGGTGGCGGCAACGATTACCGCGGCGCAACGAGGGCTGGTGGAATCTCCGGTAAATGTCCTGGCAAGAAGCGGCGAAACATTGGGTGTTTATTTCGAAAACCAAAACGGTCTGTGGCGGAAAATTTACCTTGAAGGCCGCGTCAGAATGGTCTATCAGGGTATGCTTCTTGAAGAAGCATACCAATGATAACAGAACAGTATATAGACCTTTGCATCATCATTAATTTGTCACTTCGCGGAGTGCCCCAATAGTGTCCTTTAGGGTATACGTTTCTGAAGCTTGGGACTCATGAGATTTCTCGTCGCTTCCCTCCCCGAAATGACAATGAGCCGTTTTGCAGAGATCGTTTATAAATAATTTGGAGGATATGGATTTTGAAAACTGCGGACAAACTAGCGAAAATACCGCCTTACCTGTTCATGGAACTGAGAAAAAAAATAAACAAGGCCAAGGCCGAAGGCATTGATGTCATTTCACTGGCCATCGGCGACCCGGTGGAAGCCACGCCGGATTCAATTATTGACGAACTTTGCGCCACGTCGCGTGATCCTCTGAATCACCGTTACCCGACCGATGAAGAAAAGGGCATGCTGGCGTACCGCCGCGAGATTGCCAAATGGTACGAAACACGCTTCGGTGTTACGCTGAATCCCGAAAATGAAATTCTGGGGCTGATTGGTTCCAAGGAAGGCTGTCATCATTTTATCATCGCGCGCGTCAATCCCGATGACATCGTTTTGATGACCGACCCCGGTTATCCGGCTTATCGTTCCAGTATCCTGCTGGGCGGCGGCGTTCCGTATAATGTGCCCATTCTGCCGCAAAATAATTACCTGCCGGTCTTTGAAGATATCCCGACAGATATCGCCAAAAAAGCCACCGCCATGTTTTTAAATTACCCCAACAATCCGACCGGCGCCTGCGCGACCCTGGAATTTTTAGACAAACTGGTTGAATTTGCCAGAAGCTACGATATCGCTGTTTGCTACGATAATCCCTATAGCGAAATAGTTTTTAGCGGACAAAAACGCATCAGTTTTCTGATGGCGAAAGGCGCGAAGGATGTCGGCATCGAACTGAACTCTTTATCGAAGCCCTTCAACATGTGCGGCTGGCGCCTGGGCATGGCCTGCGGCAATCCCGAATTAATCGCCGCCATTAGCAAGGTGAAGGAAAATACGGATTCGGGTATTTTCAACCCGATTCAGTTCGCCGGCATCAAAGCCCTGCAGAATGAAGCACCTTTTGTTGACAAGATGATTGAATTGTATGGAAAGCGCCGCGAACTTGTTCTCAAGACATTAAAAAAAATCGGCATTGAATTCAACCCGCCCAAGGGAACCTTTTATCTATGGGTGCCGGTGCCCAAGGGTATGACGTCGCTGGAATTCACCAACCGCCTGTTCGATAAGACCGCTGTGGTCGTTGCTGCCGGTACAGCCTACGGCCAGTATGGCGAAGGCTTTGTGCGCATATCGCTGACGGTTCCGGATAAAAGATTAAAAGAAGCGATGGCTCGTATTGAGACAGAGTTCAAATAAATTATTCTTCTGTCATTGCGATGAGCGAAGCGACGTGGCAATCTCTTGCTGCTGCCTTGTTCTACTTTGAATACGAAACAACTGAACAAAAACCTTCTTATAACATTATTAGAAAACGACTATGCGATATCTAGGTTTCACCGCACTTTATTTTTATTAAGATAAAATAATTACTGATAGTACGTTTTCTTACTTTGTATACCAAGACTTGTCCTCAATCCAGAAACTAACAACAGTTTCTAAGAAAGTTTGATAGAATCGGTCATATGTTTCTATGGGAGCAGAACATCCGACATTGAATAGCTTCCCGTCTAGTATGGTTTCAATAGTGAATTGTTTCAAAGTTGCTGAACCCCTGATGCTATTTACAGGAGTAATAAATATAGTCATAGCAGCTCTATGATTGCTAAGATATGTTATCTTTGACTCTACAATTTGCATGCCGGGAAATGTATTCTGGTATTGGATGGAAATATTCTTGATGTATTGTTGAATATCGGCATCAGACATGCGATCAAAGTTTATTCTCTTAAATTCTTTAGAAAGAGTCTTCGCTATAACAACGATTGATTCTCCATTGTTAGTAACTGCATTTACTTTTACATTCGGTCCACGTCCTTGCTTTACATGGAAACCTTGCGGGATATTAATGCGAAAAGCATAGTCTTTGTTCCGAATAAGAGAACCATTGCTCGCATAGCAAAAACATGGAAAGGAAAAAGATAGTGTCAGCAAAAACAGAAGAAACAAAATACAGTTTTCATTGCCAACTTTTGGAACAAATATTTGGAGACAATGGTTACCGTGCAAGCGAAATGCTTTGGATTTATAGTTCATATCATCCTCTTATGGACATATATTATTGAGTAGACTTTCGTACTTAGAGCCAGGCTGTATAGGTTTTGAGTTTCCAGATATTTCATTCCCCGTCGTCATTGATTCAACCATTGAATCAATTGATGAATGATTTGGTTCGCACCCATCACACGTTCTTTCTTCACAGTAAACCTTTACTAATTGTGGACTTCCATTATTTACCTTTATCCATACATTGACAATTTCTTTATCCTTTACAAATTTTCCAAAGAAATTTTTTCTAAGATGAGTATAGTGGATACTATTTTGATCATAATAATAACTATATTCATTATCTTCAAAATAGCGTTTCCAATTTGGCCTGCTATTTGAACAACCAATAAGTAAGAAAATTTCTAAAACAGTCAGCAGTGCGACAACATAGGTTTTTGTTAGAAATCTTGACTTCATAATGCCTCCGAATACATTAATATGAAAGTAACTCACAAAGACAAACACAGCACGTTTTTTTCAACAAAGATTCCAGTCAACAATTAATCTATAGCCTCTCGAATAAAGTTAACTGGTTAAGGTTCTTAATTTTTAATGATATTGGTATTTACTATCACGATTCGTAATAAAAATCTATAATGCATATTAAAGCGATTTTTAGGAGAGAATTATTCGCCTTGCATGCAATCGCAAAATTAAAGGAACACAACACTTAATTCATTAAAATCTTCCGGCGATTGATTTTATCTTCAGTCGCCAATTTTTTATGACAACTACAAATAATGAAAAAACTTCTAGTTAAAAATATTCTTGACTTTTATTTAACCATTAGTTAACATCACCCATGTTCGCAATCAGATACAGCAAGCAGGCTCTCAAGATTAAAGCGAGAATGCCTCAGAATATTTCTAAAAGAATTGACGCCGAGCTTGAATCCATTGCTGTAAATCCCGCAAAATACAAGGGGGATTGGAAACGATTGCAAGGATCACCTTTTTGGCGGTTGCGTATAGGAGACTGGCGGGCAATTTGTAAAATCGTAAAAAATGAACTTATAATCTATGTCCTAAAAATCGGAGCGAGAGGAGACATTTACAAATGAACATTCAAATAATAAAACATCATGGAGAGCCGGAATATGCGATAATTCCGTTCGATAAATGGAAGAAAATCATCAGCCGCCTGGAGGAGATGGAAGATATTCATGATGCGCGTAAAATTGCCGCCTCCATCGCCGCCGGAGAGGAAACTTTCCCCGCTGATTTTATAAAGCGATTATCTTCAGGCAAAAGTCGTTTTAAGGTGTGGCGTGAATACAGGAAACTGACTCTGGCGCAACTGGCAAAAGCTTGTGAGGTATCAATTCCGGCAATCTCGCAGGTCGAAAACGGCAAACGTACCCCCAGCGTTGACTTGCTGGTTAAACTCTCGAAGACGTTGCGTTGTGAAATGGAAGATCTTGTTTAGTGTAACTTCGGCACATGACCGCTAAAAAGATTTATGATTTGTCATAAAAACCAGAAAACACATAAGGAGACATTATGCGTATCCTGAAAAAAATCGTGATAGGTCTCGTTATTTTTCTGGTTGTTCTGGGAATTGCCGGGTTTTTGATTGCGCCGCCGCTGATGAAGCCGTACATCATGAAGAAGATGTCCGAGGCGCTGCACCGCAAAGCGTCCATTGAAAAAATCAGCATCAATCCTTACGCTGTTTCCATAACCTTAAAGAAATTTTCACTGGAAGATCCGGGCAAGCCTAAACCTTTTGTCGCGTTTGACGAACTTTACGTCAATGCCGATTTGATGTCCTCCCTTTTCCGCCGGGCGCTGATCCTGAAGCAAATAACCCTGACGAATCCTTACGTCGGAATTTCCCGCAAACCGGACGGTTCCTATAATTTTTCAGACCTGCTTCCCAAAGATGAGGCAAAACCAAAAGCGGAAAGGGAAGAGAAACCTTTTCTCTTCTCCTTAAACAATATTCAAATTATTAACGGCAATATTGATTTTGACGATGCCCCGAAAAAAACCAATCATACCGTGCGGGAACTCAATGTCTCCGTTCCCTTCATATCCAATATCGAGTATCATCTGGAAAAATATGTGGAACCGAAATTTTCAGCCAAAATCAACGACAATAAATTCGAGCTTATCGGCAAGACCCGGCCTTTCCTGACGTCACGCGCCACGAGCTTCGACATCAATATTCAGGATCTGGATGTTCCCTATTACCTGAATTACGTCCCGGCAAAAATGAACTGCCGGCTCAAATCCGCGCGGCTGGACACGAGAATGAAAATCAATTTCATCATGAACCAGGATAAATCTCCCGCGCTGACGCTTACCGGAGGGGTTACTCTGAGAAAAATAGTTCTCGATGACATGCAAAACAATAAGATTCTGCAACTGCCGTCCCTGAATGTGGATATGGCCTCGGTGGAACCCTTTGTGTCGAACATTCATCTTGCGAGTATCGCCATCGATTCTCCGGAACTGGTCATCCGCCGGGATAAACAGGGCGACATCAACCTTCTCAATCTGACAAAAAAACAAACTAAAAAACCGGAGCCTGAAAAAGAAAAACCGGCTGCTCAATCTAAAAAGAAATCCGGGTTTAAATTCCGCGTGGATGATGTATCGCTGGATAAAGCCGATATTATTTACATGGATTTCCAACCCTCCGATCCGGTCAAACTTCATTTTTCGCCGCTGAGTTTCAAAGCCGCCAATCTTTCCACGGAAAAAGGAGCAACAGGAAAA
>JAGVUJ010000351.1 GCA_019136325.1 Deltaproteobacteria bacterium
GGCTCCGCGGAAAAGCGGATACTTTGTCTCTGAGAATATTATTTTCTTCCATCATTTCATTCAAAATCCGTCATCATGCCGCTTTGCAGTCGAACGCACGAACAGGAAACGTTTAATTCCTGACAGATTATCTGATCATTTCCAGAACGATACAAAACGATGCTCCTCCGATTCCCCCTGTTGTTATCAGAAAAGTCATTGTGCTGACGACACTGAAAAGACTCCCCGGCTTTTTGTTTACATCCGGTTGGAAGGCAAGAAATAAGAACAGGGAGGGATTCGCCAGCGCTCCCGCGCAGGAAAGTAAGATGACAGGAAAAGGCAAATCTGCGCCGGTCACAAAGAAAACAAGAAGAATAAGGCCCATGATCACGAAATCAATATGAGCTTTAACAAGTTTTTCGTCATCACGGATCGCTCTTTCCATAAATTGCAGAGATAAATATTTTTTGGCGATGGTCAGCCAGGCGGTAGCGATGGACAGCAGAATCATCAGAGCTCCGGATATTGCCAGTAGTTTCATTGTGTTTTCTCCTTGAGGCGTTGCATAATCATTTACAGATTAATTCCGGCTTTGTCTGTTTTTGATCTTGTCCACCAGCCGGTCACAGATGGCCAGAGCGATTTTTTTATTGGAGACAGCGTTAATATGAATATAATCGGTAAAAACAGCTTTCCCCGAATCGTAAAATATTCCACTGAGATCATAGAAGTCAAACGGTAAACGATTTTGTTCTTCTTTTACTTTTTTCAGAATACGGACGCGGACGTCATGGGTATACAGCCGGACGATATTCGCCTCGTCCCGCGGCCAGCCCTTCAGTATGTTTTTTTCCGTTTCAGAAACCGCGTTGCGCTTATAAAAGATTATCGGTTGGAAAAAAGCGACATATTCGACATCATAGGCGCGGCATATTTGCCCCGCTTTTGCCAGATTGCCGGCATAAATTCCGGCTATTTTTTCCGACCAGGCGAATGACCCGTGTTCCGCCGTCAGTCTCAGGCTGGAAAAATGACCGAATTTCTCGAAAAAGTAACTGCGGAATAAATGCCGCATCATTTGGCTTCCGTACGCGAGAAGCGCAGACCAGGGATAATCGCCGGTTTCCTGAAACAAAACATTGTTCTCATAGGCGAGGAAGTTGAACGGATAACCGGGACGCGGATCGTAAAGCAGCGGGTCCATAATGTCGTTGCCGCCGTCGTAGATCACCACCATATCCGGTTGGGAGTCAAGGACGTGAAAGACAAGATGCGCCAGCTCCTGGCTGGAATTCTGCGATATGACGCCGTAGTTCAGGACGCGGACGTTTTTGAAACCGCGGCGTTTCAGCTCCTGTTCGACATAGACCGGCAGAGGCGGATTGCCGTATTCCACGGTTGAACCGCCGAGCATGAATATTCTGAACTCGTCCCGGGCTTTCGAGGGTTCACGGCTTCCGTATTCAAATCGGCTGAACATCGTATAAGGACTTGCGTAGCGGACCGCGATGCGGTCGTTGAAGGGAACGGTCCAGGGGTATACATAACGGAAAAATAATTCACCGATGATAAAAAGAACCAGCAGGAATATGAAAATCAAAAACAGCCATTTTATCTTCCCGGACATGAGCTCACCCTCGGCTGATTATTTGATAAACTGGGGGATGTAGCTTTTGAACAATTTTTTTATCTCGGGATTTTTTTCCGTGTCGTAAAGCCGTTCCATGATTCCCCTGACGCCGTGTCTGGAGTGCACCAGGGATTCTCCCTGTTCTTTATACAGGGCGACAGCCGTCTGGGAAACCGCCGAGCAGACGGCGTCTATATATCTTTGCCAGACATGGAATCCGCTGCCTTTGCCGGTCGGATGCAGGAATGATCTGATGAATATAATCGCGGAATTTATCGAAGCTCTGACCGGCGCGCCGACTTTTTTGGATATTTCGTAAACCATTGACGCGATCACCAGCGGACTGTTGTGCAGGGTATCGGGCGGAATTTTATTTGTTTCAGCGAGATCGGCAATGGATAAGGACAGGAAATAATCCATGGTGCCTTTTTTCCCGTAGATGTAGCGGTTGCTTTCCTGGCTGTCGTTGAAGAACACGGAGCCCGGCAGATCTACAAGGGTGCTCGGCTGGGCGCCGATTCTGTTTCTGATGCAGAATTTTGCGATATTTACCCCGGTGTTGTCCGTGGGGGAATTATAATAGTCAAAGGGCAGTCCGATGATAAAAGATCCGTGAACGGATATGCCGTGATCGTGAATGGTTTTGATTTTGGAGGCGTAATATCGTGCCACGGACATACCGCTTTTTTCGATATCTTTAACGATGTGTTTGTTGATGTGCTGTAAATTGCGCATATCCAAAGATTCCAGACCGATGAAGAAATGCGTTCCTCCGGAAGCGCGGATCAGGCGGAGCAGTTCTTCATCATCCGCCACTTCAATGGATATCTGTACGGCGTAATTGATGCGCAGATCGCTCGCTATGATTTTTTTCAAAAAAGCAATCAACTCCCGTTTGTTGGAAAACAGATTGTCCGGCGTAAAAAAATAGTAGCGGTTTTTGAAATCAATTTTCTTCCTTTGATAATAAAGGAGTTCCTTTACAAAATCGTCCGGGTCACGGAATTGAATCGATTTGTATTTGCTCGGCATGGTCGAGATTGAACAGAATTTGCAGGAGAAGATGCATCCGGTAAACGGCGCCACGGGGTTGATCCGGAAATCTTTCAGAGGGGTGTATTTGATAATTGGCAGTCTGTTGAGCAGATTGATTTTCAGGGGTTCCAGCGGCTCAAGATTTTCATAATGGCCCCAGACGCCGTTTTCAATCAGTTTGAAACCGGAATATTCGCTTTTCAGAGAATGGTTGTCCAAGTCCGCCAAGATTTCCGTCATAACGGTGGAGTCACCCGCACCTTTGACCAGGGCGATCAGTTCCGGATGAGGAGAATGTTTACGGATGAACGTATCAATATCACCGGGCGTGGTTGAAACATGTATACCGCCGATGATCACCGGTATTTTTGCATAATTGAACACGAGAGCGGCAGCAGCGGCGGCGGGAAAGCTGGAACTGATTGTGGAGATAAAAACAGCCCGTGGCGGTTTTTTCTTCTCTTTGATGACCTGCGAAAAATTTTTACGCTTGCCGTCAACCATGACGACCGAATGATCCTTGGCCAGTCGGGCCAGTTGGTTCTGAATGTATATGCCCGCGTACATTTCGATGGCCAGAGCGTCAACCATGGTCGCCCGCTGTTTATAGGGCTGGAAATCGACAAAACGAAGATAATTTTCAGACGTCATTTCGTGAGCGTTTTGATCCGTGAGATACGAAATAACATCCAGAGGCGTAATGGAGCCGGCAGGCATCAGATCCATCAATTGATAGGTGAGTGGATTGTAAACGATAAAATAATTTGCGGACATTGTTTAATTGAGCCCTTTCTCATATTTTCAATAAAGACATTCCGGCGCGTATATTGAACCGTTGGGTGTATCGTGAGGCCGATGCCCATTGAAGCGGGCATGTATCCGGATTTGCTAAATCGCCAGTCTCAATGTCTTTCTTGAGTGTTTATGACTTTTTATTGTACGAGACATAGCACAGAGTGGTTTCCTCAAACAAGCTTAATTTTCATCATCCCTTCGATTTTTTTGTTTTTCTTGCGCCGGGATGGTTATTTTTGAGGCGGCTGCATTTTCAGGAGATATCGGTCATGCAATTTTGTCAGGGCCAGAAGAGCCAAGATCGAACCGACCAGACACAAAAACATATCGGTTTGGGTATCCCAGAGATAGCCCTGGGTTCCGAGAAAGGCTTCCGTGTCGTTCGGATTGGAAAGCGACGCTGCCCATTCCAGAATTTCGTATAAAGCAGAAAAGGCCAGAGGAACGGCTACGGAGAAAAGAACCAGCCAGTTCCCCTTTTTGACCGGTGATGTTCTGGCGATAATCTCACGCACGTATATAGCAGGGCCGAAACCCTGCATCAGATGACCGATTTTGTCGTAATTATTGCGGGTCCAGCCGAATAAATCCTCCATCCAGAAACCGAGTGGAACTTTCGCATAGGAATAATGCCCTCCCAGCATCAGGATCAAGGCATGGATGGCCATCAGCGTATAGGTAAGATCCGTCAATCTGAACCTGTGATAGGTAAACAGAATGATCGGCAGGGCAATCATCACGGGCAGGGTTTCCAAAAACCACGTCAGATAAGTGTCGTGGGGTTTTATTCCAGACCATACCCAAAATGCTAATACAACGAGCAACAGGATCAGGTGATATTTCTTTAATGGCATATTATTATTCCGATTTATTGCAGCCTACTGTATTCAACGGAAAAAATAAAGAAAGATTTATACAGCCGTATTTTCTGTGATTTAGATCACTTTTTTGCGTTATTTTGTGCTATGAATCATCGCATGTTTTAAAAGATTCTTTGTGATGAAAAGGAACTGCGGATGAAAAGGCGTTTGGCCAAACCAATTCTTCTACTCGTTGTATTAATTTTCATGTTTATTATCGGTATCTTCTGCGTCGTGCACCCTGAAGAATCCGGATGGAATGCTGCCTCTGCAGCTTCGGAGAGGGAACTGCTGATTCTTTTTACGCATGACCTGCATTCCTATTTCATTCCTCATCACATATTGACGGAAGACGGCAGACCATTGCAACAGGGTGGATATGCAAGGATTGCCTATCTGATCAACGAGCAAAAGCGCCTGCATCACGACAAAACCTTGCTGGTCGACGCCGGCGATTTTTCCATGGGCACGCTTTTTCATACCGCTTTTATGGATGAAGCGTTCGAATTGCGATTGATGGGGAAAATGGGTTACGACGTCACCACGTTCGGCAATCATGATCTCGATTTTCATCCCGAGGGTCTGGCCAGGATGCTGATATCCGCACGAGCCAAAGGCGGACAGTTACCGGCAATCGTCGCTTCCAATATTGTCTTGAGCAGGGATAATCAGGTCGATGCAATGTTAAAAAAGCCGTTGGATGATTATCCGGTACGAGATTATGTCGTTATTGAAAGAAATGGCCTGCGCATCGGCATTTTCGGCATCATGGGCAAAGACGCGGTTGAGAACGCACCATTCGCAAAGCCGGTCACCTTTCCCGATCCGATAGAAACAAGCAAACGTCTGGCGGATGTGTTGAAAAATAAAGAAAAAGCCGATATCGTCCTTTGCCTTTCCCATAGCGGAACATCTGCAGATCCGGGCAGGTCTGAGGATGAAATGCTGGCCAGATCGGTGCCGCAAATTGATGTAATCGTCAGCGGACATTCGCACACCATTTTAACCAAGCCGAAAATGATCGGCAAAACAATGATTGTTTCCTGCGGCCGTTACGGCAGATATCTGGGAATGTTGAAAATCGTCTGTCAAACGAAAGGCGCAGTGAGGCTGAAGTCCTATGCGTTGAAAAATGTATCCTCCGACATTCCCGAAGAGAAGGCGATTGCCTCTGACATTGCCGATTATAAAAAAATTATTAATCAAAAATTTCTTGCGCCGTATAATCTGTCTTACGATCAGGTTATTGCCGAATCCGGATATTCCATGGAAACGTTGTACTCCGCCTATGAAAATCCGCGGGAATTGGGATTGGGTAATCTGATTACGGACGCTTACCGTTATGCCGTCAGACAGGCGGAGGGAGAAAATTACCGCCATATTCATTTTGCGCTTCAGCCGCTGGGGGTGATTCGTGATTCTCTGCGAAAAGGAAAAATAACCGTAGCGGATGTCTTTCAGGTGCTGTCTCTGGGCATAGGACCGGATCGGGTCGCGGGATATCCGCTGGTTTCTTTCTTCATCAGCGGCCGGGAACTCAAAGACATTCTGGAAGTTCATACAACGATCGCTCCGATGAAAAAAGACGATGCCTATCTGCAGGTATCCGGCGTGAAATTTACATACAATCCCAAACGGGTCTGGTTTGACCGGGTGACGTCCGTTTATGTACAGGAGGACGATGGAACATATCAATCACTCGACAAAAACAAGCTTTACCGTGCCTGCGCCAATTTATATACTGCGGCATTGATAGACTATGTCAGTGCCGCCAGTTACGGTTTAATTAAGGTGCAGCCCAAAGATCGTTCCGGGAAACTTCTTAATAGTCTGGAATCCTCCATCATTCATACTAATGAAAATAAGGAACTCAAAGAATGGATGGCGCTGGC
>JAGVUJ010000013.1 GCA_019136325.1 Deltaproteobacteria bacterium
CCTTCGTCGTCGGTGAACGGTGAATCGTGAATATTGAAAGGTACAGCGTATTTCGTATTGCACGCTTTTTCATTCCGGAAGTGTGAAGAAGAAGGTCGCGCCTTTTCCCGCTTCGCCTTCCGCCCAGATTTGGCCCCCGTGGCGGGTAATGATTCTTTTTACGGTCGCCAGTCCGATGCCCGTACCGGGGAATTCGTTCTGTCCGTGTAATCGTTGAAACGCGCCGAACAGTTTGTTCACATAAGCCATATCAAAACCCACACCGTTATCCCGGACAAAAAAGATTTTACCCTGTTCCGTGAGAGTCATGCCGAATTCAATGAGTGGATTGTTTTGTTTCCCGGTGAACTTCCACGCATTTTCCAGCAGATTTGTCATGGCGATCTCCATGAAGTTGCGGTCACCATGGACAACAATGTCTTTCTGGATATTGATTCGTACATCCTTGTCGGGATTGCTCTGCCGCAGGGTATCCGCAATGGATTGAACGATTTTGCTCAAATCGATTGATTCATGATGGAATTCGGCATGGGTGATTCTCGAGAGTTTCAGCATGTCTTCGATAAGAGAGCCCATATGCTGTGTGGCCGCCCGGATTTTATTGAGGTAATGCCTGCCCGTTTCGTCAAGTTTTTCCTGATAGTCCTCGAGCAGCGCCAGACTGAATCCGTCAATGCTTCTCAGCGGAGCGCGCAAGTCGTGGGAGACGGAATAGCTGAACGCCGCAAGCTCTTTGTTGGTTTCCTCCAGCTTTCGGTTGATTAAATCCGTGTTTTTTGCGCTTTGGTTCAGATCGTCCACCAGATTCAACAGCGCCAGCTGGCTGTCCCGCAATTCTTTGGTCCGTTCAGCCACTTTCTTCTCCAGTTCTATGTTCAGCAGGTGAACTTCCTCGAGGGCGGTCTGTCTTTGGATCTCTGCCTGTTTCAGTTCTGTAATGTCCATAACGGTTCCAATGATCGAAGTGAGTTCGCCTTGCGCATCGTAGTTGCCCTGGAATGTCGAATAGTAATACCCGATCGTTTTATCCGGACGAAGAAATCTCTGTTCATAGGAACCTGGGGCATGATTTTCAGTCGCGCGTTTGATCAACTCCTGGTCGCGCTGATGATCCTCCGGCCAGGGCGATAAGGCCTGAATGGAATCAATCTGCGGAATGAATTCTTTGGGATCAAGGCGAAATATTTTATAGACTTCCTCCGACCATTCCACATCCCCCGTCTTCACGTTCCAGATCCATGAACCCAGACGCGCCATTTCTTGCACTTCTCTTAATTTTCTTTCGTTTTCTCTCAGCTTTTCCTCCATTTTCGTGCGTTCAGTAATGTCGATAATGGTGGTGATGAAAAAAAGAGGCTTGCGATGAATATCCCGATGCGTCGCAATGCTGATATCCGCCCAGATATAAGAACCGTTTTTATGCGTATACCGTTTGTTAAACCGGGTTAAATCGTTCTTGCCCTGAAAAAGCGAGTCTAACTTATTTTGAGTCAGTTCAATATCCTCTGCCGGGGTAATATCCTGCCATGTCTTGCCCTTGAGTTCTTCGCGGGTATAGCCGAGCATATCACATAACGCCTGGTTGACATTTATTTCACCTGAGGGAAGCGTAATGGATTTGCCGACATTGGCCGCTTCAAATACCTGTTTGTATTTCTCCTCGCTGATCCTCAAGGCTTCGACATACTGGATGGCCGAAAGCTGATCCGAAAGAATTTTTCCGACAAGAATGGTCGCTAACGGAAACAGCAACATGACCGGCATGCCGATGCGTGTCACAACCTGCAGACCGGCGTTTCCCGGGAGGGTCAACATCGTGACGAGCATGGCGAGGTGAACAACCAGGCCAAACAGGTAGAGCGTCCAGGTTGACGGCGGCTTTTTCGTCGGGTTCAGCCGGACATAGGCCGCAATACCGATGCCCAATGATGAAAGAATGGTCAGCACGCCGGTGATCATTCCCATGCCTCCCAGCCAGATGCGGCAGGTGATAGTCATCACACCGGCAACGGAAGCGGCCCAGGGGCCGAAAAAGAAGGCGCAAAGGCTGACCATGACGGAACGCCCGTCAAAGATCAAACCGGGACCCATATCCAGAGGACGCAGCATGCCGATGATGGACGTTCCGCCGAAGAGAATTCCCTGCAACAAAACACCGGGCCAGGTGTTTCGAGACCAGCGTTTGTCAATAAAACCTGAGACAACGCTAAGCGCCACCAGTAAAGTCAAATTAACAATCAAATCCAGGTAAATCATATTCCAAAGCCCCTGCAATTCGTATCACGAGATGCGTTGCACGTGTTCTTCCGTTTCACGTTTTCTGCTTTTCCAGCTCTGCCACTCGCTTCTTAAGCTCCGCCATTTTCAGTTCTCTGCCCACGAATACCCTGTTGAGTTCCTCGAGTTGAGCGATTGTTTCCGTGAGTCTGGCTGTTCGTTCACTGATCTTGTGCTCCAGGTCTTCGTTGAGCCTGCGGATTTCTTCGAGCGCCGCCTTGCTTTGGTCTTCCGCCTGTTTTCTCGATGCAATTTCTGATTCCAGCGCTTTATTGGCCTTCTCCAGGCTGAACATTTTCTGTTCGAGTTTGTTGATTAAGACTTCATTATACTCTTTAAGGATGATGTCATCTCCCGTCTTTTGTTCTTGCGTTGCATGGAGCTTTCCATCTTTATTTGCGGCGAGTATGGCTTCAATGCGCCGCATGAATTCATCCGGGTCCGCCGGTTTGATGATGAAGGCGGTCACGCCCATGTCCAGGGCAAGTTTTTCATCCCTTGCGTCGGTATATGTTGCTGTGTAGAATACCAACGGGATATGTTTTAACCGGTCGTCCGCTTTTAACGCTCTGCAAAGCGTGAACCCATCCATCACCGGCATCAGGATGTCCGATATGATCATATCCTGTTTACCGGCCCGCGCTTTGTCCAGCGCTTCGCTGCCGTTGGCGGCCTGTTCCACCTCATAGCCGTGTCCCTCCAGCAGCACACGCAACAGATAGAGATTCTCCTCATGATCATCGACGATCAGAATATGCTTCATGCAGACTCTCCCATTGGGCAATCCGTTCTTTCAACTCCCGCATCCGTAGTTCCCGGTCCACGAACACTTTGTTGATCCGTTCCAATTCGCTGGTTTTGGCCGTCAATTCGGCGGTGCGCCGGGCGACCCGCTGTTCGAGGTCTTCATTTAATTTTTTTATTTCCTCTTCTGTCTGCTTGATGACGGTAATATCGCGGGCGGAAGAAATCGCTCCGATTACATTTCCCTGCGCGTCTTTGATGGCCCGGCACCACCAGGCCAGCAGTCTCTCCTGTCCGTCCCGGCGTTTCTGCCAGCTTTCCAGATAGATAAGATCATTGCTGCCGTTGAAAATGGGCTGGACCCTGTCGTACGTATCCTGTTTGTGGACAAAGTAAAAATCAGCGGCTTTGCCGATCACGTCCTTTCCGAAAAATTCGATGCCGGGCCCATTGGCCCATGTGTAAATTTTATTGATATCCACTTCCATAATAATGTCGGGAATCGCGTCAAGAAGCGTCTGCTGGTGCAGGGAAAGCTTCTTGATCTCTTCTTCCATCTTTTTACGTTCGGCGATTTCTGTTTGTAAATTTCTGACCGACGTATAGGATTGATTCAGTTTCGCCGTTGTTTCATTGACAGCCCGGGCTAAATCCGCCAGTTCATCATCCCCGGTCGCGGCGATTTTATGATCCAGATTGCCATGGCCGATAACCCGGATCCCCTGCGTAAGGGTTGACACCCCTTTGGCGACGATTCTGTTCAGGAACATTGAATTGATGACGATTGCCGAAATGCCTCCCACGATGAAGAAAAAAATCATCACCAGCATGATGTCGCGGGCGGTTTCCGCTTCGTGTAATGCATTCTCCCTTAATCTGCTGATGCTGTCGTTTAAAGAGTAGGCTTTTAAAAAAACCTGGTTGAGCATTCTTAATTCCGTCTCGGAATAGGCAAATCGCTCTTCGGGATCACGCTCTTCCCGCTGATGTTTGTCTAAAACGGCAGAGAATAAGACATGCGTGGTCTCAAAGTGCTGTATGGCTTCGCGCAGCAGTTCCCGGGATTTTTTACTTTTAAATCTGGGGAGCGCCGATTCCAGGAGCTGGCGGAGAGATTCCGTCTTTGCATACCATTGAATTTTTGCCCGGTCTTCACGGTGCAGGATCCAATCGTCCCGCAAGATGATGCGCTCCAGGGCGGCTTTTTGTATTTCCTGCACCAGTGTTACATTCTGGTCGGCCAGATTTGCTTCTCTGAACGCCCATCCCAGAAAAACAATCAGGAGTATTATTGCGGTAAGGGACAACCATGTATTGAGTTTTAGCCTGGTTCGAATCTTCATTTTATTTTCGTGTCGTATCGTGTCCTTCGTGGAGATCAGAAATGCATTACGCTTTGCATCGGCTGCTAATGAATGATGCTTACCGCCTCGGGTTTAACGGACTTCAGTCCGTCAATGTAAATGAAATCAAGATAATTGGGCATATTGCGGTTTCCGGTGAGGTGTTGTTTTATCGCCCAGCGCGTCTGGTCTTCAAGGTCCATCAGCAGAGCCTGATCGAGGACCACCCGGAACGTGAACAGGTCCCACATGTCATCAAGCAGGACTTTGTCGACCTTGATGAATTCGGCGACGCGCTGCCGGGCCGCTTCGGGCTGTTGCCGCACAAAAGTTTCAGCCTTGATCAAAGCGCGCAAAACTTTTTCCACCGCTGCGGGATTCTTCTTGACATAGTCCTGCCCGGCGATCAGGCAGAAGTTTTCAGTGTAGAGTGATTCGCCGAAAAATATGATTCCGTTTCTTCCCAGTTTATTTTTAATTTGTGTCAAGTTGGGATTCCATGTGCAGACGGCGTCAACGTCTCCCGTTTCCAGAGCATGAGCCATTTTGTCGGGCGCCAGGTCAATAATGTTGACCTGCTTGCTGTCGATATTGTGAAGTTGCAGGAATGAATCCGTAAAGAAATGACCCGTTGTGCCCGGCGTCAGGCCGATTTTTTTCCCTTTCAGATCCGCGGGCCGGGCAATTCCTTTGTCCAGTCTTGCTATGATAGCTGTATTTCTGTTGGACGTCTGGAGCACCGCCAGCGTCGTGATCGGTTTGCCGTCCATCACGGCAAACACAATCGGCGTATCCGCCACGGTTGCCAGATCAGCCTTGCCCTCGATGACCGCCTGGAGCGCCGGTTTTCCGAAAGAATGTGACTGCGGCGCAGCATCCAACCCTTCTTCTTTAAAATAACCGTTCGCAAAAGCGATATGTACAATAACCGGATTGATGTTTTTCGTGTAGGCGATGGTGATCTTTTCCGGCGGACTCTTTTTTTGCTGTTCACAGCCGATCAGTGTCAGCAAGGTCAGCAGAGGCATGATGATCAAGAAAGAAGCAGGATGAAAAGATTCCCGGAAATGAATCATATCCTTTTCCTCCCTTATTTAAAATCAGGCGGTTAATTAATATGATGGTTATGCTTGACGCTGGCTTCTTTCCCCGTTTATATTGATTTTACTACGGAAATATTTAAAGTCAATCCTAATATTGCTCATCGGTTGGCCAAAACATTCTTGACATACAACTTCGAAATTCGTATCGTGTTCCCCGTAAACACAGGCTCCTATGGAGCTTGTGGGACTACCCGTGTATTACGGCGCAAATCAGTAAAAGAAGGAACGAAAAATGCCCATCACAGAAATTCTTACCCGTAACGCCGCCCTGTACGGTGAAGACATAAGCCTTGTCGAAATCAATCCGCAAATCCGGGAAGTTAAAGCAAGCTGGAAAGATTACGAACTGGTTGAGACCAACCCGGAGAATCGTTACCGTCGGGAAATGACCTGGCGCGAATTTGACGACAAGGCCAACCGTCTGGCTAATTTTTTGCTTGGAAGAGGTCTGGAAAAAGGACACAAGGTCGGAATCTTGCTGATGAACTGTCTGGAGTGGCTGCCGGTCTATTTCGGCATTCTGAAAACAGGCGCGCTGGCCGTGCCGCTCAACTACCGTTATACCGAGGATGAAATCAAATACTGCCTGGAACTGGCCGAATGCGATGTGTTGGTCTTCGGACCGGAATTTACTGAAAGGATCGATGCGATCAAGGATACGATTCCGAACGTCAAGATCCGGCTGTTTGTAGGTCAGGATTGTCCC
>JAGVUJ010000283.1 GCA_019136325.1 Deltaproteobacteria bacterium
AAAGTAGCCCTCAGAATCCATCATCTGAGATTCTCACGCCATCAGATGGCGTTTGACCTGCCCCCCCAAAACTGGTCCAAAAAATAAGTGGTAAACGGAAACAAAAACCGGATATCATGAAAGGAGCGAGGTAGGGAAATGGCAAAAAAAGACCTTTAAAGCGGAAGACATCATCAACAAACTGCGCGAAGCAGAAGTACTGACCAGCCAGGGGAAGACGGTGAGTGAGATCTGCAAGGCGCTGGCGATCAGTGACCAGACCTACTACCGCTGGCGGAAAGAATACGGCGGGATGGGGACCGAGCAGGCCAAGCGGCTGAAAGAACTGGAGCAGGAAAATGCGCGGCTGCGTGGGGTAGTGGCGGATCTGACGCTGGACAACGCCATCCTGAAAGAGGCGTTGCGGGGAAAATGACCAGCCCGGCTAAGCGACGCGAAGCGGTGGAGCAGGTATGCCAGGGGCTCCAGGTGTCAGAGCGGCGTGCGTGCCGGGCACTCGAGCAGGCAAGGAGCACCCAGCGCTACCAGCGAGTGGCGGTAGATGACGAAGAGCGACTAATCAAGGAGGTAGTGCGGCTGGCCAGCAAGTACGGCCGCTATGGCTACCGCATGATCACCGGCTTGCTGCGCGGGGATGGCTGGACGGTCAATCACAAGCGCGTGGAGCGGATCTGGCGGGCGGAGGGGCTGAAAGTGCCCCCAAAGCAGCCCAAACGCGGGCGATTATGGCTGAATGATGGCTCTTGCATTCGCTTACGCGCGGAATATCCCAACCATGTCTGGAGCTATGACTTTGTGACCGACCGCACCCACGATGGACGGGCCTTCCGCACCTTGAACATCATCGACGAGTACACGCGTGAATGCCTAGCCATCCGTGTAGGGCGCAGCCTGAAAACCGAGGATGTGTTGGATTGCCTAACCGCATTGTTCTGCACACGCGGTGTTCCGGTCCATCTACGTTCGGACAACGGCAGCGAATTTGCCAACCAGCAGCTTCGTACCTGGCTGAGCGAGCTGGGGGTGAAAACTTTATTTATTGAACCAGGCAGCCCCTGGGAGAACGGGTATATCGAGAGTTTCAACGGCAAGTTCCGCAATGAACTCCTCAGCGGTGAGATCTTCTACACCCTGCAAGAAGCCAAAATCCTCATCGAACAGTGGCGAAAGGAGTACAATACTGTCAGACCCCATAGTGCATTAGGCTATCGCCCACCCGCACCCGAAGCGGTCCTGATGCCCCAACTGGCACCCCCGCTGACGGCTGCGGTCATCCCGACTACCACTTAAAAACTGGACCAACTCTTGGGGGCAGGTCAGTACGAAAACTGAAAGTATTCTTGTTTGGGGGAATTGCCAACAGGTAGGTTCAATCTTTACAAGTAATGCAATGAGAAACATTGCAGGGATCACACCCGTAAAAATTCCGTAATGAATGGCCCCATTGCACGAACCTGAACTTATTCCCAAGATGTCTGAATGCCCAGGTTGTAAATCGTGAAGAAAATGAACACCAACGCTAAACGTAATCATTATTAATAGAAGGATAATAATGTGATTATGAGAAATTCGTTTATTATTCATGGCAGACGTGGTCCAGACCACGTTTGAACAGCTCGCTGATATGTTCATCATCTAAAGCAACAAATACACGTCGGCCTATTTTTCTAGTGCGGATTACACGTTTGTCAAGCAAGCCTCTGAGTTGGTGTGATATAGCGGATTTGCTCAACCCCATTACTTGAACGAGATCCCCTACATTGACCTCACCAGCAACCAGGGTTGAAATGATCCGAACACGAGTAGGGTCGCTCAAAGACTCAAATAGGCTGGCGACTCTTACTGCTGTTTGTTCATCCAATCTTGATACATCACAATTATCCATTAATTTAACCTTTGTTGAATGATTGCTCAACTATTCCTTATTTTATGACAAAAACAACTTAATGTCAAGTACAGAAACAATCAAGACAGAAATTAATAGATAAATCCTGTAACAAGGATAATTTCAATTTCACTTGACAAATATATCTGCATCGAATAATATATCAACGTATCATGATGTGTAAATATAGTGCTCTAGGAGTTTGAAATACCGAGGCGGATCGTTTCATCAAGGCACGGCTGATCCGCGTCCTGAATGGCTTGCAGCGAATTTCTTGGGCGGTCGTTAACCAACCGGCCGCGATAAACTCGGACGCTTACACGCTGTGCTGCAATCTCACCTGCGCCGTGGAATTGAACCTTTTTGGAAAAACAGCCAAAAAAATTTGGCAGGAGGCGAACGACACAATTTTGAAAAACATTCTGGAAACGCTCACGCGTGATCCGGGAAGGCGGGTGCTGGTCACCATAGACTGCCGCAGGCGGCAGTGGCTCGTCAAACAGCTCGCTCAAATACCGAGGGTCGATCTGGTGCATTACAACGAGCTTTAGTTTTTTGGATTTGCCAAAAGTATTTGTGGATGCTCCGCCTTCCATCGTAATCCAAATTATTTGATTTTGAAAAAGGAGACAACCATGTATTGGACCATCGTCATTCTCAGCGTCATCCTCGGCATCGCACCTTTTGTATTTGGTTTTAGCGGCGTTGGCGCCGCATTGTGGAACAGCTTGATTTTGGGCGTTGCTCTGTTGGTCACCGGTATCGCCAAGTGGTATAAGGCGGCCTTTATCCTGGGCGTCTGGGTGTTCATTTCGCCGTTCATCTTGGGCTTCAGCTCTACCCCAGGTGCGCTGTGGACCTCGTTGGTTGTCGGCGCCGTGATCGCAGTCTGGACCGGGATCAGATGGTTTGGAGCAAAGTCGCCTCAATCCGCAGTTGCCCACTAGCTCATTCCCCCTGAAAGCCATAGTGGATGTCGAAGTTGTCCCGATAAAGGAATTTCGCGAACAATCCGCGTTTACGGGCTATGGCTTACTAGCTCGGCAACTGGAAGAACAAGAAAATAAGGGCCCGGTTTCGAAAGAGACCAGCCGCTTGAGTAGACCGGGCCCAGCTGAAAAGACATCAAGAAGTACACAGAGGAGAGAGCGATGAATGATTCGACACAAGCCTTAAATGCAACCTTCGGGCCCATCGCCAATTTGCTGGCGCAGTCCGGACCACAATTGATTCAGAACAGGCCTTTGCGGAAAATGGTCGTCAAGCGATTGAAGCGACAATTGTTTGAAGACCTTAAAAAGAAACGGGAAGATAGTAATAATATACCTGGAGTTGATGACGACAAAGCCGCGTTCGGGTTATCCATCATCGACACACTGGACCGGGCTTTAGAGGGCCGATACTTTTCCGACAAAGTGATCCATACGTTATTCAATATCCTTGCCAAGGATTTGTTCCTGAAACAAGGCGAAAATATGCGCGCTGCAGATCGGTTCCGCACGGATACCGGAAACAATGCGCCAACCTTTTTGGTCATCAGTCCGGGAAAAGCCTGCAATTTGCAATGCACGGGTTGTTACGCAAATGCAGGCATCATGACCGATGAAAAGTTGAGCTGGGATGTCTTTGATCGGATTATTACCGAAGCAAAAACATTATGGGGGGTTCGTTTCTTTGTCATCAGCGGTGGCGAACCTATGGCCTACCGCTCTGAAGGCAAGGACTTATTGGATATGGCTGAAAAACACAATGATTGCCTTTTCATGATGTATACCAATGGTACCCTGGTCAACGAAAAAGTAACCGAACGCCTGGCCCGGATTGGTAACCTGACACCCGCTTTTTCGCTGGAAGGATGGCGTGAACGAACAGATGCCCGCCGCGGCAAAGGTGTGTTTGATAAGGTTTTAGCTGGGATGGATCGGTTGCGGAAGGCCGGCGTGCCCTATGGCATGTCGCTTACCGCCACCTGTGATAACACTGAAGAAATCCTATCTGATGAATTTATGGACTATTTTTATAAAGAGCAAGGCGTCATTTACAGTTGGATTTTCCACTACATGCCGATAGGCAGGTCAGTTTCGCTGGATCTGATGCCGACACCGCAGCAGCGCCTCTGGATGTGGCACCAATCCTGGAAGTTGATCCGAGAAAAGAGCTACTTCCTGGCCGATTTCTGGAACCATGGCACGGTTTGCGATGGATGCCTCTCTGCCGGAAGTGATACCGGGGGTGGTTATTTCTATATCGATTGGGACGGCAAAGTCAGTCCCTGTGTATTTATGCCTTATTCTCCGATCAACATCAACGACGCATACCGGGATGGTAAGACATTGAATGAAGTATGGCGGGATCCGTTCTTTGCTTCACTAAGAAATTGGCAGAAATCCTATAAGCAGAAGGATGGCAACTGGCTTATGCCGTGCCCCATCCGTGATCATCATGCGGACCTGCGCAAGATGATTGCCGAATATGAACCGGAACCGTCCGACGAGAGTGCCCGGGAAGCGCTCCTCGATCCCGATTATGCAGATGGTATGGACCGCTACGATCAAGAGTACAAATCCTTATCAGACTTAGTCTGGCAGTTACATTACCTCCGCCCATCAGATCCGGACGACATTCAAATCAGGGACCTTCCTGATATCTCATCCCTGCTTGAAAAAAAGTGAGAATTGCAGACCAGGCAAGGACAGAGTGTTACAAGGCAGAAAGGATGGTAAAAATTATGGAAGAAAGACGGCTAGCTTTTGTGCTCAGTGGAGGTGGCGCAAGGGGAGCTTTTCAAGTGGGCGCACTGAAGGCTTTATACGAGAACAATATCCATCCCGAAATTCTAGTAGGTACCTCTATTGGGGCTGTCAATGCCGCGTTTCTAGCTGTTCACGGGATCAATTCATCCAGCATTGAGCGATTAATTCAGACCTGGATGGAATCTGTAAAAATGGACCTCTTGCCAAAACACTTCGCCTGGCTCACCTTGCGGACGATCCTAAAAACACCCGATTATCGGAATTTTGGTAAATTGCAAAACTTCCTCGTGGCGCATGGCGTCAGGCCAGACTTGCGTTTTAGAGATATGCGTGAGATCCAGCTCTATCTGGTGGCCACCGACTTATACACGGGGCAACTGGTTTTGTACGGACAAAACCCTGGCCAATCGGTATTAGAAGGTGTATTGGCATCCTGCGCTCTGCCGCCTTTCTTCCCGCCTTACGAGCGCGACGGCAAATTGCTCATGGACGGTGGAACTGTCAGCAATTTGCCGGTCGAAGTAGCCGTTTCACAGGGCGCTACGGAGATCCTTGCCCTGGATGTGACAGATCCGCGTAAGGCTGCCAAAGGGGAAACCAATCTGAAAGCATATCTCAATAAATTAGTGAATGCCTCCGAGCAACGGCATATCGCATTGGAAATTGCGCTCGCAAGAGAGAAGGGAATTCCAGTCCACCATATTCCCCTGCGTGGACCAGATCCGACCTCGATTTCGGACTTCAGCGCTGTTCCAGACTCAATTCGGATAGGATATGAAATCACGAACCGTTGGGTGGAACAATGGACCACTACCTACGGAAACCGTCATCCGATTGAAATTCAGATGAATCAAGGCGTAAATCTATGACCCCGATAAATACAAACCGCACGGAAGGCCTGGGATCCAATCCTGTTTCGAAATGCGAACCCAGATCATTCATATCGCAATGGCTGTCAATGGAGACAAAATGTCACATGCTACGATTACAACAATAGATCCGGCGGTTGAACGGTCTAAAGAGTTATTGGAGCGTATTTTCCCATCACCACGTAACTTCACCATCCGCTTGTGGAACCAGGAAGAGCTACCAGGGGAATCAGACTCCGCTTTTACCCTGATTTTAAAACACCCTGGAGCGCTGCACCGGATGTTTTCTCCACCGTTAGAACTATCTTTGGGGGAAGCTTATATTTACAACGATTTTGATATCGAAGGTGACTTATATGCCGCCTTTGGACTGATCGATACCTTGAGTAGCCGGATCTTCAGCCCAACGGATGTGGCGGCCCTGATCAAAGAGGTTCAAAGCCTGCCCAAAACCGGCATAGAGCGTTCAACCACGCGGAGACCGTTTGATTTGAAAGGTGAGCTTCACTCTCCCAAACGAGATCGTGAGGCTGTTAGCTTTCATTACGATGTAGGCAACGATTTCTACGCTTTATGGTTGGACCGCCAAAAGCAGTACTCCTGCGGCTATTTTCCGACCGGCACGGAAGATC
>JAGVUJ010000378.1 GCA_019136325.1 Deltaproteobacteria bacterium
TGTTCACGCTGCACGGCGTGCCGCACCGCTACTGGGTTGATCAGGTCCGCCGCAAATCCATGAGTCTCTACGACCGGGCGACGGCGTGGGTGGAAAGAAAGCTGGTGCTTGAGGGCGGCTGCCGGAAATTTGTCGCCGTCTCTCATCTGACTCGGGACATTTTTTTGCAGGAATACGCAATCGATCCCGAAAAGGTGGCCGTCATCCACCCCGGCGTGGAGCTTTCCGATTACCGGCGGGTAAACAAAGACGACGTGCGCTCTGCCGTGAGAAGCTCCCTGGGCATCGGCAGGAATGAACTTGTCATTGTCTTCGCGTCGATGAACTTCGAGATCAAGGGGCTCGACGATATCATTGCCTCTCTCGGAAAGATTCAGAAACAGTCTCCCCGTTTGAAGCTGGTGGTCGCGGGAAAGGGCAACATCAAAAAATACCAAAAAATGGCAAGGGAAGCTGGCGTTGCCGAAAATATTGTTTTTACCGGCGTACTCAACCGGGAAAAGCTGACGGATCTGTATCTGGCGGGCGACCTGTATGTGATGCTTTCCAGATTTGACACGTTCGGCATGGTCGTCCTGGAGGCAATGGCGGCAGGGCTTCCGGTGATGGTCAGCAGCCATGTCGGCGCGAAGGATCTGGTCGTTCAAAATGAAAACGGCTTCGTGGTCGATGATCCGTCCGATCATGACAATGTAGTCTCCCGGCTGCAGGCACTCATGGATGAAAACAACCGCCGCCGCATGTCCGACTCGGCGCTTGCGACGGCTTTTCAAAACTCCTGGGACGCGGCGGCCGAAAAATATCGATTGCTCTACGCGGAAATTCTTGCCGCCAAAAAGAAAAAGGATTGAGGACATGCGGATTATCGATCCATCATCAACGTTCAAGCTTCCCGGCTCCGTCCGCAAGGTTCTTCTGATTCAACTGGGGGACATCGGCGACGTGGTCTGGACGACGCCCAGCATCCGCGCTGTAAAAAACTCACTTCCGGGCTCAAAAGTTTCCGTGATGGTCAAAGACGGTTTCGGCGGCATTCTGGAGGCGGACCCTTCAGTGGACCGGGTATTTGAGGCAAAGCATTACCCGGGAAATTTATTTCAGCAGGCGGCAGGCCAGCTCTCTTTCTTACGGGATCTCCGCGCGGAGCACTTCGATCTGGCCGTGGATCTTCGCCTGGGCGACCGGGGCGCCTTTATGTCTTTTGCGAGCGGCGCGCCCATTCGCGTAACTTTTTATCAATCCTGGGGATTGCCGCGCTGGAGATGGTTTTTTTTCACGCATGGCGTGGTGCCCGGGCCTCCGGTGTATGCGCGGGGCGCGGCGGACCAATCCTTGCGCATCTTAAGAAAAATCGGCGTGGACACAAAAGATATCATCCCCGGATTATGGGTTTCCGAT
Source organism: Deltaproteobacteria bacterium (assembly GCA_019136325.1). The sequence continues at coordinate 1,399 of JAGVUJ010000378.1, forward strand.
ACGGTCAAAAAACGCGTCCGGGAAATACTGACCGGAGAGAAGATGGACCGGTACAATCGCTGGATAACCGTCAATCCTTATTCCCGGTGGACCTACAAAGAGTGGAGCGACTCCAAGTGGATCGATGTCATCCAATGGCTGTGGAAGGAATTTGCAATGCCCGCCATCGTTGTCGGTTCGCCTGACGAAAAACAAAAAGTAGAAGCGTTAGTTCGGCAATGCCCGACCCCGGCATTTAATTTTGCGGGGAAAACAACACTCGCCGAGCTGGCGGGTCTTCTGAATCTAAGCCGTCTGCATATCGGCGTGGACAGCGCGGGGCCCCACATTGCCGCGGCAACCGGCACGCCGACCGTCACCATCTACGGCCCGTCATCCTGGCAGGACTGGGCGCCTGTCGGAGAGCAGCACCGGGTTGTTTTGCCCGACATGGATTGCGTCCCCTGCAAAAAGAAGGGCTGCAACCACAGCGGGCGAAGTCTTTGCCTGGAGGCATTATCCGCAGAGTCGGTGAAATCGGTGATCAGCGAGGCCATGAAAAAACCATAAGGATGAAATAATATAAAGACATGGATGTTTCCGTCATTATCGTTTCTTACAACACGGCCGCGGCGACTGTTGAATGCCTGAAATCCGTCGAGGCGGCAAAGGGCTCAAAAAAAATCGTTGTAGTCGATAACGCTTCAACCGATCAAAGCGCGCACAATATCCGTCAACTTTTCCCCGACATCCAATTGATGGTGAATGAAAGAAATCGCGGTTTTGCCGCCGCCAATAATCAGGCTCTGCCTTTGTGCCGCGGCCGCTGCATCATCTATCTCAATCCCGACACGATCGTGAAGCCGGATGCTATCGGGAAAGCGGTTGCCTTCATGGACAGGCATCCGAATATCGGATTGGCCGGAGCAAAAATACTGAATCCCGACGGGTCGCTTCAGGAATCTGTTTCCCGGCGATACCCTGGAGAAAAATTCACACGGGGCGAGACCGACGGGCTGGCGGGAAATATTGCCTGTGTTCTGGGAGCCTTCATGATCGCCCGCAAATCCCTGCTGGATGAATTGCATGGATTTGATGAGGATTTCTTTTTGTACGGAGAAGACCAGGATCTGGCCTGGCGCATTCGCGAAAAAGGGTTCTCCATTGGATATATTGAAGATGCGGAAGTATTCCACTGGGGCGGGCAAAGCGAAGCCCGGACACCGCCGGCGGCAGTATTTGAAAAAAAGCTCAATGCGGAATATTTATTTTACGCCAAGCATTACAAGCAAGACACCATCGAACGGATTAAGAGAGCGCAGAGGCTTAAAGCGAAATTCAGATTGTTAACGCTTCATTTGTCGCTGCGCTTTTCCGCCAACAAATCAAAGGCGCAAAATAAAATTGACTGTTACCGATTGATTTGCAAAAAAACCAATGCGTAGATTTGCCGGCGCTACCCGAATGCCGGTCATCTGCAAAAACGACATGAGAGCCTTGAAACAACTGGATTCCCGCACTCGCGCCCTTCAGGGGATTCGCGGGAATGACAAAGTTGGCGGTTTTGTGCAGTTATGCCAGATCAAACAAGGACATCAAATACGAGAAACTTACGAGCATCATGAAAAATTCAACAAAGCAATGCGTTCTCTGCGGCAATACAAGGCGAAGCCCGCTTTACTCTCAAGATCAGTGGAAAGTTTATCGCTGCGACCATTGCGGCCTGGGCGTTCTGGACCCGCGCCCCGATGATGCTGAATTAGCCGTTCTTTATCAGCAGGATTACTTTCAGAGTCAGTACAATCAGGAACTTCTGATTGATTCTTCGGAAATGATGCGAAGACTCGATCAGGAATCGCAGCGGCTGCGTTTTTTTCGCGCTTTGAAAAAACAGGGCAAAGTGCTGGACATCGGATGTGGACGGGGGTATTTTTTGCTGGCCTGCCGCAAGAAGGGTTATCAGGTTGAGGGTGTTGACTTGTCGGCGGATGTGGCCGAATACGTCCGCCGGGAATTAAGCATTCCCGTTCACGTTGGAGAAATCGACAGCCTGGAAATACCCGCTGGAAGCTTTGACGTGATTACCATGTGGCATTCCCTGGAGCATACGACCGACCCCAATGCCTATCTGCAAAAAGCCCGCGGCTGGCTGAAAGAAGACGGCATCCTGGTCGTTGATGTACCCAATTACGCCGGACATGACGCGACAAAAACCTGGGATCACTGGGTGGGATGGCAAATCCCTTATCACCTTTATCACTTCACAAGCGACTCATTGAAAGCCATGCTGCACAAGCACGGCTTTGCCATTGTTCGGCGCAAACATTTTCTTTCGGAATATGTAAAACAGAAACTGGAAGACTTGTATATTCCGTCTTTTATTGCCCGCATCATTGCCCGGTTTTATTCCGGACACAGCTATGCCGTCGTGGCCGGAAAAGCAACCGGCGAACCCTCTTCAAATTTGCACGAGGCTCGCCGGTAATCGTCATTTTTCATTAGATTACTTCATACAAGATCATTTTGCCCGTATCTTTGTGCTCCCATGCACCCAATTTCTTTAAATTTTCAAGGTGCCCATCGACATCCACACCACGTCCGGACCAGGTTTTTTCCGTCCATAAAAAGTACCGTATATTCCTTTGCTTGAGCTGCTCCACCAGTGTTTTTTGCTTCGCAAAGATTTCCCAACTGGTTTGATCGGAAGCTTCAGGGCAGACGGCGCCCTGATAATTCAGATTCGCATAAAACGATATCCATCTCTGAATTTCCATGGGGGAAGAAACGCTTATTGCCCGGTTATTGCCTCCCTCATGCTTGACCATAAATTCGCCGATTTCTTTAAAGACGATCTTGTCCGGATCCCTTGCAGACATATTCTTGGGAAGCGAGGAGAGCAGCATCAGGCAGGCCAGGATTGCAATCACGAGCGTCTCCTTCAATTGATATCTGGCGCTCGACCACTTGACGACGGTTTCCAGTCCAATCCCCGCAAAAACAATGGATGACAAAGTAAATATCGCCACATAGCGGTACTGCAATCCCCATGTTTGGATGATGAACAAATACAATGCTGAAAGAACAGCGGCAGCCAAAAACAGAAAGTATATCAGGCGAGGGTCTTCCTTGATTCTTTTTAGCTTTGCAAAACCGATAATGAAAGGGATCATCAATACGTACATGGAAGCTTCCAGCAACCGGTTTATGAGCATTCCCAATGCAACAAGCCAGATATTCATTTGTGCTTCCCGTAAGAAAAATTTCAAAATGGACTGGGTCTGTCCGTCCAGGCTTTTTTCCAGGACGCCCAATTCGTTGCTGAGAGCGGCATAACTTGAAAACGAATTTAAAAAACCGGCCACAAATACATCCACTTTGTTCAGTTCGCTTACAGCAGTGTTCATGAAGCCGGCAATAATAAAGGCAAGCGCCACGACAGCCACAACCGGCGACAGAAAAATAAGGATTTTTACAGGATGGCGGTCTTTCCAAAGCAAGTAAATAAAAGATGCCGCCGGCAGGATGATGGCTTCATGTTTTGTCCATGCGGCCAGCAGGAAGAAAAGGCTGCTGAAAAACAAGAAAAGCCAATTGTCATTCTTCATGCATACCGTGAATAAATACAGCCCCGTCATCGCAAATAACCAATAGGTGGGATCTCTAAGGACATCCACGCTGGTGCCGACAAAAAACGGACTTACCGCAACAATGAGAGCGGTCAACGCGCTGATTCTATAGTCCAGGAATTGCCGCAGCAGCAGATAAAGCGGAATGATGGTTGCGACGCCAAAGGTAAAGTTGATGGATCTGCCGGCGATAACCCAGTCCGGGCAAACATTATAGGAGGCGGCAACCAAGAAAGGATATATGGTGAAAAATTTAAAGCCGGCACTGCAATCGGCTATATCTTTCCACTGGCCGTAAAAAATGGCCTTGGCTTGAAAAATATAGGCGGCGCCGTCGGGAGTTATCACAGCGGTGTTGGACCAGGCAATGCAGCGCAAGACAACGGCAATGGCAAAAACAACGAGAAACCAAAGCGTTGCTGGAGTTGAAGCGTATCCTCTGCCTTGAAATCCTCTCATAAGGCGGGAAAAGAAATCTGTCAAATTTCAGCACCCCCATGACAACAAATATTCTTGTACCGTATGAGGAGACTTACACTGCGGCCATTCTCGCCGCGTCCAGCGTGTTTTTCATGAGCATGGCGATGGTCATGGGGCCAACGCCGCCGGGCACGGGCGTAATAGCGGATGCTTTGGGAGCGACTTCATCAAACGCGACATCGCCCGCCAGTTTGCCGTTCTCCAGGCGGTTGACGCCGACGTCAATCACCACCGCTCCCTCCTTGACCATGTCCGCGGTGATCATGTGCGGCTTTCCGACGGCGGCGATTAATACATCGGCGCGTCTTGCCGCGGCGGGCAGGTCCTTCGTTTTGGAATGGCACATCGTCACCGTGGCATTTTGCGCCAATAGCAGAAACGCCATGGGCTTGCCGACGATGTTGCTGCGTCCGATCACCACCGCGTCTTTTCCGGAAAGCTCAATGCCGGTGCGGGCGATCAGCTCCATGATGCCCCGGGGCGTACACGGAATAAACAGCGGCGAGCCGGTGACGAGACGGCCGACGTTGGCCGGATGAAAACCGTCCACGTCTTTGTTCGGGTCGATGGCGGCGATTATTTTATCCGTGACGATATGT
>JAGVUJ010000094.1 GCA_019136325.1 Deltaproteobacteria bacterium
CGGACCGCCGCATTCCCTGCACTTCCGGAACACCTGCTCGCATTGCGGGCAGGTGTTGTCAGGGAAATATTTTGGGAATCTATATCTGCAAATTGCACATTCTTTAACTGCCATTTCAAAGCCTCATTAAACTTTAATTTACCACTCATCTACGGGTATAATTTTTTCACAAATTTGCAGAACCGGAAATGGATTATTGGATTTACAATAGACATTCAAACGAAAAAAAATAAGAGCTTTTGATTTGACTTTATGGCCCGGTATCGTTAATATTTTCAACATGAACAGCCTGGAAAAATCTTTGAACAAAATTGCCGAAACCATTCTTCATCTCGATGAAGCTTCTCTTACGTCTTTATGGGATAAATACAAACATCAAGTCGAACACTTTTCTCATTCCGCCGAGTGGGAAAAAGCCGTCATTATTTTTTCGATCATTAACGGTGTCAGGGTCAAGAACTCTGTTTTCAATGAAAATTTACTAAAAAACTCTTCTTCCAAAAAGCCTGAATCACCACCCGAAGCCTCTAAAGCGAAACCTTATTTAAAACTGGTTAAGCAATGAATAAACAAGACGATTTAAAAAGAATCGCTGAGTTAAGGGAAACTGTCGAATATCACAATCAGCGTTATTATCAACAGGATGCTCCGGAAATTTCCGATGCCGAATATGACCGCTTGATGCGTGAACTTCAGGACTTGGAAAATCTTTATCCCGAGTCCTACTCGCCTTCTTCTCCCTCGCAGAGGGTTGGTGCCGCTCCCCTGACCAAGTTTGCATCATTCCATCATCCATCGCCGATGTTCAGCCTGGCCAATGCTTTTTCCAGCGAAGAAATCATTGAATTTGACCACCGGATTAAACGACTGGCAGGAGTGGACGAGATAGCCTATATCGCTGAACCGAAGCTGGATGGTCTGGCTGTAAATCTGATCTACGAGAACGGCTTTTTTATAAAAGGCGCAACACGTGGCGACGGTTCCACGGGAGAGGATGTAACGTCCAATCTCAAAACCATCCCTTCCCTGCCATTAAAAATGAAACAAACAGATGGTCATCCGATGCCATCTTTTCTGGAAATTCGCGGCGAGGTTTACATTGAAAAGGAATCTTTTGACAAACTCAATCTCCGGCGGATTAAAGAAGGCGAAGAACCCTTCGCCAATCCCCGCAATGCCGCCGCCGGGTCCCTTCGCCAGCTTGATTCCAAAATGACAGCGCGGCGTCCGTTAAACATTTTTCTCTACGGGATAGGAAACGTCCAAGACATGAATTTTTCAACCCATGGGGACGTGTTGAAGAATATCGCCGCCTGGGGATTTCCCGTCAATCATTTAATCGAGAGAGCAACGGATATCAACTCCTGCATACAATATTTTGAGCGCATCGGTTCCCTGCGCGAAAACCTGCCGTATGAAATTGACGGCGTTGTCATAAAAGTCGATAGTTTGATTTTACAAAAAACACTGGGAAATGTGTCGCGCAATCCCCGTTGGGCGCTTGCCTGCAAGTTTCCGGCCGCACAGGCCACCACCGTGGTCAGGGAAATATTTGTCGGAGTAGGACGCATGGGAGCGCTAACACCCGTTGCCATCATGGAACCGGTTAATGTCGGCGGCGTCATGGTCAGCCGGGCGACGATGCATAATGAAGATGACGTGCGTAAAAAAGACGTTCGCGTGGGCGATACAGTGGTCGTCCAGCGCGCGGGAGATGTGATTCCCGAAATCGTCAGGGTAATTTTGGAAAAAAGACCGGAGGGCGCTGAACCATTTAAAATGCCCGACCGTTGTCCCGAATGCCGTTCGGAGATCGTCCGATATGAAGGCGAAGTGGCCCACCGTTGCGTGAACATGTCCTGTCCGGCCCAGTTAAAAGAGCATATCCGCCATTTCGCGTCACGCGGCGCGATGGATATCGAAGGCCTTGGAGAAAAAATATCCGCTCAGCTTTTTGACGCCAAGTTGATTGCCGATCCGGCGGATCTTTATTTTTTAACCAAAGAACAACTCGTCGCGCTTGACCGGCAGGCGGCAAAATCTGCTCAGAATTTAATTGACGCCATTGCCGGATCAAAACATCCGTCTCTGGATAAATTTATCTATGCTTTGGGTATCCGGCACGTCGGCGAACGCACCGCTAAACTTCTGGCAGATTATTTCGGCAGCATGGATCGTCTGATGTCCGCGACGCAGGAAGGTTTGACGGCCATCGATGAAATCGGACCGGAAATCGCCGCGAGTATCGTTGAATTTTTTCATGAGCAGAAAAACATCCATGTCATAAACAAATTCAGCAGAGCCGGCGTTGTTCCCCGAAGCAGGGAAAAGCAGGATCAAGCTCCCCTGAAGGGCCAATCATTCGTCTTTACCGGAACTCTGCAAACCCTCGCCAGAAATGAAGCGAAAACGATTGTCGAAAATCTGGGTGGCGCTGTTCTTGCGGGCGTGACCAGGAAAACATCTTATGTTGTCGCCGGCAGCGATCCGGGATCCAAACTGGATAAGGCAAGATCCTCCGGCATTAAAATCATCAGCGAAAATGAATTTTTAAAACTGATAGGCAGGTAACATTGAAACGTTTACACGTTCATGTCCGGGGCAGAGTTCAGGGAGTCTTTTTCCGGGCCGTCACTCAGGAAACGGCCAGAGGATTGAATCTGACCGGCTGGGTGCGCAACCGGCCCGATGGAAGCGTAGAAGCCGTCTTTGAAGGTGAAGACGACCATGTGGACAAAATGCTGGCGTGGTGTCATCAGGGCCCGCCAACCGCGCGCGTTGAAGAAGTCCTGGTTCTAGAAGAGCCCTACGCCGGCTTATTCCAGACGTTCGATATTCAATACTGAAAAGATCCTTTGATAGGCTAGCCCTGGCGAATTGCTTAAAGCCGATGAAAGCAGGCACGTAGGGCTGACATCGCATCCCGCGTGACCCGCATCGCTTATTGAAGATGAATCGCGTTTTTCTTTTCGAACAAACTGACGCAGTTTTTGCCCATGTGTTTTGAAGCATAGAGTGCGGCATCCGCCGCGCGAATGAGCTCTTCCTTCTGTTCGGAATGATCGGGATAGGTGGAAACACCCAGGCTGATCGTGACATGCAATTTTTGATTTTCATAAGGTATTTCGATTTCCGCAACGCTCGCCCGTATTCTCTCGGCTAAAACCATGGCCTGTTTTGAATCCGTTTCCGGCAGAATAATGACAAATTCTTCACCGCCGTAACGGGCGGCAACATCCTCCGAACGTGATGTTCTCCTCGCCGCCGCGGCGACATCTTTCAATACTCTGTCGCCCAATTGATGTCCATACGTGTCATTGAAAGACTTGAAATTGTCAATATCCATCATCACGAGTGAAAATTTTCTGTTCTGACGACGCGACCGTTTCATTTCCTGATCGAGCAAAAGCTGGAAATAACGATGGACATACAGCTTGGTCATCCCGTCGGTTGTAGCCAGTTCAAAGAGTCTGGCGTTTTCGATCGATATGGCAGCCTGTACGGAAAAACTTCGGAGGATTTCCAGACGTTCCGGCGTAAAAGCATTTTCCGTAAGATTGTTTTCCATATAAAGGATACCGGATATTTTGCCCTTGCTCATAATCGGTGTGCACAGAATGGATTTGCAGCGAAGCCGCATAATGTAAGGATCGCTGGTGAAAAGCCCTTCTTTCACGGCATTGCCCAGAACAATGTCTTCACCGCTGTGATAAACGTAATTGACGATGGAACGGCAGATATCTCCGCAATCTTTCAGAGGCAGGGATTGCATTACCTGGATCTCTCCTTTGTCCGTATCCTCACTGGCTTCAATAGTAAGCTCGCCGTCGGATTCCAGAATCAAATAACCGCGCTGCGCTCCGGCATTCGTTATGGATTCATGCATGATTTTCTGCAAAAGACGGTCCAGCATGATTTCACTGGCGATGATCTGAGAAACTCTCATCGCGGTGGACAGATCAAGCATTTTTGTGCTGCTCGTTGTTTCCGTTGAGCCGCTGATGGTCATCGATCCCGAAGGACCGCTCACGGTAATGGTCCCGGTGCCCAATTTCTTTTGTTCCGGAGGAATGAGCGACGGGTATTTTTCCTCAAGGTCTCTGGCTTTCTCCGAAGCCCCCCAGGACAAATAGCATTGATGCGCTTTTTGCATGAAAAAGCCCGCTTCATCCCGGCAGGAATAATCGAGATACAGCAGCGCGAGCCGTTCGCAGGCAATAGCCTCTTCCTGCTTATATGCGTTTTCCCTGGCGCCCGCGATAGCCTTGTGATAAAGCTGCTGCGCTTCACGGAAACGCCCTTTGTTTTTCATCATTTCCGCCGCCACAAGGTCATACTTGTGCTGGAAATTTTCCGGACAGGCTTTTGCCCACATCAGCATCTTCACCTGATTGGCCCGGAGGGATATTAAATATTTTACCTTTTCCATCGGATCGGCTTCGGGATAAGATGCCGTCATGGTCAATGACGAATACAGATAGAATTCGGGTATGTGGAGATTGCCCAGAGCTGTCTTCTTTTGAACAATTCTTCGCATATCGGGAAGAAGATCTCTGCACACCGAATAATTGCCAAACAGATAATTGATTCTCAGCTGGACCAGCGAGAAGTAGAAAGTGCCCAGCATATTATTCTCATTCTTATAATAATTGGCCTGTTCTTCCGCATCAAAGCCATCGCCGTTTAAACAGCCCCGGCTCTCGGTCAACCCTTTCAGACACAGGCACATGCGCGTATTTTCCATGTAATTGCGCGCGATAAAAGGATCCTTGCCGCCAAGCTGGAAGTCCTTATATTTTCCGTACTCTTCCAGAATATCATCAAGATTATCACCCAGCATGATCCGTGTCATGCCGATCAGATTGACATTATGCCCGCTGAAAATGAGATCGCCGTTTTCAATTCCGTTCTTATAAGCGTTTCTGAAATAATCAAGGTCATTGCGGGCATGTTTCTTCCAGTGCTGAATAAACATCGGGAAGGCAAATTCTATCCGGCATCTGTTCTTCGTATCGGCAATTTTCTCATTGGTTTTTAAGGCTGCCAGCCCAAATCGGTAACCGTGCTGATAAAATCCCAGCGATGATCCCACAATGGATCCCAGGGCGATATAGGCAAACGGTGAATATTCGAAATTGATCTCATAGTCCAGCAGCCTGTAAACACCGTTGATGGCGATAAAAGCAAATAAGTTGGGATTGGCGTAAAATGCCACGGTTCCGGTATGAATGGCCAGATACGCGTACGAAAGCATCTCCCACAGCGTGACTTCCGGAGACGCCAATGATTTTCCGGGATGCAATTTCACATATTCGGCAGCCATCTGCTTTGCTTCATCCAGTGTATTGGGCATGGAGATGTATTGCAGATCAATCAAATCTTCTATTTTTCGACGGCCAAACTTCAGTCTGAGTTTCAGTAGTTCCCAGCCCACCCGCGCATCGCTGACTTTTTCCGGCAGATGGACGCCAAGCATTTTCATGCCTTCCATGCCGACGCGCAGCGCCGCTTCATAGTTTCCCTGCGTTGTATATAAAATGATCATCAGGGTATGAACATTGGCCCGGTCAATGTTCGATCTCACATGACTAACAACCGCATCAAATATTTTTTCGGCCTCGCTGAAATTCAAATTGAGATATTCGCATTCAATGGCCTCCCGGTATATGGCATAGGTAAGATCGTAATGACTTTTCCAGGAATATTCGGGCAAAAGCCCCATCGCCGTTTTTAAATAAAATGAAGCAGAGGCGTATGCCGTAGATTTTTTCGATTTCTGCGCAGCCTGCAAATTAAGCCTGGCCAGCATAAGTTCCTCATCCGTTCCGCTGACAAGCTTGATTCCCCTGTTGAGCTGATCGACAATATAAAATATTTTGTCATGAAGATTTCTGTCTCCGGTTTTCTTAAGAACATTGCTGCCGATGCGGTAATGCATGGCTTCCTTTTCCGCTTCAGGAATCATGGAATATGCCGCTTCCTGGATCCGGTCATGAAGGAATTTATACATGTTCCCGTGAAGACTGATCATATCCTCCTGGATCGCGGACGTCAGATCAGACAGGGTTTCTTCTATGGATTTTCCGGAAACAACCGATAATAGCTCCAAATCAAATCTGTTGCCGATGCAGGCGCAGATTTTTAATATTTCCTGCGTATTCTTCGGGAAATGAGATATTTTGTCCGCCATGAATTCAATCACGTTCTCGGTCACCTGCATCTGGCGTATTTTGTCGATATTCCATTCCCAGCCGGTGGAAGGATTCAGTTGCAGCAGATGATTATCGTAAACATTTTTCAGGAACTGAATGACAAAAAAAGGATTGCCGGCCGTTTTCTTGTTAATGAGTTCGGCCAGCGGCATGGATCTTTCAGTGTCGCACAACAGCACATTCATAATGATCATATTGATGCTGTTAACGTTCAGAGGCCCCAGAGTAATGCTGTTTATTTTTCTGCCCTTTTTGCGAATTTTGTCCAGCGCAAGCGTCAGCGGATGCGCATCGTTTGTTTCATTATCGCGGTAAGCTCCGATTAAAAACAGGTAGCTCGTTTCATACGTGGTCATCAGGTTTTCCAGTAATTTTAAACTGGCCTGATCCGCCCACTGGAGATCGTCCAGAAAAAGAGTCAGCGGGTGTTCTTCCGATGTAAAAACGTTGATAAAATTCTGAAAGACCAGGTTGAACCTGTTCATGGATTCTTCCGGACCCAGCGCAGGCAATTCAGGCTGCTTGTGAATAACCATCTCCAGTTCCGGAATGACATCCGTGATGACTTTGCCGTTGGGCCCCAAAGCGTCAATAAGTTTTTCCCTCCAGCCCTGAATCTTTTCTTCACTTTCAGAGATGATCTGCCGGATGAGCCCTTGAAAAGACTGAATGATCGCGCTGTAAGGAACATCCTTTCGGAACTGGTCATACTTACCGAAAATAAAATATCCCTTTTTGGCAATAATCGGTTTGTAAATTTCATTGACCAGCGCCGACTTGCCTATGCCCGGCTGGCCGGTTACCAGCATCATCTCGCTCAGGCCCTTGCAGGTTCTCTCAAAGCACCTCATCAATTCAATCCGTTCGTTATCACGATCCACCAGGGTACGCGGAATATTAAAACGGATGGAAACATCCTTTGTGGCTATCGGAAAATCGTCGACCCTTCCCTTTTGATTCAGTTGATTCAGGCACTCATCAATATCCGCCATGAGTCCCAGACAATTCTGATACCTCTCTTCGGGATTTTTTGACAGCATCCTTAAAATAATGGCGGATAATACCGGCGGGATAGAAGGATTAAGATGATCCGGCGGCAAAGGCTGTCGCGCAATATGTGAATGGATCAGTTCCATGGGATCTTTGGATTTAAAAGGAACCTCGCCGGTCAGCATTTCATAAATAGTCGCTCCCAGAGAATAGATATCCGTCCGGTAATCCACGCCGCGGTTCATCCGGCCCGTTTGCTCCGGCGACATGTAGGACAGGGTTCCTTCGATCACGTCCGGATTGTACAGTTCGTCATTCGCGTGAGTCAGTACGGCGGAAATGCCGAAGTCGGCGATCTTGACTTCGCCCTTTTCCGGATTAATTAAAATATTATCGGGTTTGATATCCAGATGAATAATGTTGCTCTTGTGAATTAATCCCAGCGTCTCGGATACTTTGGATGAAATCCGCAATAATGATTTTAAGTTGAGCTCCTTTTTTCTTAACGCATCCTTCAGCGAAAGGCCGCCGAAATCCTCTTCGATAATGGCGTATTTGTTGTCATATTCCACCAGATCGAATATTTTTATAATGTTATCGATATCAAGATTTTTAACAAGACTATATTCCTGTTTGAAACGTGCAATTTCCGACGATGTCGGATTGGTGGTTTTTAGAAGTTTAATAATCAGGGGTTGATCTTCCGTCTCTTTGTGGCCGCGGAAAATGACAGAATTTCTGGTTTCGTATATTTTTTCACTCAGGATATAATTAGCAAATTTTTCCATAATTTTTATATGAACATGGAATGTATCATGTCATCCATGCCGCATACTGATTTAAATTGACGAAATGATTAAAATATTTATAACTCTTTTCTATCTTTCGAGCAAGCGTTAAATATCATTCCACGCTGCAGGGGGAATTCAGTCCACTACAGTAAATTTATACCGGGCAGTAATCCTGTATCGACCTGGACTGTACCTGTAAAATGCTCTCGCTTCATAACGTCCCGGTCGCGGCGATGTAAAAACCAGTTCGCCGTTCCCTCGTCGCGGTATGTATTGATAATCTCCGGCATCGGTATTTCTTGAGCCGACCGGCACGATGCATATCCAATCTCTGGAATGACCCGGCGCATTGAAATAGTGCACGCGGATGCGATCACCATAGTTATACGTATCTTTATCGGTACTGATGATTTGTTCGCTTGAAGTATTATTACCGCCTGTTTGAGCAAAACCTCTGTCCGCAGTATTTTGATCGGAACTTGTCCCATGGGTACGTCCGGATAAATATACGTAAGCGACTGATCCGATAACCGCCATAAGAAAAACAGCAAGAAGCGGTATCAGAATTTTCATGGACAGTATGCTTTTCCAGAAATCGCTGGAAGCCTTGTCCTTGATGACATCCGGCTTGAAGATGGCCGTTTTATAACTCCAGCCATTCTCACCGGCAATGGCTTTAACAACATCTTTGAGTTTACCGTATTCAAAACCGTATGGACCTCCGAATAAAAGTTGTCCGTGAATTTTTTTGTTGACATCGATTCCCTTTTGAACCGTTTTTTCCGCAAAAGCGCCGACGGTCATGCCGACGGAACGTTCCATCATTTTTTCCCAGAAGATCAATTGTTTCATTTGCGGGTCAAGTATCGCTAAAGCGTTGTATTTTATCTTCACGCGTTGCACCGCTGATCGTGCTCCCGTTTCGGAAGAAAATTCAAATCGCCCCTGAGCGGTTTCCCGGACAGACAGGAAATCGTTCGCTAACGCCAGAAGCTGTTTGTCGATGGGTGATACATTCAAGGTTTGCGGCTTTCTTCCGTCCAGACGGGTTCCGCAACTGCTGCAAAAGACGTCTTCGGGTGTATTGGATGCTCCGCAGGAAGAACATATTTTTACCTGAGCATCTTGTGCAAGACGCTGTCCGCAATTCGTACAAAAAATGGCATCTGGTTCCTGAACCTCTCCGCAAGCGGAACATTTTTTCATTTCATCAACTCCTCATCACCTGAATAATATTGTGTTCAATGGCATCTTCCGTATGGAAAAAGAACATTCATCTGCCGACTTATGAAACGGTTGAACAATGTATTTTTAATATCACATCCGGTTATATCAACTCAAATTCAAAAGTGCTCACGACACGGATCTTTTTTACGGGTGTACTTGTCGGACTGTAGGGAGCGGATTCATCATTGCCGTCGCTGCCGAAAATCTGGATATTCCCCTGATTGGCCGAACGGATTTTACCGACACGCGCTCCGGAATCGGAGGCAAATTGCTGCGCTGTCATACGCGCATTTTTTGTCGCCTCGGCAAGAAGCTGCGGCCTTAATTCATTGAACTTTGTAATCACGTAGCGGGGATTGGCCGTTCCTTCGTCCTGACCGTCCAGAACAACGCCGGATTTCAGCAATTCCTCTGTTTCTCCTAAAGCTTTAATGACGAGACCGATATTGGGGGTTGTCACAACCAGAGAGCTGGTTACAACGTAACGATATCGTTCGGTTGCCTGACTTTGATCATACTCCCGCGCCAATTTATCGATAGTTCGGGTCGGTTGACGGCTCATCTCCTCATCCTTAAATCCCTGTTTTTTGAGAAAGGCAATTCCGGCGTCCCTGTCGGCGCTGATTTTGGTCTGAGCGTCTTTAATATCCTCGCTCGCCCTACGGAAACGCAATATCCAGATAGACTGATCGGCGTTGACAACTTTCTCCACAAGTCCTTTGACCGTAACGGTCCGTGTATCCGATTTAAAACGCGTGCCGCCTTTGCCGATGAAATATCCTCCGATCGCAATGCCCATTAAAAAGCATATCCCGACAATTAGCGCCGCTATAATGATAATATGATTTTCATTGCGTGTCATTTTCACGATACCTCCTGATACGACATTTGTTAAAACGATTTAACTTGGTTTGTTATGACGCGTAGATGATCATAGCATTATTTCTTTAAAAACAAGGGAAAATACTGGTTTTAGAAACTTAGGTTACTCAATTTTAAAATGTAATGTCTCTTTGACCTTGTCATTGATGAGGATTTCAACCTTGTAATCTCCAACGACGAATCCACGGGGATTCGTCAGGCTGAAATTCAGCCACATATCCTTATCAATGATCAGATCATTCTCCGATTTAAGACTGGAACCGGAAGGGATGTGGTACCAGACGGCTGAAAACTTGGTTTTCCCCGGAATATTTTTAGCAAGGGCTGTGACGTAAATCGTGGTTGTTTTTCTTCTGGGAAATACATTCGTTTTGATCAGCGGTTCCGATGTCCGGGGATTTATTTTGGATGCCATATAGGCTTCTGAAATATTTGCGGTGGAAAAACTGATTTCTCCGCCATTCATGACGGCCAAAATAATCACTATTAAAAAAAGAAAGGCAACAACACCAACAGCGATCAGACATCCTTTACGTCTTTTCAGAAAAGAATATGGCTGCTGATTGGCCGTAACCGGCTGCTGAGACAATGGAGAAACCGTCTGATTGGCAGGCCCTATTGATGGTTTTGCCACCGCGGTTCCGCAAGATGAACAGAATTTTGCCCCGGATTCGATTTTCGTTCCGCAATTTGAACAAAACATAACGGTTCCTCCTTTCTCTGTACTGAGCGTGATGCCGGTCTGTCAATAGCAAAGTAACGATATTATATTTTCGTTCCGCATCCGGCGCAGAACTTGGCGCCCGGCTTCAGAGGTTTGCCGCATTCCGCACAAAATTTCTTTACCGGCTCCTGATATTGGGCCGTGACGGATTCGGAAGATGACGCAACGGTTTGCACCGAATCCTGAACAGATCGCTGCGCCTCGGATTCCTTGCTCGCCTTTAAAGCTTCTATCAGTTTGGAATGGATATAAAGTTCTATCATTGGGCCGGAGGAATTTCTTAATGTGACGTTACGATGATCTTCCTCAAACTCCACGGTGCAGTAAATTCCCATTCCTCTCACGCCGATAATATTTTCTTCGAAGATTGCGCCGTTTTTAATTCCGCTGACGGTCAATTTGAGGGCTGCCAATGGCGCGCCCAGCGTTGAACAAATCTCTTCGCCAAGCGGTGAAAGTCTAATATTCTGTGCACCCGCTTCTGCAAACTTCGGGATGATATTCTTAAAAGCTTCCTTAAACACGGACGGAGAAACATCCAGATTCCCTGAATAAAATTCTTTGACCAGGGGCGTCAACCAGCGCAAATCGTTGCTGCTGATGCTTCGGCGAAATGAGGTATACAGATCATCTACGGTAAATAAAAATTTCCCGCCGGGTTTGCGATCAATGAGCGATAAAAGTGTTTTTTCCCTCCAGCCATCAATCAGACCAAGAAATGCGCAAAACGATGCCTCAGACATCTCCGTATCAATGTCGAGCCTGGTAGGAGGAATATCCAGCATTAACCGCAGAGCGGCCTCAGCAGCGATGTCTTTTTCCTCCACCTGCCTGAAATTATGCAAACCATCCTTGTCGAGCCAGTGCCTGACCAACATCTGACCACGTTTGTCCGCGTATATGCGGGTTACGACTATTCCATCGGGGGAAATGATTCTTGCGCTGACCGACACTGCAGGATCGCATACGACCTTCACCACAGGAATGGATGCAGAATCGAGTTTTGACACCTTATTCGTCCACGGTTCTTCCGCATAGAAAGGTGATAAAGCAGATGGCGTTATTTTCTCATCTGCGATGAGCTGCATGATGTGTTTGATATCCATTTTCAATGCTTCCTGCATATTGCTCCTCCTGCTGACTCGCAATGCCTCAACTTAATCTTTGATTGCACTCTTAATCATACCCACATTTTCCGCGATAATTCTATCAATCTCACCTCGCGGCGGAAGCTGGTCACTCGATAAATCGCCGTCCTTCACCAGGGCAAGCTTCTGCATCAGATCCCGATATTCAGCGGTCGGTTTCACGCCTGCTTTCTCCGCCATCGGCAAAAACGTCCGGTTATTGGTTTTGGTCAGTTCACGCGCCATATCGCGCATATCCGATTCACCTACGGCGCCTTTATTGTGGGCGATTTCATCAAGATGTCCTGTTTTCGTCTTCATGACATCACCGAGCGATTCGGCATTGTCTCGGGTCATTGCAGCATCGGAGATGCGATCTTCGGGCGCTTTCAGAGCTGCGTCCCTAGCCACATCCGCCTTGGTGTCACCGGTGGGCCAGTGCCCTCCTGTTTGTTCGTGATCCTTAAATATGAGTTTGCCGTCTTCAATCTGGCCGTCCCGTGATTTGATGCCGAGATCGTTGGGATCTGCCGAAAATTTTTCGGGGCTGTCGTTCATGATCTTGTGTCCCATCTGGTCGGCATCCGTCCCCATCGGTTTCAGTACATCATCTGATGCCTTCTTTAGCGCTCCTTCGGCAAGTTTCTTCGCTTCACTGTCGGAAAAGACATTGCCGTTTTTATCTTTTATCGTCCAATACCCGTCGGTATCCGCACCACCCCTTTTACCTGTAAGGCGTACGCTTGAATCATAGCCTTGCTCCTTCAATATCTGCGCCTGGCGTTCAACAACCTTATCGCTGAGATCTGCATTGGTTTTCGTAATGGCTTCCGCCGTGTCGGGATGCAATTGCTTCTGAACCACGTTGAAGGTTGAAGGATCGGCGTTTCTGGCCTTGACCAGTTCGGCAGCTCTCTGATCGGCATCGGGAATATCCGCTATCCGGTTGAGTTCCTGCATCATTTTTGTTTCGTTTTCAAAAGAAACACGGGTTTTTTCGAAGGACTCCCGGCGCATGGTTCCCAGTGATTTTTTGCCGGCTTCAGGTGTTGTATCAAGCGTTGCATCGGGCTTCGGGACGGCAGGCTTATCCGGTGTGTCGGTTTTTGCACCGGTCACCCAATCCTTGGTTTTTGCGTAATCCTCTTTCAATGAATCTTTGGCATCCAGCGCATCTAGCGTAGAATCCACTGCGGCGCCATAGTCACCGTCCATGGCATGGCTGATTGCCTTGCCGGCCTGGTCGAGCACATTGTATTTGTTATTGGCCGTTTCAAAATTGGCCTTGGCCAGTCGTCCGGCAATGGATTCATCTGACAGTCCCTGTTCGGCATAGGCATCCTTCAGCGCGTTGTAATTGCCGCTGGCATAACCCTGCGTATAATTATCGGCAACACTGAGCATCGCCGATTCAGCCGCGCCGGCAATGCCACCCTTTTCGTAGCCGTCTATGGCTCCATAGATATTCTGTTGCAATCCGACGATTTTTGCGCCTGTCCCGGTCGGATCGAATTTGGCCAGTACCCTGTTGACCCGTGTCGCGTTGTCACGGATCTGCTTTACAACCTCTGTTTTTTTGCCGATCTCGTCCGCCACAGCGGTCTGATAGTCTGCTTCCGCTTCATTTAATATCTGGTCGGATTCGTACATCTGTTTTTTCAGACCGGAATACATCTGCCGTGCCGTTTCCGGATCAATCTCGTAACCGTTGGGGCCGAGCTGGGCGTGCTTTTCAATAAAATCGTGGCACCACGCCTTTTCTTCAGCTGTTCCGAAATTATCAGCCAACTGATTGCTCAAATCTACATATTTTCCCGTTTCCCGCAAATCCTCAAGTTTTTGTTTTGCTTCCGTTACCGCAGTGCCCAGATCTTCGCGTGTGTAGTCGAAAGTGCGCTGCTCCATCTGAGTGTGTTCCAACGGTTGCTGACCAAGCTCAGCCAGATTCTTATCATAGGAACTGATCTGACCGGAAAGTCTTCCTATCGCCGCCCGGGCATCACGGACAACATCGTCTGCACCCTGCGCTCTGGCGGCTTCAAGCCGCTGCCTCTGATAATCCAGTTCCGACATATCCTGATCACGGTATGATTTGATCATGCCGATTTGATAGTCAAGATCGGAGGCGACTTGTGCGTCAGGTGGAACAGCGCCGGAATCACCACTGATGAATCCGGCAATATCACTGATCACCTCTCGTGGTCTCACGCCCTGAGACATTCCGGTAAGCAGTGCTCCCGCAGCAGCCGTGGCGGCCGCCGCTCCGGCCGCTGCTGCTCCGGCCGCTGCGGGCAGCGCGTCCGCACTGTCCTGAGCGGCCTGAGAACCGACAGGCGCTTCCTGAGACGGGTCAGTGGAAAGACTCTTGCGCAGATCCATTTTGTTATCGCCCATCTTGATGGGAAGACCGATCCCGACTCGCTGCGTTCTCACCCCGCTCGGGGGATCAAAAGCGCTTCCGTAGGGATCGATTGCGACAGACTGGTTGCTGACATTTTCTAATTCCATCATAAACCGGGAATATCCGCCCGCACTTCTTGACTGGACGATCCTCACTAAGCCGTCGTCCACCGCATCGTTAAGGCTGATCGGCTCGTTACCATCGGCCAAAGCGTAAATAGAAAGCCCCAAAATAACGATGAAAAGAATAAACAGGTTAAGCGCATGCGCCATGCAACGCTCGAATAAAAAGGCTCTGATGTTTTTTTTACGGTGTTTCATGCTTCTCACTTGACACCTGTTGCTTCGGTTGATTCGGATATTTTCCGTTTTGCCGTTTGGGCAACCGTGACTCCCATCATGCCACCGCAAAGAACGCCGCTAACTATTATAAAAGGATACAGAACAAACGCCTGATGAGGCGCTCCTGAAACCAGGAGGGCTTCGCTGAAGATGAGCAGAAACCACCACACGCCGGATATCCAGGCCATGCCGCGATCTTTCTGACGATCGGATCGCGCGATGTCCATCCTGAGAACAGGCGCAATGAAACCGATGACAAAGACTGCCCAAAAAGTCGTTTTCCACCATCCGCCAATCTCGTAGAAGGACGGTGCACGCAAGTAAGCAAAAGAAATATACATGATGACAATCATCAAAAAAATCCGCCTGAAAACCACAGATCCTTTGTTGACGGATACGGAGATGAAAAGCCAGTAACAGGCGGGAATTATCAAGCCGATGGAAAGCAGGATTCCGATGCCCAGAAAACCTATTCCGAAATACGAAATAATGTATTTGTAAACTTCAGCAAAACCCATCAGCGTTTCCTCGAAAATATCCGGAAAACCAGATTGGTGAACAAAACGTCAAGATGAATACGCACCCGGTTAAGTTCCTTATTGTCCGCCACGGTGTTAACCGTTTGACCGAGGCGGCTTTGAGCAACTTTTTGCAGCAGACGCGGACTGATCATCCAGGAGATGCCGCGTTCAATGACCGCCCATGGCGATGACATCGTCAACACAACCAGACAAAAGACGAGGCACGCCAGAGTCAGATTGGTTTTAACCACAATACCGAAAGCCGAAGCCATGCGGCCCAGAAAAATGACGGGATGGCCGGAAACGGGGTCTTCCTTTCCGGTGGCGGTTTTAATCAGCCTCCGTTGGTCCGGAGTAAGGGTTTCCCATTGCGTTTGCCCTTCGGTGTACCACACGGCCTGTTGAACGTCGTATTGTTTCCAGTGCGACGGGTGCGAGAGGTATTCATCAAATATCTCCCTGAGGTAAGGTCTGAGTTTGATTGCCGGAGTGCTCATCAGGCTGTAGACATCCGTCGAACGAGGGCCGCCCCGATGATGATCTAGGCAGAAAGATTCAAATTCATAAACCTTTCTTTCTCCGGGACTCAGGCGGATATCCGGCACGACCTGTTTATATTGCATGGGTTTGGTGAGGACTCCCCATGAAACCACCAGCGATATAATGGCGATGGCACCGAAGAACGTTACTGCGGAAATAGCCGTCCACAGTATCGCCTTTCTGGCCTTGGTGATATAAGATATATCAATCATGGTTCTTGAACCTTTACACCGTTAAAGTTTATTCCCGCATTTGTTGCAGAAGGCGCTTCCGCTTCCGACAGTTGCTCCGCAATGACGGCATACGGGCAAAGATTCCCCGGACGCATCCGGATTGGATCGGACTGAAAAATATCTCTGCATAATCCGTCCGTTCATGCCGATAATCGATGCCGTGCTCATGATTAAGAGCGCCATGATGATGGACGGAGGTCGTTGGGTCACAATGGAGATCAGTTGTGTAAGGGCAAAAACGGCTCCCCAAACGACCAGATACCATATCGAATTGCGCGACATAATTGTTCCGCTTTCAACATAAACACTGGTTGACTGAGACCAGAGGATGCCGATGCACACGCCGGCGGAACCCATTAAAACCAGCACCAGGATGGACGGTTTGTAGTGCATGAAAAACGAGTATAGCGTAAACGTTATCAGACTAATCACAATCGGAAGAACCAGTGAAAGCATAGAAACTTTTTTCGGCTTACGGAACGTAAAAATAAGAAATACCACCGATAAAATAAAAAGAATCAGAAAGACGATGCTGATAATTTTCATGATGATTGGAATTACAGCGGCCATTTCAGTCTCTTTTAATGTTTATTTCAAACGTAACAGGATGCACGGTATTTACTCTGATTTTCTTATCAAGACCACATTGCTTATCGACATTCCCGGATTGCCTCCGCAAATCCCCGCATGGAATTGATAATGGTTTTGTCTTCAACACAGTAGGCAATCCGGAAATAGCCGGGAGCGCCAAAACCGCTGCCGGGAACAACCAGAATATTTTTTTGCAGGAGCTTTTTGACGAAGGTCATGTCATCGGGAATCGGACTTTTGACGAAGAGATAAAAGGCCCCTTGTGGTTTGACAAACGTATAACCGGCTTTAGACAAACCGTTGCAGAGCAAATCGCGTTTTTTCTGATAGACTTTCACATCCACCGCTGCATTTTGCAGCTTCACGACAATCCGCTGCATCAATGCCGGGGCATGGACAAATCCAAGAATCCGAGTGCATAAAATCAGCGCACTGATCAAATCCCGGCAATCGTCAATCTCCGGATTGACGGCAATGTAACCGATTCTTTCACCCGGCAAAGAAAGAGTTTTGGAATAGGAGCAGGCAACGATACTGTTCGCGTATGACTTCAACACACTGGGCACTTTGACTTTGTCGTAGACTATTTCATTGTAGGGTTCGTCGGAAATCAGATAAATAGTTTTATGGTATTCCTTACCCCTCTTCTTTAAAAGCGTAGCGAGCGCCTGAATGTTTTTTGTACGGTAAACCTTTCCCGTGGGATTGTTCGGCGAATTAATCAAAACAGCTTTTGTTTTTCTGCTGATGGCCTCGGAGATCGCCTCGATGTCCAGGGAGAAATCTTTTTTGGTTTTGACCAGTTTGGTCACGCCTCCGTAATTGTCGATGTAAAAAGGATATTCGACGAAATAAGGCATGGGAACGATAACTTCATCGTTCGGATCCAGCAATGATTTGAAAATAACATTCAACGCTCCGGCCGCTCCGCAAGACATGACAATATGGTCGGCATTTAAGTTCAGGCCGGAGATTTTATTCACCTGCGTTGCGATGGCCTGCCTTGTCTCGGCAAAACCGGCATTGGGAGCGTAACCGTGCTTCAAAGCAATGTGTTTTGAGGCAAGTCGGATTAATTCCCGCTTGAAGGCATCCGGCGGTTCCACATTGGGATTGCCCAGACTGAAATCAAAGACTTTATCGGCGCCGTATTTTTTCTTCATTACGGCGCCCTCTTCGAACATTTTTCTTATCATCGAGGAATTCGAAATCGATGATTTTATTTTTTTAGCAATGGTCATTTTAATATAATCCGTTCTTGAATGATTACTTCTTCTTTCTGAGCAAAACAAATACCCCCAGCAAAATCAGCACAGCCGGCAGGATATATTGAGAATACCGGGATACATCGAATCCGTACATTTCATAAAAGAGAAATCCCGCGCCCGCGAGCGTGATAAACCATCCGCCGAAATCTCTGAATTTCTGAATCAACGTGCATATGCCGATGGCAATCAGCAATACAGGCCAGGTCTGACCGAAAGGATAGCTCCCTGATTTGCTCAGAAAGATCAACACCCCGAGAGTAATTAAAACAACGCCGCCGGTTAACACATTCTGCTTCTTATCGACCATGAACTATTCTCCTTTTCTTTTATTTCGTTTGATGACAATAATATTTATTTGTCGCTTAATTTTAAAAACGGTTTAAACAAATCAATCGGAATCGGGAAAACCGTGGTGGAGTTATTTTCCGAAGCAATTTGATTCAACGTCTGTAGATAACGAAGCTGCAGAGACATCGGCTGGGTTTCCATGACAGCCGCGGCTTCGATCAGTTTCTGCGCTGCCTGAAATTCACCTTCGGCGTTGATGACTTTCGCCCTTCTTTCTCTTTCCGCCTCCGCCTGCTTGGCCATGGAACGTTTCATTTCTTCGGGCAGGTCAATATGTTTGACTTCCACCAACGATACTTTAATGCCCCAGGGTTCGGTGCTGCGATCAAGAATTTCCTGCAAACGCATGTTAATTTTCTCGCGTTCGGAAAGAATCTCATCAAGTTCCATTTGACCGCAGACGCTTCGCAGTGTCGTCTGGGCAAGCTGCGACGTGGCGTAGAGATAATTTTCCACGTTCGTCACCGCGGAATTTGCTTCCATGACTCGGAAATATACAACCGCGCTTACTTTAATGGAAACGTTATCCTTGGTAATCACATCCTGCGGAGGAACATCCATCGTAATCGTCCGCATATCCACCCTGACCATTCTGTCGATGCCGGGAATAATGATAATCAACCCCGGACCTTTGGCATCCCGGATGCGGCCCAGGCGGAAGATGACCGCCCTTTCGTATTCACTTAATATTTTAATCGCTGATGCCAGAAACATGACAACCAGCACGATGACAACCAGCACCGGCATGGACAACGTACCAAACATAGCCATTTCCTCCTTTACCTGTTTTATTTTTTTATTTCTTCAACCATCAATTTCATTCCGTCGACCCTGGTCACCCGCACCTTTGCCCCTTTTCTAACAGGCGCCGCGCTGGTCGCTCTCCAGTATTCACCGAGGATGAAGACTTCGCCTTCATTATCGATATCTTTAACCACCTCCGCTTCCGCATCGATCATGGCTTCCGCGCCGGTAAAATGTTTTCTCATCTGCGCTTTAACCGCCAGCAGAATGATGACGATGAAGAAACCGGAGGCAACCGCAACAGCCGGTATCAATACTTGAAAGGAGAGACGCAACGCCGGTTCCGGCGTATCAAACAACAATACGGATCCCATAATTAATGAAATGATTCCTCCGACCGTCAGCATGCCGTGGCTCATGACTTTAATCTCCGCAATAAATAATATGACTCCGAAGACAATTAATAAAATCCCCGCATAATTTACCGGCAGTGTGGATAGTCCGAAAAACGCCAGCAAGAGAGATATGCCGCCGATCACGCCCGGCAAAATTGCTCCCGGAGTGGACAATTCGAAATAAAGCCCCGCCAGCCCGACCAGCAACAGAATATAGGAAATATTCGGATCGGAAATGGCGGAAAGAATACCCTGACGCGTTCCCATTTTTTTATCTTTCGTGACCGCATTTTGGGTCGATAGAATCTTTTTGCCGCTGATCAGCGTCACTTCTTTCTGATCGATGGCCGCCAGCAGCTTCGCAACATCCGTTGCGACATAATCAATCACCCGCAGTTTTAGAGCTTCTTCGGCCGTGATGGATTCGCTCTTACGCACCGCCTTTTCCACCCACTCTTCCGAACGTCCCCGTGTTTTAGCAATGCTGCGGGCGTAGGCAGCGGCGTCATTTTCAATTTTTTCCGTCATGGTCTTATCTTTTTCTCCCGCTGAACCGCCGAGACCGATCGCGACAGGATGAGCCGCGCCGATATTCGTGCCAGGAGCCATTGCGGCTATATGAGCAGCTTCCGTAATAATGACTCCCGCAGAAGCGGCTCGGGCCCCGGACGGCGATACATAAACGATCACCGGCAGCGGGGCATTGAGAATACTTTTGGCAATATCGCGCATCGCGGTATCCATTCCTCCCGGCGTATCAAGCAAGATGATCAACCCCTGGGCGTTTTCTTTTTGCGCTTCGTCAATCGCTGCGGCAATATATTTCGCGGTGGGCGCCGTGATGACGCCGTTAACGGTTATCATATTAAAAACAGGACTTTTTTCCTGGGCTCCGGCCAACACGCCAGTAAATATAAAGACGGCAATCAATGCATATTTGATTTTCTTCAACATGGGCTCACCTTTGCGATGCTTTGTGATAAAAATTATATTCCGACGTCTTTCATGATCATCTGCACATCTTCCCAAACCTGTTTTTTAGCCGAAGGGTTGCGTAAAAGATACGCCGGATGATATGTGGGCATTAATTTTATGCCTTCGTACAGATGAAAACGTCCCCGCAACGCTGAAATGGGAATGTCTGTTTTTAATAGAGTTTTTGCAGCAAATGTTCCCAAAGCACAGATGATTTCCGGCGATATAATCCCCAACTGCTTTTTCAGGAACGGTTCGCATTTTTCAATTTCATCCGGTTGGGGATTCCGGTTTCCCGGCGGACGACATTTCAAAATATTGCAAATATAGACATCTTTTCTCTGAAGTTTCATCCCTTTAACGATGATGTCGGTCAACAGTTGACCGGCGCGGCCGACAAACGGAAGTCCCTGCTCATCTTCATCGGCGCCCGGTGCTTCTCCGACAAAGACAATTCGCGCCTCCGGATTGCCGACGCCGAAGACAAGATTCTTTCTGGTTTGTCCGAGAGAACAACGTTGACAATCGCCCATCTCCCGGCGAACGGCCTTCAACATATCTTCTTTCGTCTGAACAGTTTGAATTCCGGAAACTCCCGTCTTTGGCGATCTGCTCCAGTTGACTCCGACAGCCAGACTGTCTTTGTGAATCACCTGCCCTTTCAATCCCCGGACCGCATGGAGTAATTCGGTCTGCAATTCATTTTTTGTCATGGATGGAATTTAACACCTTTTATTTTTTGACGCGTCCCTTTCCGGACATTATTTTTTTCACACTGTCCAGAATTGCGCCGGCCGCTTGAATCTTGGTCATTTTACCTAATGATTCACTTTTACCCGAGCGGTCGATTATGGTTATAATGTTGGTATCCGTGCGGAAACCGGCTCCTTCCTGCCGCAGATTATTGGCAACGATCAAGTCCATATTTTTGTTGATCAGTTTTTCACGGGCATTGATGAACAGGTTTTGCGTTTCCATGGCAAAACCGACGAGGATTCGATTCCCCTTGTTCTTCCCTATTTCCGCGATGATGTCCGGATTTCTTTCCAACTCCAGAGAAATGTTTTTCCCGCTCTTTTTTATTTTTTCCTCCGCTGTTGTTTTCGGCCGATAATCAGCCACAGCCGCAGCTTTAATAATGATTTTGGCATTTTTATAATTTTGCACCACGGCTTTGTGCATGTCCCGGGCCGTGCGCACGTGAATAAGTTTTTCAACCGGAGGGGCCGGAATCGACGTTGGTCCGCTGATCAAAGTAATTTTTGCTCCGCGCCGATGCGCTGCGGAAGCCAGCGCATACCCCATTTTACCGGATGACAAGTTGGTGATAAAACGCACCGGATCAAGCGGCTCTTCAGTGGGACCGGCGGTAATGAGAACTTTCACGCCATCAAAATCTTTGGGAACAAGAAGCCGAGTTATTTCTTCCAGAATCTCCGGTACGTCCGGCAAACGACCCTTCCCCGTCGTTTTGCAGGCCAGCTCGCCTTCCCCGCTTTCCATGACAATGTAACCGCTTTTTTTCAGTTTTTCGATATTTTCCTGCACAATAGGATTCTGCAGCATTTTATCATTCATGGCCGGACAAATAAGTGTGGGCTTGCTTTGGGCCATAATCGTGGTGGAAAGCAAATCATCCGCGAGTCCGGAAGCTATTTTCCCGATTATATTTGCAGTAGCGGGTGCAATGACAAAAGCATCGGCAAACTCAGCCAGAGCGATATGAGCCATGTCGTACTCTTCCGTCGGAACAAATATGTCGGTATAAACCCTGTTTTGTGAAAGCGTCTGCATGGTCAAAGGTGTGATAAATTCCATTGCGCTTTTGGTCATAATGACTTTGACTCTGGCGCCTTCCTTAACCAGAGCGCGTGTCAACTCTGCCGCCTTATAAGCGGCTATGCCCCCGGTGATACCCAGAACAATTCTTTTGTTTGCAAGCATAGCGATCCAACTTTCCAGAATTTTATGTCTGATTTTAATGAAAACAGCCGAATGAATACGACTCTTAATGAAGAATATAACAATGCTTTTTTACAATATCAAGGCATAATTAACTTTGCGGCGGGAAAACTTTTCCCAATGGTTTCGAGGAATTTCCCTTGCAAAACCATCAAAAAGCTATTATAAGCCGCGCCATCACCTGTATATCACAACGCTAGGAGATTATTATGAAATGGTTTCGTTTTGATTATAAAATCATCATCGCGGTTTTAATTGTCGCCGCTGTCGGCTGGTTTATTTTCGGCAATCATATTGAACTGGGAAAGCCTTCCGTCAAGCTTGATCAGGATGTTAAAGCGATCGGCCGACAAAAAACCGTTACGATTAATTTTTCCGATTCCAGCAGCGGCCTCTCCCGAATAACCGCCGAAATCGTTCAGGACAACAAGGGAAAGATTCTTGCCGATAAACGCATCCCCCAAAAGGGAAACGCTCAGGAAACATTGACGTTGAACATCAGCGCCGGAGAACTTGGACTTCATGACGGGCCGGTCGAACTTAAAATAACGGCAACCGATCATTCTCTTTTCAAAAATAAAGCGGTGGTTTCACTGGCAACGAAAATCGATACGGTGCCGCCGTTGATCAATCTTGTAAAAAATATAAATTACATCAATCAGGGCGGTACGGGTTTTGTCGCCTATCAACCGTCCAAAGCCCTTTCCTCCACGGGAGTATATATTAACAATTACCTGTCCCCCGCCCATGCCATCGTCATCGACAACAAACCCGCATATATCACTTATTTCGCATTGCCGATGAATGCGGACAAGACATCAACAAGCATTATGATTTTTGCCCGCGATGAAGCCGGCAATGAAACAAATGTGGGCGTGCCTTGTGTGATCAAAGAAAAGAAATTCCGCGCCGATAAAATGAATCTCAGTGAAAATTTTCTCCGGCAGAAAATGCCGGAGTTTCAGGCCATGGTTCCTTCTCTGCAGGGCAAAACACCTCTGGAAGTGTTTGTTTACGTAAATTCTCAAATGCGTAATGATAATTTTGTGGCCATACAGAAGATTTGTCAGAAATCAACATCGAAAGAACTTTGGGAAGGCAGCTTCCTCCGAATGAAAGATGCCGCGCCCATGGCTCTTTTCGGTGACAGGCGAAGCTATGTTTATAATGGAAAAGTTGTCGGAGAATCCATCCACACAGGCGTTGATCTGGCATCCAACGCCCGCAGTCCGATTGAAGCGTCTAATAAGGGCATCGTGGCCTTTACCGGCGCTTTGGGAATTTACGGCAATACGGTGATTATCGACCATGGCTTGGGATTGTTCACCCTCTACGCTCATTTGTCTTCCATTGATACGACCGTCGGTAAAACCGTGGTAAAAGGCGAAAAAATAGGCCTTTCCGGCATGTCCGGACTGGCCGGCGGCGATCATCTTCATTTCAGCATTATTGTCGGCGGACAATTCGTCGATCCGAAGGAATGGTGGGATGATCATTGGATTAAAGACAACATAACCCGATAGTCGGATTTTTTAAAGAGAGGACTGCTGTTCCTAGTTTTTGTTGACATCCCGATGATTCAAGTTAACCATGTACTTCATCGAGGCGCAAAACGAACTTAATTTATTGGCCATGACGACGGAACGGTGTTTTCCTCCCGTACACCCCAGGGCAATATTGAGCAGAACCTTGCCCTCTTTTTCGTAGAGAGGAATTAATAAATTCATCAATTCTTTGATTTTTTCAAAAAACTGTTTGCTTTCCTTGTTGCGTAAAACGTAGTTCTGAACCTCTTTATTATTACCGTCGAAATTTTTCAGATCGTCAATAAAATAAGGATTGGGCAGAAATCTGACATCAAAAACAAGGTCGGATTCCACCGGCAATCCGTAACGATAACCGAATGACGTGACATTAATCACCATTTTTTTACTTCGGGATGTATTGGAATAATGACGCTGGATAACGTCTTTCAACTGATGAACGTTAAAAGATGTTGTATCAATAATCTTATTCGCCATTTTTTTCAGCGATGACAACTTCTCTCTTTCCAGCAGAATTCCCTCCATGATAATTCCCCTCTCTGAGAGAGGATGGACCCGTCTGGTTTCACTGAAACGATGCAGGAGCGATTCGTCGCTGGATTCCAGGAAAAGAATTTCAATTTTGTATCCCTCTTTTTTCAGGCTCGCGAAAATCCGGCCATATTTGTCCAGGAAGGTTCTTTCCCTTAAATCCATAACCAGAGCCACTTGTTTAATCTCCGGCGAGGACGCAATTGTGATGGAAAGGAATTTCGGCAGAAGAATGACCGGCAGATTATCGACACAAAAGAATCCGACATCTTCCAGAGCCCGCAGCGCCGTGCTTTTACCGGAACCGGAGAGGCCTGTTATGATCACCACCCGCAAATTCTTCATTTGGTAATTTCCTTTGGTTTGCAGGTTTTTAGCATAGTTTTCATCGATTTTACAACAACAAATAAAAAAGCCGCAAAATTGATTGAATTTTACGGCTTTGTTGGGGAGTCATCAGGAATACGATACTTCTTGACGCTTTTTTAATTTTCAGACAATGCAAGCACTTTCCTGTTCGATAATGATTTTATACAATTCGTCCCGGGATTTTGCTCCTAAAAGTTTATTGCGGAAATTGACGTCCTTAAGCATTTTGGATATTTTCGCCAGAATCTTCAAATGCTGGCCGGCGGAATTCTCCGGCGCAAGCAGCAGAAAAAAAAGATGAACCGGCTTGCCGTCCAGGGAATCATAAGCGATGCCGTTTCTGCTGCGTCCGAAGGCCACAACAATTTCGTTGAGAGCGGATATTTTACCGTGGGGAATGGCCACGCCCTCTCCTATTCCCGTGGAGCCAAGGCTTTCCCGCTGCTTTAAAATATCGATGATCGCAGACGTGTTTAATGGTAGCCCGCCGTCCTTGACAACATTCACCAGTTCCGCCAGGGCGTCGTCCTTGCCCCGGGCCGACAAACCGGCGTTGATATATTCTATTTTAAAAATCTGATTTAACCGCATTATCCAAACCAAATAATAATCTTAATGACCTGCCAGATGAAAAACCGAACGCCTCCTGTTTTAATTCGTTTCGATCAGGGTGTAATTGCCGTCATCCCGGCGGTAGATCATGCTGACGTTTTCCGATGAAGAATCCCGGTAAAGAATAAACCGGTCATTGCCCTCTTCCAGTTCCATGATGGCTTCGTCAAAGGACATCGGTTTTAAAATAAGTTTTCTGGTCTCCATCAATTTGTTTGCCGTTGTTTCATCCGTCTCATCCGCAGGAGTCTGTTTTTCCTCAGACCGTCTGATGCTTTTGGGTTTATGTTCCCTTATCTTTTCCCGCTGTTTTTTGAGCTGTTTTTCAATTTTTTCCACGCATCGGTCCAGCGCAACGCGCATGTCCTTGGCTTCTTCTTTAGCGTTTATGTTCCATCCGTTTGAATTTAAATTAATTTCTGTAACATTTCTGAATTTTTCTATGGAAACAACGATATGAGCTTCGGCGGGTGCATCCAGATATTTTTTCAGTTTCTGCATTTTTTCTTCAGCGTAAATTTTTTGCCAGTTCTCTCCTTCACCGTTTCGGAAAGTTACCGAAATTTTCATAATTGTTCCTCCTTGATTAATTGAATTATTCTCCTCGACAATCTCTTATTGAATAGGAAACGTTTCTCGAGCCGGCAATAAAGAGGTTCGTCATATATTGAGGTAAAAACCAAAAGTCAATCAAAATTTTTCCCCCCTTCCTGCCGAATCCCGCCAAAACGCTAAAAATATTTCTTTCTTCTCGAAGAAGGAAGAATTCCCATCATTTCTCTATATTTGGCGACGGTGCGACGGGCGATGTTAATACCCTTGGCCTTCAGTAAATCGACGATTTCGCAATCACTGTAAGGTTTTCGCGGTTGCTCCGAACTGATGATCTGTTTGATTTCCTCCTTGACGCTTTTGGAAGCGATTGTGCCTTCGGATGTTGTCTTGATCGAACTGCCGAAGAAATATTTCATTTCAAAAATTCCCTGCGGCGAATGCATGTATTTATTGTTGACCACGCGACTGATGGTTGATTCATGCATCTCGATGTCACCGGCAATATCCCGTAAAACAAGCGGTTTAAGAAAATCAATGCCTCGGTCAAAAAATTCTTTTTGAAATTTAACGATGCTTTCCGCCACTTTATAAATGGTGTTCTGCCTTTGTTGAATGCTTTTAATCAACCAGGTCGCCGATTGAACTTTATCCTTGATGTATTTTTTGCCGTTTTCCGCATCGCTATGACCGTGACTGGAAATCCCGGCCATTATTTCGCGGTAAAAATTACTGATGCGCAATCGCGGCAAACCGTCATCATTGAGAATTATTTTATATTCATCGCCTGATTTTACGACATAGACATCTGGAATGATCGGCTGAATCTTTTCTTCCGAATAAATGCTTCCCGGTTTGGGATTCATTCGGCTGATCAGCAACACCGCGATTTCCACTTCCCGCAGCGGGACTTTCAGCTTGTGCGCAATGTGAACGTAGTTTTTTAATTCCAGCTCTTTGAGGTATTCCCTGATGATCACGTCAATAATCTTGTTTTTTACACCCAGCATCCGGGCCTGAATCAACAGGCATTCCTGAAGATTGCGGGCCGCAATCCCCGGAGGATCGAATTCCTGAACTTTTTTCAGCACACCTTCCACGAATTCTTCGCTGACATTTTCCAGTTGCGCAATTTCCGGAACGGTCGCGCACAAATATCCGTTTTGATCCAGATTACCGATGATCTGATTGCAGACTCTTTCCTCCTCTTCCGAGAACGACGACAGCGTCATCTGCCAGCTCAAATGCTTCGTCAGCGACTGTCCCTCCGTCAGAACATTATCCCAGGATGTTTCCTCGCCGTCCTTGCCGCCGTAAGTGACACCGACCGGTCCGTAGTCCTCCAGATAACTTGCCCAGTCGAATTCTTCCGTTCCGGCTCCTTTTTCGACATTGATCTCTTCCGTATGCTCAACGGCCTTGATATTGTCGCGTTCCGCAGAAAGCACATCCCTCTCAAAATCCTCGCCCGCGTCTTCACCGGTTCCCTCGTCGGGAAAAATTTCTTCCAGCAGGGGATTTTCTTCCATTTCCTGATTGATTGCTTCCACGAGTTCCTGACGGGACAACTGCAACAACTTTATTGCCTGTTGCAGTTGAGGAGTCATAATCAACTGCTGGGAAAGTTTCAGATTTTGTTTTAACTCAAAGGCCATAATCCGCAATCATCGGTTGAAACGTGTTATAAATTGAAAGATTCTCCGAAATAAAATTTTCGGGCCAGTTCGCTTTGAGCGATCTCGTCCGGCGCCCCTTCCACCAGAATCGCCCCCTCATTGACAATATAAGCCCGATCGCAGCAGGAAAGGGTTTCCCGCACATTATGATCGGAAATAATGATCCCTATTCCCTTGGCTTTCAGTTTTTCTATGATTTTCTGGATATCGGCAACGGCCAGGGGATCAATGCCGGCAAACGGCTCATCCAGAAGAATATACTTGGGTGACGTCACCAGAGCGCGTGTAATTTCGACACGTCTTCTTTCTCCTCCGGAGAGCGAATATGCGTGATGCTTGGCCAGAGCGGTCAGATCCAGTTCATTAAGCAGCTCACGGAGACGTGCTTTCCGTGCCTCATCATTCAAATCCAGCGTTTCCAGAATGGCCAGAATATTTTCTTCGACGGTCAGCTTTCTGAATATGGACGGCTCTTGCGGCAAATAATTCAAACCTTTGCGGGCTCTTAAATACATGGGTAACCCGGTGATATTTTCGCCGTCCAGAAAAATCTCTCCCCCGTCCGGCTTGACCAGTCCGACAATCATGTAAAAGGTTGTTGTCTTTCCCGCTCCGTTCGGACCGAGCAAACCGACAACTTCGCCCGGGGAAATCGCCAAATCAATCCGGTTGACAACCTTGCGCTTATTGTAAATTTTCGTTAAACGTTTAGCCGTTAAGTCGCTCATGTTCTCCGATCAACAAATTTTATTTTTTGTTTGATTCCATTTTTTTATGATCCTGAGGATAGATTACCGCTTTCACCTTTGTCTGTTCACCGCTCTCCACAATGCCTCTGTTTTCATCAATCAGGATGATGACCCTCTCTCCCTTGATCGAACTTTTTCCCTCGTTTAATACGGCATTGCCGGTCAAGATTACCTTATTGCCCTCCTGAAAATACACGGCCTCATTGCCGGTTGCCTTTCTGTTTTCCTGAACAAGAGAAACATGGCCCTTTGCTTCGATTTTTTCCAGTTTTCCGGTTTTATCTGAACCGGCCTTCCCGTTGATGATTTTGTCCGGATCTTTTTTGTAGTAAAGAAGCA
>JAGVUJ010000102.1 GCA_019136325.1 Deltaproteobacteria bacterium
ATTTTCTTGATTCCGCCGAAAAAATTCTTATACCCACACTCTGATTTTTGCCTTGATTATCGTTTCGCGATTGTTTAGATAATTCTAAAATTATAATCAGGCGGACAGGCATGATGACTCATTTTCCGTTCATTGAAGCCATGAAGAAGCCGGAATTTTATCCTCACAAGCCGGCGGAGGTGGAATTCATCCAGACGCATATTTCCTGTGTTTTCATCGCCGGAGACTTTGTTTACAAAATAAAAAAACCGCTTCGATTCGACTTTCTCGATTTTACAACCCTGGACAAACGGAAATTCTTCTGTGAAGAAGAACTGACATTGAATAAAAGACTTGCTCCCGGCACGTATCTGGACGTGGTGGCCATATCGCGAACGGCCCGGGGCGACATCACGCTTGATGAAGGCGTCGAGATTATTGATTATGCGGTGCGCATGAAAAAGCTGCCGCCCGATCAAATGCTCAAAACCCTTCTCGCACGCGGAACAGCGGACGAAAAAACCATGGATGCCCTCGCTGAAAAAATCGCCTTGTTTCATCGGAATGCGCGTACCGGCAACAGCATCGATGACATGGGCACAATCGAAAACATTCGTCACAACCACGAGGAAAATTTTAATGAAACAGCCGGCTGCATCAATGTCACCATTCCCGAATACCAGTACGAATTTATCAGGGGCTATGTGAATACATTTCTGATGAAAAATAAAACGACCTTTGAAAAAAGGATCTCCGATCACCGGATCAGGGACTGTCACGGCGACCTGCATCTGGATCATATCTGCATGAACGAGGAAATTACAATTTTTGACTGCATCGAATTCAATGAGCGTTTCCGCTGGGGCGATGTCGCCGAAGATGTGGCGTTCCTGACGATGGACATCGATTTCAACGGATATCCACAACAGGCTGAAAATTTTGTGCGATCGTATATCAAATATTCCGGCGACACCGATCTGCTGAAACTGTTGAATTTTTATCGCTGCTATTATGCTTTCGTTCGCGGCAAGGTCACCAGCCTTCGTCTGTCTCAGAAGGAAGTCAACGCCAAGGAACAACGGGAAATCACCCTAACGGCCCAGCGCTATTTTGATCTCGCCTATACGTATGCCGCCCGGCTGGACAAGCCGGTTCTGATTCTGACCGCCGGATTAATGGGCTCCGGAAAAAGTTATCAGGCGCGAGATCTTGCCCATCGTTTAGGCGCAGAAATTATCCGCACCGACGTGCTGCGGAAAACATTATTCGATATCAAGGCAACGGAAAGGCGTTATGAACATTTCGGCGCCGGCATTTATTCCGACGATATTTCCCGTCTTGTGTACGAAAAAGCGTTGGCGCTGGCGGAGCAGAAAATGAAACAGGGCAAGGCGGTGATTATCGATGCTTCCTTCAAAAAACGCGCGGAGCGATTAAAGGCGCTGGCGCTGGCCGAAAAACTTCAGATTCGTTTTTTTGTGCTGGAATGCGTCTGTCCCGATGACGTGACCCAAAAAAGACTGGAAAAAAGAGTTTTGAATAACGATAACGTTTCGGACGGACGATGGGAGCTGTTTCAAAAGCAGAAAATTGATTTTGAAACAATCGATGAAATAGCGGCGGACTGCCGTTTTAAGATTGATACTTCCGTGAAGCCGGAAATCGACAGACAGGACATCATCAGAAAAATCAAGATGGAAGAATTCCTGCCATGAAAACGAATAGCGATGTTTATGTTTTGACGCTTTGTCCTTTTCTTCTTATTTGCTTGTCTTCGTCTGTTCTTTCAGTTTCTTTTCCTCTTCTTCTTTTAACCGCTTTTCTTCAGCTTTTTTCTTCTTCTCTTCTTCCTTCTTGATTCTGGCCTCTTCTTTGAGTCTCTGTGCTTCTTCTTCCTTTAATTTCTTCGCTTCGGCTTTGACTCTCTTCTCTTCTTCCTTCTTGATCCGAGCCTGCTCTTTAAGTCGTTTCTCTTCTTCTTCTTTTAGCTTCTTTTCCTCGGCTTTTTTCCTGCTCTCTTCTTCTTTCCTGATTCTTGCCTGCTCGGCAAGTCTTTTTTCCTCGGCTTCCTTTAACCGCTTCTCTTCAGCTTTTTTCTTCTTTTCTTCTTCTTTCTTTATTTTATCCTGTTCTTTATTTTTCTTGGCCTCATCCTCTTTCAGTTTCGCTTTTTCCTCTTCGACAATTTTGGCCTTGGTTTCCCTGATGTAATTCTCGATCCTGTAATCGAGTCCGACATTGCCGTATTCGGCCGCAATCCTTTCAAAACGAGTCAGCGCCGCTTTGTACTTCTTCTGCGTCAGATAGAAATCCCCGATATAGAATTCCCGTTCAGCCAGTCGCTGTTTTACGTCTTTCAGCATCTTTTCCGCCATGATACTGAATTTACTCTCGGGATAGCGGGCAATCAGTTTTTCCCATTCTTTTCTGGCATTCATTGTTTCTGTCTGGTCACGGTCAATGGCTTCCATCTGGTTGTAGTGACACATTCCGATCTGATAAATGGCGTATGGAACATTTTCATTGATCGGATGGAGCGAAATAAAATCGCTGTAAGCGTCTTGCGCTTCCGGATAATCCTTATTGCTGTATAGCGAATCGGCAATCCCTATTTCCGCCAGCACGGCCAGTTCATGCAGAGGATATTCTTCCTTAACGCGTGAAAAATATTCCCGTGCTTTTTTGTAATCTCCGTCCTTATATTCTTCGGCAGCCATGGCGTAAATGCCTTCCGGAGTGGCCTTGGGAAGATCACGCTGGCCGAAAAGATTGAAAGACGAACAGCCGACGAGAACAAACGACACCACCAGGAGCGGCAAAATCATTTTCCATCCTGCTGCTTTCGCGAATTTTTCTGAATGCATTATTTTTAACCTCTTGGACTGAACCATTGACTTACAAAGCTTTTTTGAGCAAATCTTCAAGTCGGGCCTTGGGAACCAGGCCGACAATCGTCTCCAGGACGTTACCGTCTTTAAAAAGAATCAACGTGGGAATACTGCGAACGCCAAAGCGGATCGCCGTTTTCTGATTGTCGTCCACATTCAACTTCATAATTTTGACACGGTCTTTATACTGTCCGGCCATTTCCTCGACAATCGGACCGATGGCTTTACAGGGCCCGCACCACGGCGCCCAGAAATCGACGAGCACCGGCTTGTCGCTCTTTAAAACGTCGCTTTCAAAGTTACCGTCGGTTGCAGCGTCCAATAATTCACTGCTCATGATAAAGCCCTCCTTAAAAATTTTAGCGTAGGTCTATATGTCATAATCAAGCCCAGAAAGTCAAATGCTATCTCATACGATTCTTTGACTGCCGCGTCCGAATTTGTTATACAATCGGCTTCAAGGAGGCTC
The DNA here is from genome assembly GCA_019136325.1 of Deltaproteobacteria bacterium. The sequence goes on from JAGVUJ010000102.1 coordinate 3,337, forward strand.
CTATGAACAGGCTGGGTATTATTTCCACAAAATTGGTTCTGGAACGAAGCGACATATTAAAACACAGCTCCGTTCAGCCGGTAAAGAACAAATTCGGAAAAGCTTCCGTTTTTATGGCGGATCAAACTGCGCTGATTCTGAGACACGGTGATGACCCGAAAAATTACATTTTACCGCATATGATCAATTACCGAGCCAATCTGCAGGCGCTGAAAGATATCGGCGTTTCCGAAATCGTGAGCATCAACTCCACCGGTTCGCTGAAAAAGGATTTAAAACCGGGAATGATCGTTGTCCCCGATGACTTCATGACGCTGACCGCCACGCCCACCATTTACGAAAACAGCGCCGTGCATATCATACCTTCATTAAACGAAACGATCCGGCGGGAAATCATCAAGGCGGCCCTGAACGCGCATCTGGACGTGGTGCAAAAAGGAATTTACCTGCAAACACCGGGGCCGCGTCTGGAAACAAAAGCGGAAATAAGAATGATGACCCACTTCGCCGATCTGGTGGGAATGACCATGGCCAACGAAGCGGTTATCGCCATGGAACTGGGCATCCCTTATGCGTGCGTCTGCTCCATCGATAATTTCGGCAACGGCCTGGTGGAAGATCCTTTAAGCATCGAGGAAATAACGAGTTGCACGCGTAAGAACGCCGACCGGATGGTTCAAATTCTGAAAAGCTATATTGATTTATTCTTCTAGAATGCGCCCAACTGACACGGTTTAACCTTAATCTGCAACGCCTCACAGGCGGCGCATACTTTCATGCGCGGAATATTAAATTTTCCGGCGATCTCCCATGCGGCGGCGCAGGACAGCCTGTCGTTTTCCAGCGCCGATGTAATGCTTTCCTTCAACTCCGGCGCTATTTCTTTGGCCGGCTGAACAATTTTCTTGGTTTCACCGTAACCGAAGAGCCCCAACTGACATTTGGTAATATTAATATTAAGAATATCAATCGCCCGTCCCGTCTCCTCCAGGCTAAAGCCCAGTTCGTCCGCAATCTCCTCGGCTTTTTTACAAGTGATATTATTATTTTTCACCTGGCTGATGATTTCCTCTTTTAGCTCATCATCTATTTGAGAACCTTCCGGATGTTTTTTAAAATACTTTCCTTTATCTTCGTGTGCCATATTTTCCCCTCCTGTATCGTAATCACATTTTGGACAAAGATTGAGTATCCAGCGTCTTGAAACCTTTCTGTTCCAAAAGCTTTTCCGTTTTCTCCATTTGATCGACATCTACCACAAATACCGCCTTTTTCGAACTTTCCAGCACAAAACCGTAGGCATTATTGATGTTAATGCCCTCCTCATAAAGCAGCTGCATCAAGTGATCCAGCGCACCGGGTGCATCGGGGATTAAAACAGCCAGCACCGCTCTGAGATGAGCCGTCATACCGGCTCCGGACAGAGCCTGCTCGGCGCGTTCAGGTTCGTCCACAATCAGATTGATAATGCCGAACGTGTCCGCTGTCGCTATCGTTGTCGCGCGAATGTTTATTTTCTCTCTGGCCAGAACGCCGGTAACCTTGGCCAGTTTCCCGGACTTATTTTCCGCAAAAATAGAAAGCTGATAAGCAACCATATGCTTTTCTCCTCGTGTCATTTTACACCAGATTGCCTGCCAAAATCAAAATATGAATTTTAAGAAGCATATCCGGCATTATGCCAATAAATCAATCTTTAAATATCTTATCGGTCTTCATGACTTTCTGTCTGCGCCTCCACAAGACTGCCGCCGCAATACTTTTCACGGAGCCGCGGTTTTTCAATTTTGCCGGTGGGATTACGCGGCACATCATCAAAGATGATCCGGCGCGGCCGTTTGTAACGCGGCAGCGCTCCGCAAAACGTCTCGATTTCTTTTTCCGAGATGGAGCTTCCCGGCTTCAGTTCAACGATTGCGGCAACGATCTCACCCAGTCGGTGATCGGGAAGACCGATCACCGCCACATCCTTGATCGCATCGTGGGTGCGCAAAAAATCCTCGATCTGAACGGGATAAATGTTTTCGCCGCCGGTGATAATGACATCCTTTTTGCGGTCTACCAGATAAATGAATCCGTCCTCATCCATGCGCGCCATATCACCCGTATACAGCCAGCCGTTTTTGAGAACTTCAGCGGTGGCTTCCGGATTTCTGTAATAACATTTCATCACACCCGCGCCTTTGACACAAAGCTCTCCCACATCGCCCTGCTGAACCGCCCGACCGTTTTCATCCACGATCTGCACGTTCCATTTATAACCGGCTATGCCGATGGCGCCGACTTTATGGATATTGTCAATGCCGAGATGGACACACCCCGGCCCGATGGATTCCGAAAGCCCGTAATTGGTGTCGTATTCATGTTCGGGAAAATATTTTTTCCAGCGTTTAATCAGGCTGGGCGGAACCGGCTGCGCGCCGATGTGCATCAGCCGCCACTGATCGAGCTTGTAATTTTCCAGCTTGATGTCACCGCGTTCGACGGCGTCCAGAATATCCTGCGCCCACGGAACCAGCAGCCACACGATGGGCTTCCGGCCAGGAAGCTGCCGAACCAGTGCATCTTTGCCCCGGTATGGTAAAGCGGCGGGATACAGAGAAAATTATCGTTGCGCGTCTGGCCATGATGATTCATTTCCACTTCGCACGACATCATCAGGGCGCTGTGCGAATGAAGAATGGCCTTGGGGAAACCGGTCGTGCCTGACGAGAAATAAATGGCCGCATCGTCGTCGTCGGAAAGGCTGATTTTCGGATTTGCCGAGGAACAACAGGCGGTCAGCGCATAATAACTTTCCGCAAACGCGGGACAATCCTGACCTACAAACAGCCGGATCTTGACGTTCGGAATCGTATCCTTGATCGCATCGATCCTTTCAGTAAATTCCGGTCCGAAGACCAACACATCGCAT
>JAGVUJ010000209.1 GCA_019136325.1 Deltaproteobacteria bacterium
AATCATTGTGGCGGAAGCCGATGAAAGCGACGGTTCGTTTCTGAAATTGTCGCCGACCATCGCCGTCATCACCAATATCGACCGGGAGCATCTGGATTATTATCCGGGCATCGCTGAAATCAAGGAGGCGTTTCTGACGTTTGCCAATATCGTTCCCTTTTACGGGTGCACGGTCCTGTGTAACGACAATATTCACGTGCGGGAGATTCTTCCGGCGATCAAACGACGGATGATCACCTACGGTATCGATACCCCGGCGGATTACAGCGCCGAGGATATAAAATTTACAAAAAGAAAAACGTGTTACAGCCTGGTTCATAAGGGGGAAAAACTGGGCAAGATCGAATTAATTGTTCCCGGTCTGTTCAATGTTTATAATTCGCTGGCGGCGATAGCGGTTGCCCGGGAGCTGAACCTGGATCTGGCCACCATCAAAGAAGGATTGAAAAGTTTTTCCGGGGTGCAGCGCCGGTTGGAGATCAAGGGAAGGGTCGGCGAAGTAACTGTTATTGATGATTACGGTCATCACCCGACGGAAATCAAGGCGACGCTGGCGGCCATGCGGCAAATCTGGAAGGACAGGCTGATCGTCGTTTTTCAGCCGCACAGATATACACGGACACGGGCGCTTTTTGAGGAGTTTACGGAAGCATTTGACGAGGTTGACATTCTGATTCTCAATGACATTTATCCGGCCAGTGAAGAGCCGATTCCCGGCATCACAGCTGCCGCGCTTTGCGAGGCGATCCGGAAGGCCGGTCATAAGCATGTGGAATATATTCCGGGTGCGGAAGCGACCGTCGAATATCTCTTAAAAACGGTTCAGGAAAAGGATACGGTTGCCACCATCGGCGCGGGCAGTATTTATAAAATAGGCGAAACGTTCATTAAACAACTGGTGGCCAGGGAAAAGAATACGAGATGACCAGCTCTAATGCGATCAGGGACATTCTGCAGGATATTGACGTCGGGGAAATATTGTATGACGAGCCGATGTCGTTGCATACATCGCTGGCCGTGGGAGGCAAAGCAGACGCCCTGATTACTATCGGCCGTGAGAATCAACTGGAGAGAGTGGTAAAAAGACTCCGGGAGAAGCAGATCAATATTTTTTCAGCGGGGAACCTTACCAACGTGATCGTGAAGGACGGTGGATTCAGAGGAGCGATACTGTTGATGACGGGGCTTAAAAAGATCGATTGCTGTCATACGGAAAGCGGTGACGTTTTTATCGACGCTCAGGCGGGCGCGCCGCTGGCCGGAGTGGTCAGCCGTTCTCTCACGGAAGAAATAACCGGTTTCGAGTTTTGTTCCGGAATTCCGGGCAGTGTCGGCGGCGCCGTCTGGATGAACGCCGGCGCCTACGGCAGAGAAATGAAAGATGTCATAGAATCCGTTGACATACTCGATGCTGACGGAGTCAAAAAAACGTTGAAGAGGGAAGACATAACTTTCCGCTACCGCAAGGCATGCTTTGCTCCGGCAACAATCGTGCTGGGCGCAAGATTCAAACTGGCGAAAGGCGAGCGTTCCAGGATAAAAGCGAGAATCAGCGAAATCTTACAGTGGCGCCGGGAAAAGCATCCGCTGGAGTATCCCAGCGCCGGATCGGTTTTTAAAAATCCACCCGGACAACCGGCCGGCAGGATTATTGAGGAAATGGGACTCAAGGGGATGACCGCGGGAGGCGCACAAATATCATCCAAGCACGCCAATTTTATTGTTAACAGGGGCAATGCCACCGCTGCGGATATTCTGACGCTGATTCATTTGGTCCAGTCCAAAGCGCGGAAAGAGAAAAATATCGATTTGGAAACAGAGGTTTTGATTATCGGAGAAGATTAATGTTCAAGAAAACCGGAATTAAAACGCAGCAAAACCGAATACGGCGCCGCTTTACAAGCTTGTCCGAGGATTTTTTTACCGCCATGATATTGCTTTGTTCGTGTGTTTTATTGAGCGTGATATTTATTTACGCTTACAGCTTCATCATCAGCAGCCCCTATTTTCAGGTACAGGAAATATCCGTGCGCGGATTAAAGGAATTGACGGAGAAGGATATTCTGGCATCGGCGAATATCAAACCGGACCAAAATCTCCTGGCCGTCAATGAAGACGCCGTCATTCAACGCGTTTGCGCTAATCAGTGGGTGGAACATGTGTATGTCGGTAAAGAACTTCCCGGCAAACTGGTTTTGGACGTTAGGGAGAGAGTACCTCTGGCGCTGGTAAAGCAAGCCGGCGATTTCTATCTGATGGATGTCAAGGGGTATGTTTTTAAAAGACTGGGTAAAAGCGATGAGGTTGATCTTCCCGTGATTACGGGCGTCGTGAACAAAGAGGACACCCGTTCGCCGCTTCTTTTAAGCACGCTCAATTTGATACAAAAGATTTCCAAATCTCCCGAGTATGCTCATTTGGGAACGATATCGGAAATTAATGTCGATGCCGTATTCGGACTTGCTCTGGTTTCCGATAACGGTCTTTATTTAAAACTGGGCATGAATGATTTTGAAAATAAACTTAAAAAATTAAAAACGATTCTGTCCGATCTGGAGAACCGGGGCATGAAAACCGGTTATTTGTGCATTGATTTATCAGACCATTCCAAGGTCACCGTGAAAAGAAAAAATGTTCCGGAGAAAACAGAAGAAGGCGATAAGAGTGAACAATATCTTATCTGAGAATTTGAATTTATATCAATAAAAAAGAGGTGAAAACACTGATGGGAAAAAGAAGCAATGTTTTAGTTGGCCTTGATATCGGAACGACCAAAACCACTGCTATCGTTGGTGATGTTACCGAAACGGGTATTGACATCATAGGCATCGGAACGTCGCAAACCAAGGAAATGAGAAAAGGATCCGTTGTCAATATTGACAGCATGGTCGAGTCTATCAAGACGGCGGTGGAAGAAGCGGAGCATATGTCCGGTTGCCGGATCAATTCCGCTTTTGTCGGGATTTCCGGCAGCCATATCAAAGGTCAGAACTCCTTAAGCATCGTATCCATTAAAGGCAGGGAAGTGGATGAAAAGGATGTGCAGCGAGTCATTGAAGCTTCCGAAGCGATCGCCATTCCTGTCGGTAGAAAGATTCTGCACATTCTTCCACAAAGCTATGTCATTGACGGTCAGGAAGGCATCAAAGATCCCATCGGCATGTCCGGTGTCCGTCTGGAAGCCAAGGTTCATATTGTGACGGGAGCCATTGCCGCCATTCAGGATATCGAAAAATCCGTGAATCGTGTCGGTCTGGATATTGACGGAATTGTTCTGGAGCAACTCGCTGCCGGGGAAGCGGTGCTCAGCAATGATGAAAAAGAACTGGGTGTGGTGCTGGTGGACATCGGAGGATCCAATACGTCCGTTACCATTTTTTCAGAATCAAGCATCAAACACACGGCGATATTGCCCGTTGGCGGCAATTATCTTACGTCGGATATTTCGACCGGCCTGCGCACTCCGCTGAGTGAAGCGGAAAAAATTAAGATCAAATACGGTTGCGCCATGACCTCCATGATTCCGAAAGATGAGACCATCCGGGTGCCCAGCCTGGGCGGGAGGGAAGATCGTGAAGTCGCCCGGCAGATTCTGGGACGCATTGTTGAACCGAGAATGGAGGAAATTTTAAACCTGGCCTACAATGAGGTTGTGCGGTTCGGTTTTGAAGATCTGCTGGCTGCGGGCGTTGTTCTGACCGGCGGCACGTCGCTTCTGGAAGGCATCAGTGAACTGGCTGAAAAAATATTTGATATGCCGGCGCGCAAGGGCATTCCCATCGGGGTCGGAGGGCTGAACGATATTGTCAACTCACCGGCGCACGCCATCGGCGTAGGGTTGATTATCTACGGCCATAAACAGAATGCATTAAGCGGAGTTTCAACAGGGATGTTTGGACATATCACAAGAACTGTGAAAAAAATGTTTTCAGAATTTTTCTGAAAGGAAGGAGAGAGCATGTTTGAATTAACCGAAGTATGTAGTGAAAATCTGGCAAAAATTAAAGTGGTTGGCGTAGGCGGAGGAGGCGGCAATGCCGTCAATACGATGATTGCCTCCTGTCTGCAGGGCGTTGATTTTATCAACGCCAATACGGATGCGCAGGCCCTTGGCGTATCCAGCGCGCCAATCAAAATTCAAATCGGAACGCAGATCACCAAAGGTCTGGGTGCCGGTTCGGACCCGGAAATCGGAAAACAATCCGCTCTGGAATCGCGCGATGAAATCAAGCCCTATCTGGAGGGGGCCGACATGATTTTCATCACCGCGGGCATGGGCGGGGGAACAGGCACGGGAGCGGCTCCGGTGATTGCCGAAATTGCCCGTGAATGCAGCGTCCTGACCATCGCCGTCGTAACCAAGCCTTTCCAGTTTGAAGGCAAAAAGCGTAATCAGCAGGCTGAAGAAGGCATTGCTCAGCTCAGGGAAGCCGTGGATACGCTGATCGTCGTTCCCAACCAGAGATTGCTGAGCCTCGGCGGACGCAATTTGTCGTTGCTGGAAGCCTTCAAAAAGGCGGATGATATTCTTTATCAGGCCGTTAAGGGGATATCCGATTTGATTCTGGTGCCGGGATTGATCAATCTGGATTTCGCCGACGTCCGAAGCGTCATGAGCAATATGGGCATGGCCATTATGGGCACGGGCATTGCCAGTGGCGAAAACAGAGCCGTCGAGGCAGCTCAGCGGGCGATTTCATCTCCGTTGCTGGAAGACAATACTATTCAGGGCGCGCATGGCATTCTGCTGAATATCACCGGCGGATCGGACATGAGCCTTTACGAAGTCAATGAAGCGTCCTCTCTGATTCAGGAAGAAGCGGATGAAGACGCCAATATTATTTTCGGCACGGTTATTGATCCGAGCATGGAGGATGAAATCCGGATTACTGTCATCGCCACCGGTTTTGAGGATGATTTAAGCAGGAAGAAGATTGAAGCGCCGGGCAATGTCACCCGTTTAGGCGGATTCCGGAGGGAAGATCTCGCTACGCCGACGTATATTCGCAGAGAAAGAAAACTCAACAGCGGCGAAGTAGCTGTGGTGGGTCTTGGCGATGAAACGGAGAATATGGATATCCAGATTCCCACTTTCTTAAGACGTCAGGCCGATTGATATGATGACGTATTCAGGGGAACTGTCGTCCGGAATTTTCGCCGTTGCGTTCAGGCCATGATAACACCATGGATTGGCAGCAGAGGAAAATATATAAAAGTATTCTGGAAAAAGAGACCGGATACATAAAAAAAATTTGGGGGGAATATAACACGGTTTGCCTGGTTTATCCCAATCACTACAGGATAGGCATGGCGAACCTGGGATTCCAGACCGTTTATCACCTGTTGAATGCTCAACCTTCCTTTCTTTGTGAGAGGGCATTCCTGTCCGTTTCCGGAAACGAGGCCAGATTCGTTTCCGGAACGGCGGGAATATTCAGCCTGGAAAATCAGAAATCAATTCATGATTTTGATATTCTGGCTTTCTCCGTGTCTTTCGAAAACGATTATCCGAATATTTTAAAGATGATGGACCAATCCGGCATTCCACTGCGGACCAAAGACCGGTCGGAAAAAAATCCGCTGGTGGTCGGCGGCGGAATCGCGCTGACTCTCAATCCGGAACCGCTGGCTGAATTTTTTGATTTATTCATTCTCGGGGAAGCGGAAGAAACATTGCCTGAATTCTGCCGGCATGTTGAAGCGGCGCGACGTTCGGCCGTCCGGCGTGAACAGTTTTTAAAAGACTCGCAAAGGCAATTGCATAACATTTATGTTCCCGGTCTTTACGAAGTCATCTATTCCGCGGACAGCAGAATTCAATCCGTCGTTCCGCGCGAAGCGGGATTGCCGGAAAAAATAAAAATACG
>JAGVUJ010000146.1 GCA_019136325.1 Deltaproteobacteria bacterium
CTCGTGGAAGGCGTCTCCGGACTCGAAACCATAAAGATGCTGGGCGCGGAAGGTCAAATCCAGAGAGCCTGGGAAGAAGCCGTCAGTTACATCTCCAAATGGGGCAACAAATCACGCTTGATTTCATCTTCCGTTCAGGATGTTTCGTACTTTATATCCAACCTGATGACGGTTGCCGTCGTTGTGGTCGGCGTTTATATGATCACGGACGGCAAACTGACGTCAGGCGGTCTTGTTGCCCTGGTCATTCTGTCTCGTCAGGTCATTGCGCCGATGGCACAGGTCGTGAACCTCGCCACCAGATATCATCATGTCAAAGAGGCCTTGAAGACGCTCGATGAAATCATGAATCTTCCCGTTGAAAGGCCCGCGGGTAAAACATTTCTGCCGAGAAAACGCTTCGATGGCGTCATCGGTTTGAAGAACCTTACGTTTTCCTATCCGGGCCAAAGCACACAAGTGCTCAATAATATCACCCTGGAAATTTCCGCCGGAGAAAAAGTGGGCATTATCGGACCGGTCGGATCCGGCAAAACGACGCTGGGCAAATTGATACTGGGCTTGTACGAACCGATCAGCGGCATGGTGACCATGGACGGCACGGATATCCGGCAGATTGATCCGGCTGAATTGCGGCATTTCCTGGGTTACGTCCCGCAGGATATCACCCTTTTCCGGGGAACGGTCAGGGATAATATAACAATGGGAGTTTCTGAAATTGATGATCAGAACGTTTTTCTCGCCGCGGAAATGGCCGGCGTAACCGAGTTTGTGAAGAAACATCCCTCCGGGTTCGATATGATGGTAGAGGAATTTGGCCGCGGACTTTCCGGCGGACAGAGACAAAGCGTAGCGATGGCCCGGGCTCTTCTGCTTGATCCACCTGTACTGGTGTTGGATGAGCCCACAAGCAATATGGACAACCGGTCGGAAATCAGATTAAAAAACTATCTTGAAAAAGCGGTCAAAGAAAAGACGGTTGTATTGATTACGCATCGCGCATCGCTTCTGAATATGGTGAATCGCCTGATCGTCATCGATAACGGGTCTATCGTTGCCGACGGTCCGAAAGATTTTGTCCTTGAAGCCATGAGAAAAGGCCAGTTAAATTTATAGCCGGGAGGCTTTCGTTTGAAAAAACTGTTTGAATATCTCAGGAACAATGAATTTTTCCAGACGCTCAGGAATCTTCCTGACACGGATAAAATTGATTTGAAGCAAATGAAAAACAACGTCAAATTCAATCAGTTGTTTCGCCGTCTGCCTGAAGACGATACGGATTTTTCCACGGATATCCGGGCAACCATCCTTGCTCAAACTCCTCAGGGAGGAAGATTGATCATCTGGGCCACCCTGATACTGCTGATGATTTTTTTAATCTGGGCCTCTTTCTCTGAATTAGAGGAAGTAACCCGGGGAGAAGGCAAAGTGGTGCCATCCAGCCATGTCCAAATGGTGCAGAATCTTGAAGGAGGAATCATTTCGGAAATCCTGGTGAATGCCGGCGATAAAGTCAAGAAAGACCAATTGCTGCTTAGAATGGATGAAACCCGTTTTGCATCCTCTTTTGAGGAAAACCGCGCTAAATATCTCTCCGACAAGGCCAAAGCGGCCCGCCTGAGAGCAGAGGCATCCGGCACGGCTCTGATGATCCCCGCCGATGTCGAACGAGAACGACCGGATATTGCCGCCCGAGAACGCCAGTTGTATAATACGCGAAGAATGGAGCTCGGCTCCAGCACGGAAATAAAACGTCAGCAGATCAGCCAGCGAACTCAGGAAATCAAAGAACTGGAAGCAAAGCTCGTTGAACTGCAGCGGACGTACTCTCTGCTTCAAAAAGAAATCAGTATGATCAAACCCCTCGTCAACAAAGGCGCGGCTTCCGATGTCGAGGTTCTGCAACTTGAACGTCAGGCAAGCCAATTGGAAGGGGAAATTGACCGTGTTCGCCATGCCATCCCCGCGGCTCAGTCTAAACTCCAGGAAAGCCAGGTGGCTCTGCGGGAACTCAGCCTGAATTACCGGAACAAATCAAATGTGGAATCGAATGAGGTGCTGCGGGAGCTCGATGAAAGCGCCAGTTCTTCTCTCGCCCTGAAGGACAGGCTGGATCGAACAGCCGTCCGTTCTCCCGTCGACGGCATCGTCAATCGCGTCATGGTAAAGACCGTTGGCGGTGTTGTCCAGCCGGGAATGGATCTTGTGGAAATTGTTCCCATGAATACCAATCTGGTTATCGAGGCAAAAATCAAACCGTCCGACATCGCCTTTCTCCGGCCCGGTCAGAAAGCCACGATCAAATTCACGGCTTATGATTACACGATCTACGGGGCTCTTAAAGCCCACCTGGAGCATGTGGGTGCGGACAGCATTACCGACGACAAAGGAAACAGCTATTTTCTCGTCAGATTGGTAACCGATAAAAGTTATTTAGGCACAAAGAATCATCCGTTGCCGATTATGCCCGGTATGATTACAACAGTGGAAATTCTCACCGGGAAGAAAACCGTACTTTCCTACATCCTGAAACCTGTCCTGAAAGCGCGCAGTGTAGCCCTGAGAGAGCGTTAAATAAATGATGTGTTTTTTTGATCTTACCTTGCCTTTGCGATATCAACTAATAAAATAACTATATGGCTATCCTATTAAGCAGCGCAAACAGCACCGTGATTACAAGATGGGCGGAACATTTAAAGGGTCACTTCGAAACCCGGAAATCCTCCTCGCTGAATGACCTGAAAACGCTTTGCACATCGGAGAAATACGAAGCCATTTTGCTGCATAGAATGCTGATCGATGTCTCCGCCTTTTCCGGATTACGACGCGCTGCACCATCCGCCCGGTTTTTTCTTCTTTCGGACCGCCCGAACGAAGACGAAGCTTTGTTATTTCTCAAGATGGGGGTCGTTGGATACAGCAATACTTATATTTCGTCACCACGCCTGCTGGAAGCCTTGCGCGTTGTTACCCATGGAGGCGTGTGGTTGGGGCAAAAAGTCATTCAGCGGTTAATCACAGACACCGCAAGCAATTTTAGAAAGGACACTCATCAAGAAAATGACGTTTCCTTGTTAGCAACACTGACCAGGGCGGAACGTAACATTGCCGAACTTGTGGCCCGAGGAGAATCAAATCTGGGAATTGCAGCGGATCTCAATATAACGGAAAGAACGGTAAAGGCCCACTTGACGTCCATTTATGAAAAAACAAAAACCGGCAATAGACTGAACCTGGCCCTGCTGATCAATCTGGGTAAAAACCCCTCTGAGTAAAATCACTGTTACAAAATAAAGGCCGTGAAATTCACATTTCACGGCCTTTATCGTTAAAAAGACTTAGGCGTCGTGATCAACATCGACTTTGCCGAGCAGCGAATCCAGATTGGTCGCATCGGTGATGTTGTCAAACGTAACACTGCTTATCAGGTTTCCGGCGGAATGATCCGTACTGCTGTTGTAAACCTCCAGCACGGCTTTCCCGTCGCCGTTATTATGGAAGCCCAGGTAGGACTTGGCAACCGATTCGTCGGCGACATCAAGAATGGAGGAAATATCGACTTTGTCTCCGTCTGTCTTACTGTAATCGTTGACGATATCATTCGCCTGGGCCGTTAAAGTAAAGGTATCTGCGCCAGCGCCGCCCGCCAGGGTATTATTGCCTGAGCCACCGACGAGGATATCATTGCCGGCTCCGCCGCTGAGGATATCGTTGCCTTCCTGACCGTATACAATATCATTTCCCGCACCGGCATCAATGATATCATTTCCTCCGGTTCGTCCGCTTTCAGCAGAAAGACTGGCGTGATTGGCTTTAACGTAATCGATGATCTGCTGCTCGGTCCAGCCAAGCTGCTGGAACACCTCCCAGCCGGAACCGTCTGGTGTCGTAAGCGAATTAGCGTGCGCCAGGGCGTCTGTGTTGAGCGCGTCGCCAAAGATCATATCGTTGCCGTCTCCCGCAACAATGTTGTCATTGCCGGCTGTGTTCAGCATAATGTCACCTCCGGCCAGATGACCGATAACGGCAGTAAGCTCTTCCGCCGTGTGTATGTTGTCCGCAGAGCCAGGGGCGGCGGCCGATCCCTCGACCTTATCCAGATAACCCAGCGCATTCGTGTCGACATTGATTCCTACCGCTTCAATCGTAAAACCGTGACTTAGGATATTATTGGCGTCGTCAGTGTACTGGCTGATATTACTGTTCGGCGTATTCGGCGCACCATCCGAGACAAATATCACTTCGTTAACATCGGCAGACGCTAATATGTTGCTTGACGTGCCAATCCATGTATTGGCCATCTTCAGTGCGGCTTCATAGTTTGTTGAACCGTTTGCAGAGAGTCCATTTACTGCAGCAATAGCCTGCGCCAGTGCTGTCGCATTATCAACGCCATTTGCTGTAAGATTGAATGTTCCTAAATCTTTCGCGCTATCACTGAAGCTGACAAGATGAACGCGAACATTTTCCGCTCCGCTATTATACAGATCATTCAAAGCGTCGGCCATGGAATTCTTCAAAGCCTGTAATCGTGATATGCTTCCCGTTCCAAAAGATATCGAAGTATCCATACTGCCCGATCTGTCCAGAACAAATACTATGTTGGCGGTCGAACCTGCACCCTGGGAAACTCCGCCTGTATCGCCAACGAGAATATCGTTTCCGCCGCCGCCCGTTATTACACCGGCTAAAGGAGCGTTATGATCGATATAATGGTCAATCGTTTGACCAGACTGATCATTGGCCGTCGTACCAACAACCAGCATATCTTCCACCGGCAGGTTGACGGTTAAAGCGCCTGTAGCCGTATCGCCGTCTCCGTCCATAATAGTGTACTTAAAGACCTCGTTCGTTCCTAATGCCGGAGTAGTCGGAGAGGTATAGGTGTAATCTCCCGTTGAGAAATTCACAGTGAGCTTACCTCCTTCGTGAGTGGATAGAGTGAGAGTCGTCGTGCCGGCATCGTAACCCGCGGATGACGTGTTGTAAACTTCATCGCTACTGATGTTCCCGTCGCCGTTTGCATCATGGGCAATAGAGACAACTTTCAAAACACCCGGACCGTCGGCGCCGAAATCGGCGGGAACCGAACCGGCAACCAGATTGCCTGTAATCGTGCTCGGAACGATCACCGTATCCAACAGAACATCATCCAGTTGGGACATATCCGTAACAACAATGGGATCGATTTGTAGATTATTAACTCCGTCGTAAGCAACCGGAGCCAGCGTTGAAGTCGTCGCCCCCGAACCCATGCCAAGAGCAAAGGACGTGATATCGTTATTCGCAAGAAAGGTTTCCCAACCCGCTTGCTCCGTTGCGCTGATACCGACGGAACCGTATGGTTCATTCGGCACGCCGTCGGACAGGAAGTAAGATACGTTTTGTGCTCCAGAGATTGCGCCGGAATGGCCAAAGGCCGTTTTCGCGGTCTGAATGGCAACGTCATAGTTTGTTCTTCCGCCGGCAGACAATGCGTTGATTGTATTTACGGCATCATCGGCCGTCATCCAGGTGCTGCCCCAGGTGTTGGCTGTTTCGCTGAAAGTTACAAGCTTGACCATAACAGGCCCATTGTCTTCATACTCACCAATTAATTTTTCGAGCGAATCCTTGGCAAGGTCGAGCCTTGTCTTTCCGGCCACTCCTGAGGGATCACTCATTGATCCCGTGGTATCGAGAATAAGCATCAGGTTTGTCCCGACAACAGTGCCTGCATCGACGGTCACGCTTTGATCGCCTGCCGTCGGAATATCGTCGACGATATCCACCGTAATGGTCCCCGTTGCCGTGTTGCCGTTCGCATCGGTCACTTTATAGGTAAAGTTGTCTTTGTTCTCTTCCGTGTTCATGCCATTATCCGCA
>JAGVUJ010000200.1 GCA_019136325.1 Deltaproteobacteria bacterium
GACGAACGAAAATGGCATAGCCCGTATACATTTTTTCCAGTTCGTCCATGGTCAGCACTGTTTCCCCGCTGCCGCTTTGAGGCAGGATAATCTTGTATCCGTTTAATGAGGAACGGTTGTCAACCAGAATGCATGCCTGTCTGTCATGAAGCAGCAATATGGCCGGTAATTGTATGGAATCGATTTCATTCAGAGATTTTAGAAGAGTCCGGGAAGAAAGATCGGCTCTATTCGCTGCACGATTGAATAATTCCACCGTGAGTCGATTTTGAACAAGCGGTAATCCGGCGCTTAACGTTGCTTTCGAGGCGTGACGACCGAATAATTTAGCCATGATAATCAGACAATCAAGCAGGGGGTCTTCATGCATGTCTTTATTGTCTGTAACGTTCCAATCATTCGCGATTTGATTGCCGTTAATATCCGTCATAGTCTAATCTAATAATTGTATGGTTTAAAGTTTGTCTATCCTTGATCACTCTCATATTTTCATTAAAAAGTATATATTTTTTTGTAAATAGAATCCTGAAAAGAACGCATTGAAAAGAGTATGAATGTTTTTAAAAATATGCTATTTAGAAATCAAATATTTGTTGCATAGACATGAAATTGAATCAATACGCCATGATTCTTAACGGGTCAACTTGGCGCATATTCCGGGGTAATGCAAGATGCCTTACATTGAACGATCCGCTGACGGGAAAATTATTGGATTACGAACGGTTGCCGCACCCGGTTCCGCAGAGGAAAAATCGATTACCGATGAAGAGGTTCTCGACTTTCTTAAAGACAATCTGGATAACAAATTCCTGAAAAGTCTGCTGGCTCATTCCGATGCCGGTTTGATTCGGCTTCTGGAAGATCTCATTGACCTGTTGACGAAAAAAAACATTATCCTTTTTACGGAACTTCCCGAAAAAGCACAGGCGAAAATCATTGAAAGGGAACAAATCAGAGAAAGAATATCGTCCCAGGATATTATTGTGGATGATATTATTTAAAGTTCAGATCAAATCGTTTTTGCGCTCGAAAATGAAAAAAATAGCACGGTTGATGATGAATTAAGAAAAATATTCTTGACAATCGGTAAAATGTAAATAAAATTCCAACATATTTAATGCGAGGTGAAGGAATCCAAAGCCCATCTAATATAGTTTAAAGGCATATTGTCTGCAAAGCGCTTTGAACTGTACTTACCTAAATGTGGATTTAAAAAGATTAACCGACAGATGACTTTTTAAAGAGCATTCGTTTTAACAAAATAAAATTAGTTTAATACTCATTATACGCCTGTAAGGAGGATAGTATGAGACCTTATATTAAAAACGTTTTCATTTTATGTGCGATTTTCTTTCTGGTTGTAACGATTGAAGTCCGGGCCGAGACGATTCAGGATGCCGTCAAGTCGGTCCTGCAGGGGAATCCCGAGATAACATCCGTGGCCTATAACAGACTGGCCAGAGATCAGGAGGTCCGGCAGGCCATGGCTGATTTTTTCCCCAGAATAGAATCATCCATCTCTGATGGATACATTGACCAGCATCACCCCTATCTGGCAGATGATCATTTCAGGCCGAGGTCGGCGACTGTAAAACTTAACCAGAATTTATTTCGCGGCGGCGCCACGTTATCTGAGACGAATCGTCAAAAATCCAGAGTTGCATCAGCGGCATATCAGTTACAGGGTGTGTCGGAAAACACCGCACTGCTGGCTTGTAGAGTGTATCTGAACTATTTGCGTGCGCTCGATCAGGATATGCTGGCAAAAGAAAATCTCCTCATTCATCAGCGCTTTTATGATCAGATCAAGTTGAGAAGTCAGGCGGGAGTTGATCGTGGCGTTGATCTGGAACAGATTACCGCCCGGCTGGCTTTGGCAAAATCGAATATCATTGTTACGCAGGCGAATATAGAAAATGCCAAGACGGATTATCAGGCTGTCATGGGATATTTGCCCGTCAATCCGGCAAGACCGGAACCGCCATACGCCCTGATTCCTTCGGCGTTGCAGGATGCGGAAAGGATCGCGCTGGCCAACCATCCGACTTTAAAGTCGGCCAAGGCGGACATTGAAGCAAGAAATTACCAGTATAAAACAGCGAGAGCGCTTGCTTATCCCAGTCTCGATGTCGGTGCGGGATACACATGGGGAGATGAACTGAACCGCCCGGCCGCCTCCTATGATTATGAAGACTATTTACAGGTTAATGCGACACTCACGTTTAATATCTTCAACGGATTTGTGAATCAGGCGCGGATTAAGGAAACATCCTATCTGATCAATGAAGCGGAGGAACTGGCCAAAAGGACCGAGTTGCAGACGGTCCAGTCCATTCGACTCTCACATGAAGCATACATGGCGGACCAACGCAGAGTAAAAGAGCTTGAACAGTACGTTGTTTCCACCGATAAGGCAGCGGAGGCTTTTATTTCTCAGTGGTCCATCGGAAGGCGCAGTCTTTTTGATGTCCTCGATTCATCGGCAGAAAAGATTTCAGCAAAAAGCGATTTAATCAATGCGCAGTACGACAAAATGTACAGCGCCTATCGTATTTTGAGCGGGATGGGAACCTTGGTTAACTCTCTGGGATTGCCGTGGCCTGAGGAAAGTCGTGTCGATAAAAGTGTGAGTATTGTGGATATGAGTTTTCTCGATGAGTGAGAGATCATTCAGCCCGCTGAAAATTATCGCTGAGTATTACGGACAGCAACGATGAGAAATCTAAGCTTTATCACTGGTTTGGCAATGTGTTTTCTGTTTTCCGGTCAGGCATTGGCGGCGAATGAATGGATGTACTTTGCGTCAAATACCGCACGGGATTCGTATTACGATAAGAACAGCATTGTCAAAATCGATAAAAATGTTGTTCGCATATGGACCAAACAAATATTAAGTGAGAATGGAAAAATAAAGACCATCGCAAAATTCAGAGGCAAAGATAAAAAGCCCAATAATCTGGATTTGATCAGTTACATCTTGAAACAATCGGACATTGATTGTTTGAATAAACGAATCAAAGATTCATCCATGATCTTTTATGATGAAAAAAGCAACATTCTTTATTCATCACCGAAGAATGATGTCGGAAAATGGGACGACATCACCCCCAATTCATTTGCGGACAAATTAAAAAGAATCGTTTGTGAAGGCGCTGTCGCATCTAAAGAGACCCTGATCGCTTCAGCCGAAATGAAGGATAAAAACCATACGGAAGCGCCAATCGATCAAAACATATCAACGGTCCTTTCCGAACAAGGCATTCGTGACATGATCCATAAATGGCTGACCAGCTGGCAGACAGGCGATATGGCAACTTATCGAAGTTGTTACGATGATCATTTTGAATCAAAAAATATGAAGATTGATGAATGGGTGGCTTATAAAACGAACGTTCGTAATAAAAGCAGCAACATCACGATCGGTATGGACGGCTTGAAAATAATGATAGATGGAAATAATGCTCAGGCCGTATTTATTCAAACTTACACTTCATCGATATTACAGGATAAAGGACAAAAAACATTGAGGCTGAAAAAAGCCGGTGATACGTGGAAGATATATCGGGAAGTGATGTAAATAAAACGTATTAATCCGGCGATCCGTTTCCAGTAAGCGATTGTTTCAAATCATCTTTGTCCCCGGTATTCCCATTGATTGCCGCTATACCCCCGAACCTTTTAATCCGTTTTTTCATGGAAAACATTTTCTGGTTTCGTTTGTTGTTCAATGGGGCGGGAATTTACAGGATCCGCTTATCGCTTGATTTTTAGTATGCTCTGATATAAAACCTGAATCAGGTTAAGCGCATTGCTTCATCTAACGGCCGATCATTGATGATGAGGATAACAGTTAAATTACTTTGGAGAAAAAATAACTTATAGTATGGATTATGAAGGGTTTATCATCAGGCCACCCAGTGAAGCCTATAGCCTGCTTTTACAGGTAACCGTCGGTTGTTCCCATAATAAATGTACGTTTTGCGGCACTTACCGGCAAAAAAGATTCAAAATAAAACCTCTGGAACGGATCAAAAAGGATCTGGAAGAAGCGCGTCATTATGAGGATGTGAGCAGGGTGTTTTTATGCGATGGCGATGCGCTGATAATTCCGCAGCCCCGACTTAAAGAAATACTTGAACTGGTCAATAAGAATCTTCCGGAGATCGACAGGATAGGGACATATGCCAATGCCAAGAGCATCTTGAGAAAAAGTATAGATGAGCTCAAGGAATTGAAGGATTTAGGGCTGAATATTATTTATCTGGGCGTAGAAACCGGGAATGCGGCATTGCTGAAAAAAATACACAAGGGTGTCACTTGCGATCAAATGGTTGAAGCCGGAAAGCGTATCAAGGAGGCCGGCATGATTCTTTCTGTCACTGTTCTTCTGGGACTGGGCGGTATTGAGAAGAGCATGGAGCATGCGCTGGATACGGCAAAAATCCTCACGGACATGGATCCCGATTATGTCGGCGCGCTGACTCTGATGTTTGTGCCGGAAACCGAATTGTATGATGATTATCTGGCCGGCCGTTTTGTGCTGCCCGATACATTCGGCTTTATCCGCGAACTGTATCTCATGATTGAAAAATCCGATTTTACAGATTGCTATTTTACATCCAATCACGCATCTAATTATTTGTCGGTCAAAGCCCGTTTGCCGCGGGAAAAGCAGAAGATTCTGAAAATGATCGCTTCGGTCATCCATGAAAAAGACACGAGCCGTATCAGACCGGAATATTTACGCGGCTTATAATGCAGGGAGAGGATTTGTTGAATATCAGAGAAGCTATTCCTAAATTTTTTTTCTGGCGCGACAAGAAATACATTAAAAGTAAAATCGACACGGTATTGTCAGGTGCGCAGAAAAGCGGTCTGGTTGATTCCTCTTCTCGGGAAATGATTGATAATATTTTGGAGTTTACGCACACCCTGGTCCGTGAAATTATGATTCCGCGCACAGAAATTGTTGCCGTAAGCACGGAGACCGCAATGGACGAAGTTATCAGAGAGGTCATTGCGTCCAGACATACGCGTATTCCGGTCTACCGGGATACCATTGATAATATTATCGGCATTTTAAATGTTAAGGATATTCTCAAATTCTGGTCAAAACAAATCACCAAAGAAGATCTGTTGTCCTGTCTGATCACGCCTTATTATATTCCGGAAACAAAAAACACCCATCTGCTGTTCTATGAGTTAAAAGAAAATAAAAAACACATGGCGATCGTTATCGACGAATACGGCGGAACGGCCGGCCTGGTGACGCTGGAAGACATTCTGGAGGAAATTGTCGGGGAAATTCGAGATGAACATGAAGTGAATGTCGCCCATGACGGCATCCTTCAGTCCCCGGACGGCTCATTAATTTTCGACGGCCGGATGGAGATTGAAAAGATCGAAGAGAGCCTGAATATCGATTTAAAAAAAGGCCGCTATGAAACCTTGAGTGGTCTGATTCTCGATTCGATTAAACGAATTCCTGTCTCCGGTGAAAAATTTCAAATCGAAGGGCTGGAAGTGACCATTGAAAATGCCGACGAACGCAGCATCAAAAAAGTAAAAATCAAGAAGATTCAAACCAGCGACAACGATGAAGAATAATAGAAATCATTATACAGATCCGAATCACGATTCCCGGGAACAATTCCGGATAAACATTTTTTTTGCCGTCTTGAGCGGTTTCTTGATCTTTTTATCTTTCCCCAAGTACGGGTGCGGCTTACTGGCCTGGGTCGCTTTCATACCGCTTTTTTTCGCTCTAAGAAATGCCGTTACACTATTTCAGGGATTGCTGTTTGGTTTTATTTCGGGAATCGTCGGTTATATCGGAATCATTTACTGGATTGCGTACGTCATTGTGCATTACGGCTATCTCCCGTTTTATGTCGGGCTTGCTTTGATGCTGCTTTTTGCCGCTTATCTGAGTTTCTATGTCCTGCTCTTCGGCGGATGCATTGTATATTTCAGGGACAGATTACCCCTCTGGCTAATCGCCCCGCCGCTCTGGGTTTGTCTGGAATATGGCAAATCTTTTATATTCACCGGCTTTCCCTGGGAAAATCTGGGCTATTCCCAATATCTGAACACGTATTTGATTCAGTTCGCCGATGTTTTTGGTGTTCCCGGTTTATCCTTTTTAATTATTCTGGTTAACGCGGCCGTCTTTGAAGCCGTCAGCCGAAAATCAAAGAAGGAGTATGCCGTTGCCGGTCTGGTTTTACTGATCATGGCCGGCATCTATGTTTACGGTTTTTTCCGGCTGGAACAGGTTCAGGCGTTGGCGGAAAAATCGCCGGCGATGCCGGTGTCGCTCATACAGGGAAATATCGACCAGTCCGTCAAATGGGACAAACACTATAAAAAAGAAACATTAGACACCTATGAACGGCTTTCCGTGAACAAGGCAAACAGCAGCGGGCGTTTGATCGTATGGCCGGAAACCGCCGTGCCGTTCAAATTTCAAAATGTCAACACGCTGCGCGATCAGATTGTAAACCTGACGCTGAAAACAAAAAGCTGGCTGTTATTCGGGTCAATCAGTTCAACCCCGCGCATTGACGGTCAGGATATCTTTAATAGCGCGTATTTGCTGTCTCCCTTCGGCGATGTGAGAGGCAAATATGATAAAGTTCATCTTGTCCCTTACGGAGAATATGTGCCGCTGCGGGATTTATTGCCCTTTATCGAGGGTTTTACTGCGGGAATAGGCGATTTCAGCAAGGGGGCGGGATTTCATCCTCTGTTCATGGATGATAAAAAAATCGGTGTCTTGATTTGTTATGAAGGAATTTTACCGTCGGCAGCGCGCGCCTATAAAAACCAATCCGCCGGATTGCTGGTCAACATCACCAACGATGCGTGGTTTGGGTCAACGTCAGCGCCGTTTCAACATTTTTCCATGACGATTTTCAGGGCGGTGGAAACAAGGCTCTATCTGGTCCGGGCTGCCAATACCGGCATCTCCGGAATCGTTGATCCCACCGGGAAGGTGACGGCGCGGACGAATATTTTTCAGGAAGCGGCGTTGAACGGCGTCGTAAAATTTGTCAAAATACCTACGCTGTATGATCGATACGGCGACATTTGGGTAATAATCTGTTTTGTGATAACTATACTTTGTTTTATTCTAAGTTTAATCTGGAGGAGAAGGAATGACCACGGAAAACATACTGGAAACAATCATCGACCTGAAAAGAAGAATTAAGCATATAGGGGATTGTCTTTGACGTACCCGAGATGAGAATGAAAATAAAAGATCTGGAAGAATTATCTTTAAAAAAAGATTTCTGGAGTGATCAGGATCATGCCCGGGCCGTTCTTCAAAAGAAAACAACTCTTTCTGATAAGGTGGACAGGTGGGACAGATTTAACCGGGATATCAGTGATATGGAAACGCTTGCGGATATTGCTTTTCAGGAGAAAGATGAACACGTCCTGCAAGACATCGATAACGAATTGGAACAGCTCAATCAATCCGTCAGCCGCGAAGAGCTTAACATGATGCTTAACGGCGAGCAGGATGTCATGAACGCGATCATTTCCATACATGCCGGCGCGGGAGGCACGGAGGCTCAGGACTGGACGGAAATGTTATTACGGATGTATTTACGCTGGGCGGAAAAGAAAAATTTCGTTACCAAAATCATTGATTTTCTTCCGGGCGATGAGGCCGGTGTGAAAAGCGTGTCTTTCACCCTGGAGGGGGAATATGCCTACGGGTATGCGAAAGCGGAAATCGGGATTCATCGTCTGGTCCGTATTTCTCCTTTCGATGCCGGAGCGCGCCGTCATACATCCTTTGCTTCCGTGTTTGTTTATCCGGAAGTGGACGATGATATCAAGATTGAAATTAATGAAGATGATTTGCGAATCGACACGTTTCGCGCCGGAGGCAAGGGTGGACAACACGTCAATAAAACCGACTCGGCGGTCAGAATAACTCATTTACCTACGGGCATTGTTGTGCAGTGTCAGAATGAGCGTTCCCAGCATCAGAACAAGGCGATGGCCATGAAGTTTTTAAAATCGAGGCTTTATGAAAGGGAACTGCAGTTGAAAAATCAGAAGATTGATGAAGAAAACAAGCAGAAGAAAGACATCGCCTGGGGGAGTCAGATTCGTTCCTATGTCCTGCATCCGTACAAGATGGTTAAAGATCACCGGACCAACCTGGAATCCGGAAACGCCGGCAAGGTTCTGGACGGAGACATTGATGAATTCATTCACGCTTATCTGATGAGCGCGACGATGCATTAGGGAATCATCATGGTTCTATTTCTGAAAGGAATTTAACTTTTGGAAAAATAAAAAACTATGTTATAGGAATGTAACTCATGAGCCAAATATCGTCAAGGGATAGACGTTTTCAGTTTTTCTGAAAGAAAGAAGGAGTCTGGAATGAACAGAACGAAAAAAAAATACACAGCTCTGGTTGTGATATTGAGCTTTATTCTGATATGCGCGTTGCCCGGCTATGCGCTGAGTACATCCGAAAAGAAAAGTTTATCATCATCCGCTGACGTTAAAAAACAGACAGCCAATAAAAAGGTCCAGTCCGAAGACGTTGATCAAAATGACGAAGGGAACAGTTTGTTTGATTTTGAATCGGAAGATGATGACGCGACCGCTGAGGTTCAGGGCGATGAAGAAAAACAGGACATGATGGAAAATGCGCTGGAACTGCTGGAGGAGGCTGATAAGCTCTGGCGGAAAGGCGATATCGAAGAGACGCTGGATACGCTTGATGAGGCGTATTCCTTGATCCTTGATGCCAATGGCGATGCGGCCATTGCTCAGGAAAAAGACGATCTGCGTCTTCTGATTTCCCAGCGCATCCTGGCGGTTTATTCTTCCAAGAGAGACGTACTGAAAGGCAAAAACGGCGAGATTCCATTATTGATGAATGCCGATGTGCAGAAAGAAATCAACTCGTTTCAATCCATCGAAAGAGACAGTTTTATGGCGGCGTATCAGCGTTCCGGAATGTATCGGTCTGAGATCGTGCAGGAACTCAGAAAAGCCGGGATACCCGAGGAATTTTTCTGGCTTCCGCTTGTTGAAAGTCTGTTCAAGATTAATGCTTATTCTTCAGCGCGCGCCCTTGGTTTATGGCAATTCATTCCGTCAACCGGTTATAAATTCGGTCTCAATCGCGATGAATGGATTGACGAACGCATGGATGTCCAGAAATCCACAAAGGCCGCCATCGCTTATTTGAAAGAATTGCACAATATGTTTGGTGACTGGCTGACGGCACTGGCGGCCTATAATTGCGGAGAGGGAAGAGTTTTGCGGGTCATTTCCCGTCAACGGATAAATTATCTGGACAGTTTCTGGGATTTATACCGGCAACTGCCCAATGAGACGGCCCGTTACGTTCCCCGGTTTCTTGCCACTCTGCATATTGTCAATAATCCGCAAAAATACGGGTTCGACCTGAGCAATGCATACAAGCCCATTCCCTTTGAAACGATGAAAGTCGACAAAATGATGACGTTTAAAGATATTGCGGAGAAAATAGAAACATCCGAGGATATTCTGTGTTTGCTGAATCCGGAATTGAGACATAAGATGACTCCGGACCGCGAATACACCCTCAAACTGCCGGAAGAATATCTGGATAAATTTAAATCAGTTTACAGTGAGATCCCGGCGAGTGAAAAGCCCAGCGTCGCGTCGGTTCAGAACTGGAATCAGGCAACGAATCATTCCGGAAGCAGGACGCGGCGATCGTTTATCAAACACCGTGTAAAACGGGGTGAAACCGTTTATTCGATTGCCAGAAAGTATGGTGTGTCCGTTGCCTGTGTCCGGTCATATAACCGGTTAGGTTCCAAGAAAAAACTGGTTCAGGGAAGACGGCTGACCATTCCGGTAGCCGGTGGAGAAAAATATGCAGACGGAAAGTCAGGCCGGCAATATGATCGGACGCAACTTACATCCTCCGGACGATATAAGGTGAAAAAAGGCGATACCCTTTCCATGGTATCCAGACGCTTCAATGTCCCGGTCAATCAATTGAAGGAAATGAACGATCTGACCGGCGGAGAAATCTATGCGGGTCAGAGTTTGATCGTCAAGAAGCAGAAGGTTAAAAAATCCAAAATCAGTAAAAAAGTTCTGTCGTCAAAGGACATTGACAAGCTGGGAGCAGATAAATATATCGTCACCCGGAACGACAGTTTGCATGCGATTGCGAAAAAGAATAACACCAGCGTAACAACCCTCATGAAACTGAATAATATATCCGGGAATGAAAAACTTATTCCGGGACAAGTCTTGATCGTCAAATGATACGCGGTGTTAAAGCAGCCTTCTGTACACGGGAGTGAAAAAAATATTTCCTTGACAAGAAAAGGATAATTCTGTAAAAAAAATCAATTCGCTTGGATCCGAGAGGACTGGGACGGAAGGAAAATTCGGAAGAAATTGCTAAGCCTTTCGTCGAAAAAGACGAAAGGCTTTTTTACTGCGAAAATGAAAGTTGTTGAATCTATTAGAGAAATGCAATCTTTTTCCGAGGATCTCCGCCTGCGGGGAAAAAGTTTGGCATTCGTTCCCACCATGGGCTATTTTCACGACGGTCACCTTCAACTGATGAAAGAAGCGAAGAAGGCGGCTGATTATGTTGTGGTCAGCATTTACGTCAATCCCACGCAATTCGGTCCCAAGGAAGATTTCTCGAAGTATCCACGTGATCTGGACCGTGATTTGAAACTGGCAAAAAGCGTCAATGTGGATGTCGTCTTTTGCCCATCAGACAGGGAAATGTACCCCGCACATTATCAGACTTTCGTCAATGTGGAAAAAGTAACTCAAAATTTATGCGGCCTCTCGCGCCCCGTTCATTTCCGCGGCGTGACGACCGTTTGCAGCAAATTATTCAACATTGTTAAGCCCCATTCGGCTGTTTTCGGAAAAAAGGATTTTCAACAGTATATAACGATTAAACGCATGGTAGATGATCTCAACATGGATCTGGAAATCATCGGTTATCCGACTGTTCGTGAAAAGGATGGATTGGCCATGAGTTCCCGTAATAAGTATCTCTCCAAGGGGGAAAGACCGTCCGCCCTGACGCTCTTCAAAGCCTTAAAACTGGCCCAAAAGCTCTATGACAAAGGGGAACGAACATCATCGGTCATTATTCATGCCGTGGAGAAATTGATTAAAAGCGCGCCTTATACTGAAATGGATTATATTAAAATTTGCGATACAAAACGTCTTTCTGACGTTGAGCAAATCAAGGGCGAAACGGTCATGGCCTTAGCGGTCAACGTCGGTAAGACGAGACTGATAGACAATCATGTTTTCGGTGAAGAGCTGAAAATATAATATTTATCCCCCCAAGGAGATTGAAGCATTATGCAAAGATTCATGTTGAAATCAAAAATTCATCGTGCCACGGTAACGGACGCCGATCTGCATTATGAAGGCAGCATTTCCATTGATGAAAAATTGCTGGAAGAGGCTGATATAGCGCCTTACGAAAAGGTTGCGATTTATGATGTGGACAATGGCGAAAGGTTTACGACTTACGCCATTAAAGGAAAACGCAATTCCGGTACAATCTGCCTCAACGGAGCCGCCGCCCGTAAAGTCGCCAAAGGGGATTTGATTATTATTGCCTGTTATGTTCTGGCTGATGATGAAGACGTGAAAAACTGGAAACCCAAATGCGTCTTTGTCGATGCAAAAAATAAAATAAAAAAACTCAAGAAATAAAAAATAACCTTGAATTGATCTGGAGGAGAAATGCCTTTTTTAGAAATTGATCCGGCCTTGAAATATAAAGTTGCGGATGTCGGACTGGCTTCATGGGGGAGAAAAGAAATCAAATTAGCGGAAAACGAAATGCCCGGGCTCATGGCCGTGCGTAAAAAATACGGACGGATAAAGCCCCTGAAGGGATTCAAGATCATGGGCAGTCTGCACATGACGATTCAGACCGCCATGCTCATTGAAACGCTCAAAATGCTGGGGGCTGATGTGCGCTGGGCCTCCTGCAATATTTTTTCCACTCAGGATCATGCCGCCGCGGCGATTGCGAAAAACAGTTCGGCGGCTGTTTTTGCCTGGAAAGGTGAATCCCTGGAAGAATACTGGTGGTGCACGGAACAGGCGTTAACCTGGCCGGATGGTTCAGGGCCTGATTTGATCGTTGATGATGGCGGTGATGCAACGCTGATGATTCATCAGGGAGTGAAAGTTGAAAAAAATCCGAAACTCTTTAAGCAGAAAATTGACAATAAAGAATTTAAGATCATCATGGATCGTCTGGAGAA
Organism: Deltaproteobacteria bacterium; assembly: GCA_019136325.1. Next base: position 12,291 of record JAGVUJ010000200.1, read on the forward strand.
ATCTTTCCGGCGTCATCCTGGAAAATGGGGGAAAATAGCCTCCCGGGTCAGAGGTGTTTCCGAGGAGACAACTACAGGCGTTCACCGTCTTTATCAGATGCAGGCGGCCGGAGAGCTTCTTTTCCCTGCGATTAACGTCAATGATTCGGTCACCAAATCGAAATTCGATAATCTTTACGGCTGCCGGGAGTCTCTGGCCGACGGGATTAAAAGAGCCACCGATATCATGATTGCCGGGAAAATGGTGGTCGTTTGCGGTTACGGAGATGTCGGGAAAGGCTGCGCTCAGTCGATGAGAGGATTCGGCGCCCGGGTGATCATCACGGAAATTGATCCGATTTGCGCTTTACAGGCGGCCATGGAGGGATATGAGGTGAAAACCATGGAGGACGTGGCTGCGGTCGGCGATATTTTCGTTACGGCAACGGGCTGTTGCGATGTGATCACCGGCAGGCACATGGAAATGATGAAAGACGAAGCCATTGTGTGCAATATCGGACATTTTGACAGTGAAATCGACATGCACTACCTGGAGACAAGCAACGTCTGCAGAAAAGAAAGCATCAAGCCGCAGGTGGATAAGTGGATATTGAAATCAGGCCGTTCCATCATTGTTCTGGCCGAAGGCCGCCTGGTGAACCTGGGCTGTGCGACCGGTCATCCGAGCTTTGTCATGAGCAACAGTTTCACCAATCAGTGTCTTGCGCAAATCGAGCTGGCAACGAAGAAACATCCGGTGGGCGTTTACACACTTCCCAAAATACTGGATGAAGAAGTCGCCCGTCTGCACTTGGCACGACTTGACGCCAGGTTAACCAAGCTTAATAAAAAACAAGCTGATTATCTTGGTATCAGGGTTGAAGGACCTTTCAAACCGGATATATACAGATACTAAGCTGGTTCCAACGTTCAGGTATTGACCTTATACAAAAACAGTGCGGCGGCTGCGCCGAAGAGGATGTTAGCCGCCCATGCGGCGAGAAGTGCCGGCAGCATTTCAGACTTGCCCAGGGACATGCAGAACGCATGAACGATCCAGTAAGAAAATCCTATAAAAATACCTATCCCGATGCTTTGCATGACGCCGCCGCTTCTTTCCGAACGAAGTGAGAAGGGGATCGCAATGAAAACCATAATCAGCATGACAAAAGGAAACGCGATCTTTCCGTGCAAATCCACAATATATTTTTTCGCGTCATAACCTTCCGATTGTATTTTCCTGACATATTTCCTCAGCTCAAAGAATCCCATTTTTTCCACGTCTTGCTGCATCACCTTGAAATCGTCAGGTTTCTCGGGCATATTGACCACCTTTTCTTCGGACCATTCCAGAACGGGATCATGGTTGTCGTCAAAACGGGTGGAGAGGAGATTATGAAAAACCCATCGGTTGTTTTTCCATTCCGCGCTTTGCGCGTCAATGCGGCTCATGAGGGTAAAATCTTTGTTGAGATAAGTGATCATGATGCCCTGTAAAATATTTTTTTCGATGTCAAACATTTTGAAATTATAGATGACCTTGTCGCCGTGATACCAGATTTCATTTTGTTTAAAAGATCCCGTTGTTTTTTGCTTTTTGACTTCGACATTCTTAATGTAAGTTGTTTTCTGAACCGATGCCGGAGTAATCATTTCAGTAAAACAGAAATAAAAAACGGCGGCCACGGAAGCGAAAATGAGAACGGGCAGGGTCATTCTGTAAAGATTGATGCCGTTGGCCTTCATGGCGGTGACTTCGCTGAATTTTGAGAGAGAACTGAATGTCATGAGCGTGGCCAGCAGGATAGTCGGCGGGAGCACATACGATATGATCATCGGAATCGAAAACAGAAAATAGGAGGCCATTTGAATCATCGTCGCGTTGTGGCTTAGAAACATTCTGATTCTTTCAAAAAAATCGACGATTAAAAAAAGCGCGATGAACGCCAGAAACGTGATAATAAAAAACCTGAAAAATTCTTTAAGAATATATTTGTCCAGAAGGTTCAATCTTCGCTCCCCTTGCCTGTTTCCAATGATGATAAAATATCTTTAAAAAAGAGAAATCTCCTTATGGGTCATATAAAACAGCGTCATGCCGATGACGGCAAATAACATGTTCGGCATCCAGACGCCGACGGCCACCGGAAGATATCCGGTTTCAGCCAGGGCTTCGCCGCCAATGCGCAGGATGTAATATAGACAAACCGTAATGAGTCCGACGGCAAACCCTCTTGCCTTGACGGAACGGTGGTTTCTCATCCCCAGCGGCAGGGCAAGCACACCGAAAAAAATGCACGCCAGAGGTATGGAAAATTTTTTATGGGCTTCTATGGACATTTCCCGGATATCTTTTTCACTCAGACCCGGCTTTTTCATGTTTGCCAGAAGTTCGGTCATGGTCATATCTTTGACGGACTTGGCCGACTTATCCAGCGCGGACAATGCGGAATAAAGATCGAGGTTGATATCGTAGCTCTGAAATTCAATCTTGCGATAATTCTTTAAGTCGGCGCTTACCGTGTGGATGGAGCCGTTCTCCATTCTGAGTTTCACCCTCATGGTCTTGTCATCGGAAATAAGATAGGCCCTGGGGGCAATGATGGTGTTTTGTTCGCCGATGGTGCGTTTGTCGGACACAATGACGCCTTCCATATAATTTTTATCGGTGAAAACTTTATCCGCATAAATGATGAAACCTTTAAAATTGTCGTTAAAAACCTTTTCCTTGATTCCGATGCTGGCGTTCTGCTGCGCTATATTGAACAGCATGCGCTTGGTGGCGAAATTACTCTGCGGGGCAATGAAGTAACTGATCATGATGGTCAGAATAAACGTGATCAGAGACGCAATGGCAACCGGATAATAGATGCGCATCATGCTGACGCCGGATGTTTTCAGAGCCGTGATTTCGTTGTCGGAAGACAATCGGCCGACGGCAATCAGGATGGCGATGATAAGAGCGATGGGAATCGTAAAAAGCATGAAATAGGGCAGCAGAAAAAGAAAAAGTTCAGCGATGGAAACAATACTGACGCCTTTATTGACAAACAAATCCATGATTTGTAGAATTTTTCCCATCAATAGAACGAACGTCAGGACAGCCAGAATGATGATAAACGGGAAGGCAATTTCTTTAAATATATATCGATCAATTATTTTCCGCATGGATTTTCCGTTGGGATGAGATTTAAATTTTGTTCAATACAGACCTTTTCCCATCCGTTCTATAAAAGTAACATGTATTGATGAATTTTCTCAAGCAAAACATCAACAGGCCTTTAAATACGGATGAGATTTCTTCGCGGCATGACGTCGTCTAATGAAAAAATTTTAAAGGACGGCATATTCATTTATTGACAGTTTCAATCATTTTCCTTATGTTGATGCCGGACTTTATCTGACATCAGCATAAGGATTTATCGATGAAGGTTGATACCATGCGCCGGATTGATTTTTATGTGGGCGTGCCTCTCTGCTTTCTGGGATCCGTTTTTTATAAAATTGTGAAATTATTTGCCGGAGAAGGAAAAAAGACTCCGCACAATGTTCTTTTCATCGAGCTGTCGGAGATGGGCAGCGCCATTCTGGTTGATCCGGCAATGAGAAAATTGCAGAAGGAATCAGCCGCGAGCCTGCACTTCGCCATTTTTAAAAAAAACAAACCGAGCCTTGATCTGCTGAAGACCGTTCCTGAAGAAAATATTTATACCATTCGCGAAGACAGCATGTCGTTTTTTATTCTGGATACGTTCAAATTTCTCTGGTGGACGCGAAAAAGAAAAATTGATGCCGTCATCGATCTGGAGCTTTTTTCCCGCTTCACGGCTTTGCTGACCGGATTCAGCGGCGCTTCCCGTAAAGTCGGTTTTCATGCCTATTTCAATGAGGGCCTTTACCGGGGAGATTTCCTGTCCCATAAAGTTGCCTATAATCCGCATATGCATATCGCAAAAAATTTTGTCGCTCTGGTCAATGCGTTGCTTGCTTCCCGGGAAGAAATTCCCTATTCCAAAACCATCGTCAAAGACGGGGATATCAGCATCGCCAAAGTTCAATATTCCGCCGGAGAACAACAAACGGTTCGGGACATTGTTGGCGTGTGCTTTGAAAAATACGACGTCCGAAAACATAAAATCATTTTAATCAATCCGAATGCCAGTGAATTGCTAATACAGCGCCGCTGGCCGCAGGAACATTACGCGCAACTGATTAGCATGATTCTGAAACAATGCGTCAACGCTGTTGTTCTGATTACCGGTGATCCCCGCGAGCGGGAAGAAGCGCAGCGGCTCAAGGAGCAGGTGCGGGATGAACGGTGCATCAACTTTGCCGGGAAAGTCAGTTTTGCTCAGCTCCCGCTGCTTTACAGTATTTCCGAATTCATGGTGACCAATGACTCCGGACCGCCGCATTTTGCCGCGATCACGGAGATGCCGACTTTTGTGATTTTCGGTCCGGAGACGCCCGCGCTGTATGGATCGCTGGGAAAGACAACGCCGATTTATGCCGGTCTGGCCTGCTCGCCGTGCGTCAGCGCGTCCAACCACCGTAAAACAGCATGCCGGGACAATATCTGCCTGAAAGTCATCAAGCCGGAACACGTCTGTGACGTTATACGACCTGAACTTGAGAAAATTAATGCGAACGGATGACCGGTGATGAGGATCAGCCCGGAATCAGCTTTTTTTGAACAAGGCGTCAAGTTTGTCTTTTGCGGTTGATCCGGTGTCGCCGGAAAAATTGACCGCTTGTCTGAATTTAAAAAAATCACAAAAATTGGAACGGCTCTTCTCCAGAACTCGTTCGGCCTGCGGTTCGCGGCAATCGTTATAAGAGCCTGGATCATAAAAAGAACAGTTCAAACAACAGTGCAGATCAGCTCCGCAGGACGGGCACTGCGCCTGACGTCCGACAAAAACATCATCTTCGACGGTCTTCCTGCAATGATGACAGCGTTTCATTGGAATGCACCTTATCCTTGATGGATCCAATCCTTGCCGCCGAGCATGCGTGCGACAAGCATGCCGGAGACATTGTCGCCGACGGCGTTGAGCATGGTGGCGGGCGCGTCAACCAGGGTGCCGATCATCATGATCACGGGCAGGGATTCCATCGGAAATCCGTAAAACGAAATGATCAGTAATTCGCCGATGGTTCCGCCGCCGGGAATGCCGCTCACGACAACGCCTGTCAGGAGAGCAATGCCCAATGCAGTCAGAATTGTTTCCGTGCCCGAAAAGCTCATGTTGAAAATGCCGAACAGAAAGGCGATCTTTAAAACGGCGGCCAGGCAGGAGCCTTCCATGTGCATGGTTGCGCCGATGGGAATGATCACTTCCCGGATATCTTCCGGCGTGCCAATATTTTCGGCGGCCTGCAGATTGGCCGGAATGGTGGCCATGGAACTGCCGGTGGCCAGAGCGATCAGCGAAGGCGGAATGATATTGCGCCAGAACTTGCGCACACCGGTTTTGCCGGCAGCGATAAACGCATAAAGGGTAAAAGCAATGAAGAAATATAAAATCGCTGTGGGATAATAAAGAGCCATTGCCCTTGCGTAAGCATCAAGCAATTGCGGGCCGAACACACCAATCAGATAAGCGAAATAGGCGCAAAGCCCGACCGGGGCGTAATACATAATAAAGGAAATGAGTTTCATCATAACCCTGCTGCCCGATTCCAGAAAACCGGCAAATCTTTTTCCTTGATCTCCAGAGGCGGAAGTGGCCAGCCCGATCAAAATGGAAAAAATAATCAGAGCCAGCATATTGTTTTTGGAAAACAATTCGGGGAAATCCGATACGGTAAACGCTTTGACGATTTGTTCGGAGGCCTTGAGATGCTCAACATTCACCCCGTTGCCCGGATTCACGCTGGCGCCTGTCGCCGGCGGATAAATGATAACGCCTGAAATCATAATGATTGATGCGATGAGTCCGGTCATGATGAAGACCAGAATCATGGCTGACATGATTTTTCCCAGACGCCTGATATTCTGCATACCCGCAACAGCAGAGGAGATGGAGAAAAAAACCAGCGGAACAATCACGGTAAAGAGAAGATTGAGAAAAACATCCCCCAGCGGCTTGAACATGGCCGCATCTTTTTTATAAACCATGCCGAGCACGGCGCCGATGATAATTGAAAGAATCAGTATCATCGAAAACCCGTAAGACGTTAAGAAGGATGTCTTTTTATTCATCGTTTTTCACTCCACGGGAAAATCAAAATACGTATTCGGGTACGGTTCGTTTTTCAGAGTGTAGTGCCACCATTCCTTGTCGTAATTTTTAAAGCCGTGTTTTTCCATCAATGATTTTAGCAGCACGCGGTTGATCTTTTGTTCACGGCCGATATCGGGGTTTTCCGTATGCGAGCGTTCATGAAAACAGTCGAAACCCGTGCCCATGTCGAGACTGTTGTCTCCGAATCGCTGTCCGGCGGGCCGGTAACATTCGAATAATGTCTGCCCGGATATATATTCCTGTCGCGCGGGAACGGGCAGGGGAACAATGGTCAAATCGACTGTGCTGCCCCGGCTGTGGCCGGATTTGCTGTCAATATAACCGTCCCGGAAAAGGTTCCTTTTGTCAATCGTCGGATAAAATTCACGCATGGTTTTGGTGTTTTCGATATCTTTTGCCCAGCGGACAAAGTGGTTAACCGCGCGCTGCGGACGATAGCAGTCGTAGATTTTCAGCGTCAGAGCGTATGGCTGCAAATCTTTCCGGACGCCGGACAGGGCGTGTGCCGCTTCTTTGGTGAGAATGCACTTGGGGGCGAGATATCCGTCAACACGTTCACCGAGAAAATTATGCTCGCTGTAATAACGAATATCCATATCGACGTCGGGGATTATTTGCTGTAGGTCGACAAAATTATCGGACATTTTTTCCGCGCATTCGCCGGCGAAAAGTGAAAAAGGAAAAACCAGAACGGTCAGAAGAAACGATATAGCCCATGCTTTTGCTTTCATATAATCATCTCCCGTTAGTTTCTGATGCCCATGATCATGAGCGGTGCGGCAGCCGGATCAAGCCATTCAATGATTTTAACGATATCTTTTTCGGAAACAGCCACGCAACCTGCCGTGGGGATGCCTTCGCCTTTCCAGATATGCAGGAAGATGGCGCTGCCGTTTCCCTTGACCACCGGATCGGTATTATAATCGATGACGACGCCGTACTTGTAAAGCTCGTCATTACGTTTCATCATTTCATAAGAGGCCGCTTTTGTTTCCGATTTTTTTGCCCAGCGGTTGTAGTCGTCAGCAAGGGGGTCGTCAACCCATACATCATCCTCCAGAGCCTGACGATAGGGCATTTGCGTTTTAACAGACTCGTTATAACCGAAAGTCGTTGTAAGGGGATAAACGCCGGAGGGTGTTTTACCGTCTCCTTCCCGTTTGGCTTCCGTCTCGGCAAAACCGTTTCTTCCGATCACCGCTTTCATCGGTTCAAAAACCATTGCCCAGTGATTATCCTTTTTCCCCATTGTGTAAACGGTTGTGCGGGAGAAAATCCAGAAGCCGGATTCTCGAACCAGAAGAATCTGGGTGGAATGAGGGGGTATGTTGGGGGTGCACGTTAAAAAAGATCCGGCGTCAAATTTTGCATTGAAAGGAGAAAAAACACATCCGTTCAGGGAAGAAAGTAGTGTAATTATTGAAAATAAAAGGATAAATTTAATTGAATTTATTATCTGCATAAAATCATTGCTTATTTTAGAATATCTACTGTAGAATAAGGTAAAAATATAAAAAAATCAAGCAATAACAGCAGAAGAAGTTATTCTTGACTTTAAATATTTTTCTATGGTAGCAAATTAAACCTGAAAACGGTTTTGTTTAAATTCATTACCAATAAATCTCTCGGGAAAGAAATAGTGTCTGATAATTTTTTCACTTTAATGATAATTCCCAACCGGAAGAGCGGAGTTAAGAAAATTTCCGTACCCAAGGTTGCCATTCGCAACGTTCTTATTGCATCCGTGATCGTTGTGCTTATCTCTCTTTTCGTGATCTATGATTATGCCAGCATTAAAAGAGACCGGGCCGAGCTGGCCAGGCTGAGAGCGCAGACCCGGGAGCAATCCCAGCAGTTGAGGGATTTGGGCATGAAGATCGATCAGTTTTCGGATCGCATGGAAGAATTAAGACAGTTTGACAAGAAGATCAGGGTTCTTGCCCATGAAACCAGTATAAATAAAAAACTACCTCTGGGAGTAGGCGGATCCGATAATGAACCGCGCATCAATGATTTGATCAATCAAAACCACGATAAAATCATCGTGGGTATCCGTAAGAATATCGAGAAGCTCAATGAAGAGGCCACGGACAGGGAAAAGAGCTTTAATGAATTATTATCTTTCTTAAGGGAACAGAAATCCATTTTGGCTTCCACGCCTTCCCTGTGGCCGGTCAGGGGCTGGGTAACGTCCGAATTCGGCATCAGACGGTCTCCCTTCAGATCGGGCGTTGAATTTCATAAAGGCTTGGATATTTCGACACGGTTTGGCAGGGAAATTGTTGCGCCGGCGGATGGCCTGGTCGTGACCAGCGGTTATGCAACCTATGACGGGAACCATGTCAAAATTGATCACGGCCACAGCTTCAGCACGGTTTATCTGCATTTGTCGAGAGTGGCGGTAAAGGCGGGAACACGCGTCAGGAAAGGCGATATCATCGGCTATGTGGGTGATACGGGACGCAGCACAGGGCCGCATCTGCATTATGCGGTTTTAGTCAATGACGTTGCGGTGAATCCGAGAAAATATTTGAGATAATGATTGACTGATTTTGTCTTACGTTGTATTAATAAATCCAACTATTTAACTGACCGGTTAATGTACCGGTTTTTTTTTAAATTAAATTTCAAATTAAAGGTACTCGATGCTGGAAAATATACTGAAAAAGGTTTTTGGAACAAAAAATGACAGGGAATTGAAGCGATTATCGATTCTTCTGAAAGAAGTGAATAATTTTGAATCGACCATGATGTCGCTCAGCGATGCCGAATTGCAGGCCAAGACTCCTTATTTCAAGGAGAAACTGAAAAACGGTCTTACCCTTGATGACATTTTGACGGAAGCGTTTGCCGTGGCGCGGGAGGCGTCTCGCCGCACGCTGGGGATGCGGCCTTTCGATGTTCAGATCATCGGCGGCATCGCTTTGCATGAGGGTAAAATTGCGGAAATGAAAACAGGAGAAGGCAAGACGCTGGCCGCGACATTGCCGCTGTATCTCAATGCCCTCGAGGGAAGAGGCTGTCATGTCGTGACCGTTAATGATTATCTGGCCCGAAGAGACGCCGAGTGGATGTCCCCGATTTATAATTTTTTGGGTTTGAACGTCGGGGTGGTGATTCATGGTCTGGACGATCCGGAACGCAGAGAGGCATATCACTGTGATATTACCTACGGAACCAACAACGAGTTCGGTTTTGACTATCTGCGCGACAACATGAAATTCACGCTGGATGACTATGTGCAGCGCGAGTTCAATTATGCCATCGTGGACGAAGTGGACAGTATTCTGATCGATGAAGCGAGGACTCCGTTGATTATTTCGGGCCCCTCCGAGGAATCGACCGACAAATACTACAAAATTAATCAGATTATTCCCCGTCTGAAGAAAGATCAGGACTACACGATCGAAGAAAAAAGCCGCACGGTGGTTCTTACGGAGGAAGGCGTCGCGCACGTCGAAAAGCTCCTGAATGTGCAGAATCTGTACGAACCGCGCAACATAGAAATCGTGCATCATGTCAATCAGGCGCTTCGAGCCCACACGATATTCAAGCGCGATGTGGATTACCTGGTCAAAGACGGACAGGTGGTGATTGTCGATGAATTCACCGGCCGGGTCATGCCCGGACGCCGGTACAGTGACGGTTTGCATCAGGCTCTGGAAGCAAAAGAGGATGTCAAAATTGAACGGGAAAACCAGACGCTGGCGTCCATTACCTTCCAGAACTATTTCCGCATGTACAAAAAACTGGCCGGCATGACCGGAACCGCCGACACGGAAGCGGCGGAATTCAAGAAAATTTATAATCTCGACGTGCTGGTCATTCCGACGAATATGCCGATGATACGCGACGATCACAACGATCTGATTTATAAAACCGAAAAGGAAAAAATCAACGCGGTCATCAGAGAAGTCAAAGAATTAAACAAAGCAAAAAGGCCGGTTCTGATTGGAACGATTTCCATTGAGAAATCGGAAATGCTCAGCCGGCATCTGACGCGCGCCGGTGTAAAACATCACGTGCTCAATGCCAAGAATCATGAAAAAGAAGCCGAGATCGTCGCTCAGGCGGGGCAGCCGGGCATGGTGACAATCTCCACCAACATGGCCGGACGGGGAACGGATATTAAACTGGGTGAAGGCGTGGCGGAACTCGGCGGTCTGCATATTCTGGGCACCGAGCGTCACGAAAGCCGTCGCATTGACAATCAGTTGCGGGGGCGATCCGGACGTCAGGGGGATAAGGGGTCTTCACGGTTTTATCTGTCGCTGGAAGATGATTTGTTGCGCATCTTCGGCGCCGAGAGAATATCGGGCATCATGGACAAAATCGGTATTGAAGAAGACCAGCCAATCGAACATAAATATATTTCCCGCGCCATTGAGAATGCCCAGAAACGGGTTGAAGGACAGAACTTCGATATTCGCAAGCACCTGCTGGATTACGACGACGTCATGAACCGGCAGCGTAAAGTCATTTATGAACAGCGTAAAAAGGTTTTGCGCGGAGATAACTTATGGGCGGATATCGAAGAAATGGTTCAGGAAATTGTGGATGATATCCTGTCCGAATTCATTGATGAAAAGGCTAAAAAGGAAGATATTAATTTTAAAGGACTGGAAGATGCGTTGCTGAAACAATTCAACGTCAAGTTCGATCTGGTGCATTCTGACGGAATCGGCGACGGGTACTCTTCAATTCGCGAATTTATCATCCGGGGTGTCGAGAAGCTTTTGCGGGACAAGGAAAACGAGTTCGGCAAACAACTCATGGATTATTTGATGAAAGTGATCATGCTTCAGGCCATTGATGTGCAATGGAAAGAGCATCTGCTGGCCATGGATCACCTGAGAGAGGGAATCGGTCTGCGCGGTTACGCTCAGAAAGATCCGGTGCGGGAATATCAGCGTGAAGGCTATGAAATGTTCATGGAGATGATTGCCCGCATCAAAATGGATGTGCTGGAAAAATTATGCCTGATTAGAATCCAGAGAGAGGAAGAAGTGGAGGCCATCAGGCAGAAGCAGAAACAGGACTATGTAATGAGCAGAGGAGAAGATACCCCCGAGAAAAAAACAGTCAAGCATGAAGGTCCGAAAACAGGCAGAAACGATCCCTGCCCGTGCGGGAGCGGCAAAAAATATAAAAAATGCTGTGGGGCATAAGTTAAAATAAAGAGGAGCTAATTTCATGATAAAGAACAAAGTAAAAATTAGCGTACCCGGATTTCTGGCCAATGGAATATCCGTCGGCATTAAAAAACAGGACGAAAAGGATCTGGGCCTGATTTATTCCACCGTGCCTGCGAAGGTCGCTGCCGTGTTTACAAAAAATTCGTTCAAAGCGGCGCCTCTGCTGATTAATGAAGAGCGCATCAAAAAGGGGATTGCTCAGGCCATCATCACCAACAGCGGATGCGCCAATGCCGCGACCGGAAAGGAGGGTTTCCGGGACGCGCTGGCCGTTTCTGACGCTCTGTCCAAGGAGTTAAAAATAAGAGAGGACCTGATTTTACTGGGGTCCACGGGGGTGATCGGGAAGAGACTGCCGGTAAAAAAAATCGAGAGCGGTGTCGGGAAACTGGTCAAAGGTCTGAATGAAACGGGCATTGAAGATGCCGAAAAGGCGATGATGACGACGGATAAATATCCCAAGGTCGCCATCAGGAAAGGCGTCGTGGGCGCAAAGGATATTACGATTTGCGGTATCGCCAAAGGGGCGGGCATGATCGAACCGAATATGGCCACGCTTTTGACATACGTCATGACGGATGCGCTGATTGATTATAAAGCGCTGAATACGGTGTTTCATCAGGCGATTAATTCCACGTTTAATTCTATTAGCGTTGACGGCTGCATGAGCACCAATGATATGGCCATTATTCTGGCCAACGGTCTGGCGGGCAACAACCCCCTGGAAAAAGTACAGGCGCGTTTGCAGCTTTTTCGGGATATGCTGACCGATGTTTTAATGGAGCTTTGCCAGGCTGTTGTCAGGGATGGAGAGGGTGCGACAAAATTCATCGCTATCACCGTCAAGGGCGCCAAATCGAAATCCGACGCCCGATGTGCGGCATACGCCATCGCCAACTCCAATCTGATCAAGACAGCCATTTTCGGAGAAGATCCGAACTGGGGCAGGGTGATCGCGGCGCTCGGCGCTTCCGGCATTCCGATAGAGAAGGAAAAAGTGAGTCTGAACATGGGGAATTTATTGGTGTTTTATCAAAATTCTCCGGCCAGTGTCAATATGAACAAACTCAAAGACGTGTTTAAAAAAGACCGGATCGATATCGAGATTGATCTGGGAGCGGGCGATAAATCTTATTATGTATATGCTTCCGACCTGTCCTACGATTATGTCAAAATCAACGCCGAGTATTCGACCTGAGACACGGAAAGCGATAAAAATTTATTATTTTTGAGAAAAAGGGATTAACCCTTGATTATTTGGGTGGTTTGTGTTAATTGCCGCCGGATAAATTCACACATCCTTGGATTGCCGGTATGTTGCTTGAATGTAAGTTTGCCGCGTAAGTTGAAGAGGGTGGAGGAAAAAACAAAAAAAGGAGAAAAATATGTCAGCCATTTCAATGAAACTCTTACTGGAAGCCGGTGTCCATTTCGGACATCAGACAAACAAATGGAATCCCAAGATGAAACCCTACATCTTCGGAGCCAGAAACAACATTTACATTATTGACTTACAGCAGACGGTGGGTCTTTTCCAGACCGCTTATAATTTTGTGATTGATACGGTCAGCCAGGGGAAAGAAGTGCTGTTCGTCGGGACCAAGAAGCAGTCCCAGGAAGCCATCAAAGAGGAATCGGTTCGCTGCGGAATGCCTTACGTCAATCAGCGCTGGCTGGGTGGTATGCTGACCAATTTCGTTACCCTCAAAAAGAGCATAGACCGCCTGAACACGTTGACGGATATGTTCAATGATGACTCTATCAAAGCTTTTCCCAAAAAAGAAATTACGAAGCTGCAGAAAGAAAAGGAAAAGCTGGAGAATGTTCTGGGGGGAATCAGAAATATGAAATCTTTGCCGGCGGCGGTTTTTATCGTTGACCCCAGCAAAGAGCATATAACCGTCAATGAAGCCAAAAAGTTAAAAATTCCGATCGTGGCGATTGTGGATACGAACTGCGATCCGGACAATATTGATTATGTGATTCCGGGAAATGACGATGCCATCCGGGCGATCAAATTGTTTACTTCCAAATTTGCCGATGCGGTCCTGGAAGGAAGAAAGCGATTTGAGGAGAAGCTGGTTGCGGAATCGAATAAGGAAGCGGACATCGTCGCTGAAGCCAAACCGGCGGAAACGGATGTTCCGGAAAGTCTGGATATCGATGATAGTGCCGATAAATCGGGAGCGTACGCCGAATAATCAGGATCTGTCTGGAAATTATAAAAGCATTTAAGGGAGAACGGTAAAAATGGAAATAACTTCAACAATGGTAAAAGAATTGAGAACGAAAACCGGCGCGGGCATGATGGACTGTAAAGAAGCGCTGGCAGCCTCCGATGGTGATTTTGAAAAGGCAATAGATTTTTTGAGAAAGAAGGGCCTCTCGGCGGCGACGAAGAGATCGTCAAAGGCGGCGAAAGACGGAACCATTGCTTCCTACATCCATATGGGTGGTAAAATCGGCGTCATGGTGGAGGTCAATTGCGAAACGGATTTTGTGGCTAAAACGGAAGATTTTCAGACCATGGCCCGTGACATTGCCATGCATATCGCGGCATCGAATCCTTTGTATGTCCGTCCGGATGATATTCCCGGAGCGGCTCTGGAAAGAGAGAAGGAAATATATCGCAGCCAGTTGCGCGAAGAAAAGAAACCGGAAAAAATATGGGATAAAATTATCGAAGGAAAGCTCAAAAAATATTATGAGGATGTGTGCCTGACCGAGCAGAAATTCATTAAAAATACGGATATTACCATTGGAACTCTTGTCAGCAACATGATTGCCAAGACGGGAGAAAACATGATGATTCGGCGTTTTGCCCGTTTTCAACTGGGTGAGGAATTAAAGCAGTCATGAAAGTGAACCGGAAAACCGCTTATAAGAGAATTCTTTTAAAGCTCAGCGGAGAAGCTCTTCTGGGAAAGCAATCCACCGGCGTCGATCCTGAGGTGGCCAATTATATAGCGGATGAAATCAAGTCACTTTCCAAAATCGGCGTCCAACTGGGAATTGTTGTCGGCGGCGGGAATATTTTTCGCGGCATCGAGGCCAGCGCCAAAGGCATGTACCGGACAACAGCCGATTATATGGGGATGCTGGCAACCGTCATCAACAGTCTGGCGCTGCAAAGCGCGCTGGAGGAGAGAGGTCTTCCCACGCGTGTGCAGTCGTCCATCGAGATGCGGGAAATCGCTGAACCCTTTATTCAAAGGAGAGCGATGCGGCATCTGGAAAAAGGGAGGATTGTCATTTTTGCCGGCGGCACGGGAAACCCTTATTTTTCCACCGATACCGCAGCGGCTCTCAGAGCGGTGGAAATACGTGCTGACGTCATTATGAAAGCGACAAAAGTTGATGGTGTTTACAGCGCCGATCCGGTCAAGGATAAAAAAGCGTTGATGTTTGATAAAATAAGTTATATTGATGTCTTAACGAAAAACCTTAAAGTAATGGATGCGACGGCAATATCGCTTTGTCGTGATAATTTATTGCCGATTATTGTCTTTAACATGCAAAAGAAAGGCAATATCTGCAAAGCAGTTTGCGGACAAAAAATTGGTACTTACGTAGGAGAATAAATATGAAGGAAACTGTTTTTCAGAAATTTAAGGACGACATGGAAAAAACGCTCAGTGGCTTGAATAAAACGTTCAGCCGGGTCAGGACCGGCAGGGCTTCGATTTCTCTGCTGGATGGAATAAAAGTAGATTATTACGGCGCGCCGACTCCCATTGCGCAGGTGGCCAATGTTTCCGTTCCGGAAAGCCGTATGATATTGATTGTTCCCTGGGATGTTTCCGTCATCGGCGCGATTGAAAAGGCCATTCAGAAATCGGATTTGGGGTTGACTCCGGCCAATGACGGCAAGGTTGTCCGTCTTTCCATTCCGCAGTTGACGGAAGAGAGACGAAGGGAAATAGCAAAAAACGTGAAAAAGATGGCCGAAGAGGGAAAAATTAAGTTGCGTAACGCGCGGAGGGACGCCAACGAAGAGTTAAAGAAATTGAAGAAGGATAATAAAATATCGGAAGATGAACTTTTTACCGCACAGGAAGACGTTCAGAAATTGACCGATCAATATATTGAGAAAACCGATAAAATTCTTGAGGCAAAAGAAAAAGAAATAATGGAAATTTAACCGGCATTCCATATGAAAATGATAATGGGGAGTCTTGAACTCCCCATTTGTTTTTTGTGCTGGTTTGATGAACGTATTTGATATATAAATTACCCGGTCCCGTAATATTAAAACAGGATTTGCCTGTTGAAAAAAATCTCACGGTCGATTAGGATGCAAAATAAATCGGGAGCATAATTTTTGGTTAAGGTTGATGTAAATAATCTGCCCCGGCATATCGCGATCATTATGGACGGCAACGGTCGTTGGGCGCAGCAGCACGCGATAGGCAGAATCAGAGGGCATAAAAAGGGAGCGCAGGCGGTCAGAACCGTCGTGCGTACGTGCCGCGAAATCGGCGTCAAATATCTCACCCTTTTCGCTTTTTCCTTTAACCAGGGAAATAGACGAATTGCAGCAGCAGGGAATCCGATTGACCACCATCGGAGAAACGGATCGTTTAAACGCGTCCGTTAAAAAAAAGCTGTTTGAAGCAATGGAAATCACCTCGAAAAACGATCAAATGGTCTTGAATCTGGCGCTGAGTTACGGATCCAAGGATGAAATAATCGGTGCCGTAAAAAAAATCGTGACGGATTGCAAAGCCGGTAACCTGAATGTGGATCAACTGGATAAGGAAATGTTCGGCCGCTATTTATATACGGCGGACATGCCCGATCCCGACCTGCTGATCCGCACCAGCGGTGAATACCGAATCAGCAACTTCCTGCTCTGGCAGCTGGCGTATACGGAGCTCTATTTTACTGATGTTTTATGGCCGGACTTCACCCGTGACGATCTTTTAAAAGCAATTGCCGGTTATCAGAAGAGGGAAAGACGTTTCGGTTTGACCAGCGAACAATTGAAGGAAAAGACTTCTTTGTAATCTGTTTTAATAAAGGTGGAAAGCCATGGCTAAAACAACAGGTTCTTTAATGAAAAGATGGATCACTGGCATTGTTGTCGTCCCTTTGTTGCTGCTGGTGATTTTTTTAGGCTCGGAAGTCATGTTTGCATCCATCGTTATTCTGTTTATCCTGGGAGGGATGTGGGAATATAACAATATTGTCTTTGGAAAAGGTTTCGCAATCGAAAAGATCGAGGGTCTTGTTTTTGCCGTCCTTCTTCCCCTATGTGTTTTATTCGGGAACAATCAGCATCTGATTGCTTTGCTTGCACTTGCCGTGGTGCTCGTGTTTATTCTGTTTCTGGGATCCATCAGGGAATCGGCCTTTGACTTCCTGTCTGTCGCCAAGGTGGTGTTCGGAATCATGTATATTCCTTTTCTGATGTCTTATTTTATCGCCATCCGCATGCTGGACCAAGGCGTCTGGTGGATCGTGTTTGTTCTGATTCTTGCCTTCGCCGGTGACACCTTTGCTTTATACGCAGGGAAGTATTTCGGAAAACACAAGCTGGTTCCTTTGATTAGCCCGGGTAAAACCGTGGAGGGACTGATCGGCCTGGTGCTGGGCAGTATCGTTGCCTGTCTGATTTTCAGCTATTATATGATGCCGGAAATACCCGCCGTGCATGTGGCGGTTATGGCTTTTGTCGGCGGCATTATCGGACAATTGGGGGATATCTGCGAATCCGCCATTAAAAGAAGCTACGGTCTGAAGGATGCCGGCGCGATTCTCCCCGGTCATGGTGGCATTCTTGATCGTCTGGACTGTCTCATATTCATTGCTCCATTTGTTTATTATTACCGGATATTTGTGATTGGCTAAATGAAAAAAGTAACCATACTGGGATCAACCGGATCAATCGGATTAAGCGCGCTGGATATCATTGAAAAGAATCCGGACCGTTTCCGCATTGTTTCGCTGGTTGCCGGAGAGAATATTAAGAAACTCAAAGAGCAGATAGAAAAATTCAAACCGAAAGTTGTTGCCGTCAAAACGAAACAGGCGGCGATCGCGCTGCGTGAATTAGTCACAGCGAAAACCCGGATAAAAATAATTTATGATGACGAAGGAGTACAGGAAGCCGCATCCCATCCGTCCGCCGATATCGTGATTTCAGCAATATCCGGATCTGCCGGCTTATTGCCGACGCTGGCCGCGATTGATGCCGGGAAGGACGTTGCCCTGGCCAACAAGGAAACCATGGTGATGGCCGGAGAAATTGTAACCGGCAGAGCAAAGAAAAATAAAGCAAAGATCATTCCCGTGGACAGCGAGCACAGCGCGATATTTCAGTGTCTGGAGGGCAATGACAAAGAGAATTTAAAACGCATCATCCTGACGGCGTCCGGAGGCCCTTTCTTTCATCTGACCGGCACGCAGTTGAAAAGGGTCAATGTCCGCCAGGCCTTGCATCATCCTCGCTGGAAAATGGGCCGGAAAATTACCATTGATTCCGCTACCATGATGAATAAAGGACTGGAGGTTATCGAGGCGAAATGGCTGTTTAACGTGGATAT
Source organism: Deltaproteobacteria bacterium (assembly GCA_019136325.1). Next base: position 30,258 of record JAGVUJ010000200.1, read on the forward strand.
CGCCGACATCGATGTTGTGATTCATCCGCAGAGCATCGTCCATTCCATGGTTGAATTTATCGACGGAGCTGTCATCGCGCAGATGGGTGTGCCGGACATGAGAATTCCCATCGCTTACGCTTTAACGTATCCCAAAAGGATCATGAATGATCTGGATCCGCTGGATCTTGTCCGGGTCGGACGTCTGGATTTTTATGAACCCGACATGAAAAAATTTCCCTGTCTGAAGCTGGCGCGCGAGGCCGGCGAGGCTGGGGGAACTGCTCCAGCGGTTCTTAACGCCGCCGATGAAGTTGCGGTATCGGCATTTCTGCAGGAGAAAATTGCGTTTACGGATTTGCCGGATATTGTAAACAGGGTTCTGGATAACCATGCCGTAAAGGCTGATCCGTCCATTAATGATATTTTACAGGCCGATGTTATGGCCAGACAGGAAACTGAAAAAATAATAGAAAGGATGTCAAGGTGATCACGTTAATTTCATTTATTGTCCTGCTGGGCATTTTGATTTTTGTCCATGAACTGGGACATTTTCTGGCCGCCCGTGCATCGGGAGTCGGCGTCCAGAAATTCTCTCTGGGTTTTGGACCGAAAATTTTCGGCAGAAAAATCGGTGAAACGGAGTATGTTCTTTCCTGGATTCCTCTGGGAGGATATGTCAAACTGACGGGTGAGTCCGGCAACGAAGAATTATCGCCGGACGAAGAAAAGCGATCCTTTTCCAAACAGAATGTCTGGAAACGAATCATGATCGTTGCGGCCGGTCCGGCTTTTAATTTTTTACTGGCCGTCGTTATCTTCATCTTCGTTTTAATGTACGGTTTGCCGACGTTGACCGCTCAAATCGGCGAGGTTCAGAAAGAGTCCGCTGCTTATCAGGCGGGCATGCTCCATGGCGATAAAATCCTTTCTCTGGACGGGAAAAAAATCATCTATTGGGAGGAAATCAGGGAAATTGTCGCTGTCGCCGGAGCAAGACAGATTGAAGCGGTCGTGGAAAGGGCGGGCGAACAAAAACGTTTGTTGATTACGCCCAGACTGTCTAAAACGAAAAATCTTTTCGGGGAAGACGTGTCCGCCTACTTGATTGGCGTTTCCCCGTCCGGAAACACAATCCTCGAGCGGAAAAATCCCTGGGACGCCGTTACCTCGTCTGTTGAGAAAACATGGGAGATAAGCAAACTGACGGTGATTTCAGTGATTAAAATATTTGAAGGCGTTATTTCTCCGAAAACGCTTGGCGGCCCGATATTCATTGCCCAGGTGGCTGGTGATCAGGTTAAGGAGGGAATCATCCCTTTTATCCTTTTTATGGCCATTCTTTCGATTAACCTGGGCGTGATTAATCTTTTTCCCATACCGGTGTTAGACGGTGGTCATATTTTATTTTATCTCATTGAAGTTGTGATCAGACGGGAGGTAAGCGCGAAGGTGAAAGAAATGGCCCAACAGGTCGGTTTTGTCGTCTTGCTGATGCTGATGCTTTTCGTGATCTTTATCGATATCGAAAGATTAAACATCAAGTTCGTCAATGATATTGTAAAATTTTTTAAATAATATGCTGATTCTGGCGTTTGACACATCATCCAAAACGGCCTCCGTGGCTGTTCTACGGGATGAAGACATTCTCTATGAAGTGATGATTCATACCGGTCTGAATCACTCGGAAACGCTTTTGCCCGCCGTTGAACAGGCCTGTCTTCAGACGAAGCTTAGAATGTCCGATTTTGATTTGTTTTCCTGCACCATCGGTCCCGGATCTTTTACCGGATTGCGCATCGGCGCTAGCACGCTCAAAGGGTTCATGCTGGCGACGGGCAAACCGGCGGCCGGCGTTTCATCGCTGGCGGCTCTTGCTCTAAACGCAGAAAAAAGTGCCAAAAAAATTTATGCGATTATGGATGCCGGGCGCGGTCAGGTTTACATGGCGTGTTTTCGATACGGGGACAACGGTCTTCTGGAGCAACTGGGTGGGGAGCGGGTCTTGAATCCGGCGGACATTGAATACGATTCTGATGCGATTTTTGTCGGCGACGGCGCCGTCAAATACGCCGGTGTTTTCACCCAGGATCTCGGAAAGAATGCCATTCCCGAATTACACCAGTATTGTCGGGCTGCGTCGGTCGGTCGGCTGGGTAAAGAAAAATACGATCGCAACGAGTTGCTTGATGCTGAAACATTTGTTCCTTTCTATTTACGTTCGGCGGACGCCGACAAAAAGAAATCTCTCTTCGAAAACTGATGGCCCGTCCTGATCAGGCCGCCTTTATTTTGCTTAAAAGATCCCAGACTTTTCTATTGTTGGGATTTTGAGAAAGCACCAGTTGAAGGCGTTCGATGATGTCATCGAGTTTTACAATATTGGGATTGGATAAAAATAACGAAAAGTAAGCATTGGCCAGATTGTAGTTCGTGTCTTCGTGCAGAGGATTTACTTTCAGGGCCTTCCGGTAGGTGGATATGGCCTGAATCAGGTTATTGGTGATTTCATAAACCGAACCCAGATCATTCCATGCATCCGTGTTTTCAGGTTCGATGTTCAAAACTTTCTGAAAACTCTTCAGCGCTTTGGCGTAATCTCCGTCCTGAAAATGAATCCGGCCCAGGTTATGAATAGCTTTTGTATGCCGGGGATTAATTTCGATAATATTTTCATATTCTTCTGCGGCTTCATCATACATGTCATGTCGATCGTATAATGTTGCCAGGCAAAAACGCGGTTCAACGGCATGGGGAGCTATCTCAATGGCTCTGGAGTATTGATCCACCGCATTATGATAATCTCCCTGTACCTCCAGGATATGACCGATCTTTAAAATGGCTTCAATAAAATCGCCTTTGACATCCAGCGCTTTTTCATAACTTTTTTTGGCGGAGTCCAGCATATCCATTTTTTCATAGACATATCCGAGATTGATATAATTTCTGGGATTGCGGGATTCCAGTTCGATGGTTTTCTGAAAACATTTTAAGGCTTGATCGTATTCTTTATTTTCGAGGTAAATAAAACCCCAGTTTTCGTAATCCGAAGGGGAATAGTTATCTTTATTAATATTTTTAGAATTTGCAATGCTCATTTCGTGATTGTCAGGACAAGCTCAACGGGAATTTTAAGGTATTTGCCTTCACAAATCATTTTTCTCTGATAAAGTTCAACTGTGGCATTATATTGAAGGACTGTTGAATTTCTTCAAAATAACATTTTTAACTTCAAACCACAAAGAAACCGGGTCGGCAAAAGAAGAATGCGTCAAGCTTGGATTGCCTTTTAGGATTTGAGCCGACCAGTATCCGGCCAATTTATTTTTATTTTCATTATTGGACGATTGCGCTTGTCTTATGACATTAGCCGGAATGGCCAGTTTAATGGTCTGCTGACCGATTAATACATCTTCATAAACTTCATTATCCTCAAACGTCGGTTGTTCCTGAACGTCTTGTTTTGTTTCCGTGCGTCCGGAATCTTGTTGCAATTCAGCGCTTGCGGCAGCTTTCGCCGGAGAGAATCCCGGAGTTTGTACGACCGTCGGCGCAGGTTTGGCAAGAGGAACGGTTTGAGTTTTAACCGGAGCAGGCTCTTCCATCGGAGGCGCAACGGGTCTCGGCGGCGGTTCTTCCGGCACGGTCATCCGGGGTCCTGGCGACACAGGTTCTTCCATGCGCGGCGGCGCAGGTCTGATGAATTGTTCTTCCGGTTCAGGCATGCGCGGTCTGACGGGCAGGGGTTCATCCATGGCCGGATGCATCGGACGCCGTGGAGCAGGTTGTTCCGGCGCAATACCTCTTGGCCTGACCGGCATGGGTTCTTCCGTAAACGGCGGAGGCGCCACAGGTCTCGGCGGCGGTTCT
>JAGVUJ010000354.1 GCA_019136325.1 Deltaproteobacteria bacterium
CGATTCGGGAAAGGAATAAATATGCCTGTTTTTATCTGGGAAGCGGAAACCAAGAAAAATGAAATAAAAAAAGGAGAGATGGAAGCGGTTGACGAAATCACTGTTCGCAGCCTTCTGCGGCGTCAGGGTTTCAAATCCATCGAAGTCAAGAAGAAGCCGAAGGATCTTCTGGAATATTTTCCTTTTATGCAGGGGAAAATTAAAGAAAAAAGCGTCGTCGTCTTTTGCCGTATTTTTTCCACCATGATCAATGCCGGACTTCCTCTGATTCAATGTCTTGATCTTCTTGCCCAGCAGGAACAAAATAAAGCATTTTCCAAAATTATCAGATCGATCAAAGAAGATATCGAAGGAGGAACAAGCCTGACCAATGCGCTGAAGAAGTATCCTCAGATTTTTGACGAGCTTTTTGTCAACCTGATTGCCGCCGGTGAAGCAGGCGGTATTCTTGACGTCATTCTGGAAAGGCTTTCCAATTACATGGAAAAGGCCATGAAGTTGAAGGCGCGAGTCAAGGGAGCGATGACGTATCCGGTTGCGGTTCTGGTGATTTCAATGGCGGTTGTTGCCTTGTTGCTGATTAAGGTTATTCCTGTATTTCAGAAAATGTTTGAAGGCATGGGCGGCGAATTGCCTGCGTTGACGGCTGCTTTGATTTCTGCGAGTGAATTTGCTCAAAGCTACTGGTATGTTATGGTTGGAATCCTGGTTGCCATTTATGTGGCGTTCAAACAGTATTACAAAACGGAAAAGGGGCGCTGGACGGTTGATGCGTTGGTTCTCAAAGCGCCGGTTTTCGGTGATCTGTTGAAAAAAGTCGCCGTGGCCAAGTTTTCACGTACTCTGTCAACGATGATGAGCTCCGGAGTGCCTATTCTGGAAGGCTTGTCCATTGTCAGTAAAACGTCAGGCAATGTCGTGATTGAAGACGCTTTGATGAAAACCCGTCAAAGTATCAGCGAAGGTCAGTCTATTGCGGAACCTCTTACCAAAACGGGCATTTTCCCCGCGATGGTTGTGCAAATGATCGCTGTTGGAGAAGCCACCGGCGCTCTGGATGCCATGCTGGCAAAAATTGCCAATTTTTATGACGATGAGGTTGATGTCGCCGTGGATTCACTGACCGCCTTGCTGGAACCGGTCATGATGGTGTTTCTGGGGGGAGTCGTCGGCGGTATGATTGTGGCCATGTATCTGCCGATCTTCAAACTGGCTTCCGTTGTCGGTTAATCGGACTCTTATATCACAACACGATGCAATCCCGGGCGTGCAACCCTTCTCTCTGCGGGAACGTATTCGTTAGCCTGCGGGGGAATATCTCCACAGGCTTTGCAGGTGGGGAAGTTTCACTGACTCTTTCAATTCCACGTCGCCGCTCGTGCCCTTATCGTGATCTTCAGGTGGGGGTATTCAGGTTGTACGCGTCTGAAATTCGGATCTCATTAAAATGGTCGGGATGGCGCGATTTGAACGCGCGACTCCTGCGTCCCGAACGCAGTGCCCTACCAAACTGGGCCACATCCCGACTCAGGGCGGAAGATATATAATTTATTTTCAAATGTCCACTTTTTTTATTCATTTTTTATCGTGCCCTGATGGTTTGACGCCAAAAGAGAACGATCAATGAACTTTTGAAATTGATATGCAATTGTAATTTGCCGGCAGGCATGCTATAAATACCGCGACTTAATCGGGGAAAGGGTTGAGCCTTGTGATTATTTACGATTTGAAATGCGAAAAAGGACATACGTTCGAGGGATGGTTCAAGGACCGGGAGAATTTTGTTCTGCAAAGCTCCAGGAAACTGATTTCCTGTCCCATCTGCAACAGTTCGCACATCGAAATTGTTCCATCTTCCATTACGATTATGGGAAAGAATTCCCGGGCGGAAAACAAATCGCAGAATAAAGAAATTTCCCCCGCCGTCGGTTTGAGGCTGCTGCATCAATATGTTGATAAGAATTTCGAGGATGTGGGCGATAAATTTGCAGAGGTTGCGCTGAAGATTCATTATGGAGATGAAGAAAAAAGGAATATTAAAGGAACCAGCACGCCTCAAGAGGAAGAGAATCTAAAGGAAGAGGGCGTTCAATTCATAAAGATTCCTCTGATCAAGATGGATAGTTAATTAAAACGTCTGCATTAAAATTTTTTTCCGGACAAATTTTTTATTTTTTTGACCCCCCTGCGGGTTTTTTTATTGAGAGATTCAAATATTAATGAAACCCGGATATTACAAACGCAGTGCGGTAATATCTGTAAGCTGAATTATCCTGCAAGCGAAGCTTGGCTGGGCAAAAATCATACCGCACAGCGGAGGGTAGAAAATTCCGCAGCTTGCTGCGGAATGGTTTCCAACGTTTGCTGCGGGATTCATACCCGTGATTTTAAGGTGTTTTGCGCATGAGGAAATTTTACAAAAACGTTATTGAAGGGATTGGCCATACGCCATTGGTGGAAATGGGCAGGCTTAATCCCAATAAGAAAGTTACCGTTCTTGCCAAAGTGGAAAGCGCCAATCCCGGCGGATCCATCAAGGATCGCACCGCCCTGTTCATGATCGAAAACGCGGAGAAAAGAGGAAGCTTGACCCGCGATAAAATTATTCTGGAAGCGACCAGCGGCAACACGGGAATCGGACTGGCCATGATTGCCGCGGTTAAGGGTTATAAGCTTTGCCTGATTATGCCGGAGTCGGCCAGCGAAGAAAGAAAAAAGATATTAAAGGCGCTCGGAGCGGAATTATATTTTACGCCGGCCGGTCAGGGAACCGATGGCGCGATCGAAGTGGCCTATAAGATGCTGCGTGAAAATCCGGATAAATATTTCGGCACGGATCAGTTTAATAATGAGGATAATATTGCCGCTCATTATTACGGCACGGCGCAGGAGATCTGGGATCAAACCGAGGGCCGGGTGACCATGGTGGTGGCAACTCTCGGCACCAGCGGCACGGCGATGGGGATTTCCAAAAGACTCAAGGAACTCAACCCGCAAATCAGGATTATCGGCGTCGAACCCTATCTTCAGCACAAGATTCAGGGACTGAAAAACATGCGGGAGTCCTACCGTCCGGGAATTTTTAATAAAAACATGCTCGATGAGAAGATTAATATCCAGGATGAAGACGCGTTTGAGATGTCCCGCCGCATTGCCCGTGAAGAAGGAATTTTCGTGGGGATGAGTTCGGGCGCAGCCATGTTTGTGGGTCTGCAGAAGGCGCAGCTTCTGGAAGAGGGCGTGATCGTCGTCATTTTGCCTGACGGCGGAGAACGGTATTTAAGCACGCCGCTGTTTGACTTTAAAAAGGAAATTTCGACCTTTAATCTTTACAATTCTTTCACGCGCCAGAAAACTCTTTTCAACCCGATCAAGACGGATGAAGTGCGTATGCGCACCTGCGGACCGACCATTCACGACACGCCTCATCTGGGCAATTACCGGCGCCTGATTGTTTCCGACGTGATCAATCGTTTTTTGATTTACAAGGGATATCAGGTGAAAAACGTTCTGGACATCGTTGATTTCGGCGACAAGTCCATCAGAGGTTCGGAAAAAGAATCGATGGAACTGGCCGAGTATTCAAAAAAGTATTTGCAGATTTTCATAGAAGATACACAATTTTTGAATATTCTTCAGGATAATATTTATGTAAAAGCGTCCGACAATGTAGATGCCATGTTGAAGATCGTCGAGAAACTGGCCGACAAGGATTACGCCTACGAAAAACTTCATTCGGTCTATTATAACATTGCCAAACTGACCGATTACGGCATGCTCTCTAACATCGATCTGGGAAAAACAAGACAGGCGAAGTCCATTGATCTTGATGATTATGAAAAAGACAGTCCGGCGGATTTTGCTCTCTTGAAGCGGTCCAGTCTGGCAGAATTGAAAAGAGGCATTTATTATAAAACCGTATGGGGAAACGTCAGGCCAAGCTGGCATCTGGAGTGCGCGGCCATTTCACAAAAATATCTGGGTGACACGTATGATATTCATGTCAGCGGTGCGGACGAGATTTTTCCTCATTGCGAAAATGTTTTAGCCATCCATAAAGCTTTTTCCGGCCATAAAGGCCCCAATTACTGGATGAACGCCGAACTGGTGATGGTGGATGGCCGCAAGATGTCCCGTTCTCTGAACAACGCTTTATCCTTGTCGCAGTTGCGTCAAAATGGCTACAGCGGCAGCGATGTGCGTTTCTTTCTAATGGGCGTTCATTACCGTAAGCCGGTAAACTATTCGGAGGCGGCTCTGCAAACCGCTAAAAATACAGTCCGTAAAATCCAGACGTTTATCCGCCGGCTCCATGCGGTGGATAGTCAAAACGGCAATGGTTTTGCGGAAACCGATCAGTTAATCTATGATCTCAAGCACGAATTTGCCGCGGCTCTGGATGATGATTTAAACATGGCCGGCGCGCTGGCCGCCTTGTTCGGTTTTATCGGCAAGATTAACGCTCCTCTCACGGGCAACATCGTCAATCAAAAAGATGCCCTGAAGATTCTGACGGCGCTTGAAAATATTAATCTGGTGTTGGGAATTATGGATTTTGATGTTAAAATTGCTCACCGGAAAATAGAAGAGTTGATCAGCAGGAGAAATGAAGCCAGAAAATCCCGCAATTGGGCGGAAGCCGATTCGTACAGGGCTCAACTGGCGGATATGGGCGTTGATCTTCTGGACACACCCCAGGGTGTAATTTGGCGATTCAAGTGACGACCTATGGACGGTATCCGAAAATCAGTCATAGCCGGTTCCTGGTATCCCGGAAATCGATCCGTTTTGCGGAGGGATATTGAGCATTATTTTGCGTCGATATCCGAATTCACGCCGGAAGGGGAAATCGCCGGATTGATAGCGCCTCATGCGGGCTACATGTATTCAGGGAAAATAGCGGCCCATGCCTACAAACTTATTCGCGGCAAAAAATATGATGCGGTTATTGTCGTCGGGCCCAGCCATCGGGTGGCGTTTCACGGTGTGTCGGTTTTCAGCAGGGGAGGGTACGAAACGCCGCTGGGCGTTGTTCCCGTCGAAGAAACGCTGGCCGGCAAGATAAAAAAGATCAATAAAGCCGTGATGGAGATTCCGCAGGCTCATCTGCAGGAGCACTCCGTGGAAATTCAACTCCCTTTTCTGCAGGTGGCTCTGGGTGAGTTTTCTTTCGTGCCGCTGGTCATGGGAGATCAGGACGCCAATACGTGCCGGGAGCTTGCCGGGGCGATTTACGAAGCGTCCCTCGGTAAAAAAATATTGGTCGTGGGCAGTTCCGATCTGTCGCATTTTTACAATGACACCGTGGCAAGAAAAATGGATGCTGTCGCACTGGACTATTTGAAAAACGGCGATGTGCAGGGACTTTTGCGCAGTCTGGAACATGGCGACGTCGAAGCCTGCGGCGGCGGTCCGATGGCTGTGGTGATGTTTGTCGCCCGCCTGTTAAAGGCTGATAAACCTTATTTATTGAAATATGCCAATTCCGGAGATATCACCGGCGATAAAGAATCGGTTGTCGGATACGCATCCGCCGTTTACTGTGTTTGATTACATCGAGTCCTCTTGCATTTGACGGATGTTCAAACACCGGACTTTATTTTAACAGAGGAATAAAGAAAAATGGAATTAGCAAACAAAGACAAAGACGCTCTTCTGAAGATAGCCAAAGATGCAATTGATGCTAAAATCAACAATCGGGAAATCTCGGCGCCGAAAATTGATTCCGACCGGCTCCA
>JAGVUJ010000310.1 GCA_019136325.1 Deltaproteobacteria bacterium
CGCTCCTTGATTTCGATGATCTTGTTGAAATCCGTTTCTTGATAAATTTTCCCGAATTGAACCTCGCCTTCCATCACGCAATCATCAGGTGTATAGACATATTCATCAAGCGTTGTGGAGATTTGCTTCACCTTGAAAGGCGTGAGAAATCCGTCATTGATTCCGTCTTTCAGGGAATAGATATAAACCGGATCGCCGAAATAGGCATAGGTGTCTATATTGTCTTGACGCTTGGGTGTGGCCGTCATACCGAGTTGCACAGCCGGGGCAAAGTATTCCAGAATGCCGCGCCAGTTGCTTTCGTCATTCGCGCCGCCGCGATGACATTCATCAATGATAATAAAGTCGAAGAAATCAGGTGGATACTCGCCGAAATAGGGGCTGGGACTTCCGTCTTTGGGCGGCCCGCTCATGAAAGTCTGGAAGATTGTGAAGAAGATGCTGCCGTTCTTGGGCACTTTGCCCTTTTTGCGGATGTCCGCCGGTGAAATCCTGATCATCGCGTCCTCTGGGAATGCAGAGAACTCGTTGTAGGCCTGATTGGCAAGGATATTCCGGTCAGCTAAAAACAGGATGCGCGGCAACCGCGAAGGTTCCCGGCTTAAATTCCAGCGGCTGTGAAATAGCTTCCAGGCAATCTGAAAGGCGACAAATGTTTTGCCTGTTCCCGTAGCCATCGTCAGCAGGATGCGCGGCTTATTGGCGGCAATGGCTTCCATTACCCGTTCTACGGCAATGTCCTGAAAATAGCGGCCCGGATGCGAACCGCCTCTGTCCTCGAAGGGCACAGCGGCAAACCGATCACGCCAGGTATTTTCCTCGGCAAAAGTCAAATTCCAGAGTTCTTCCGGCTGGGGATACACGGCAATCTCGCCTTCCTTGCCCGTTTTCATGTCTATAGCATAAATACCCTGGCCATTTGTGGCATACGTAAAACGGACGGCCAGTTTACTGGCATAGTTCTTGGCTTGAGCAACGCCTTCCGTTAATTCTTCATCCCACGCCTTGGCTTCCACGACAGCCAGTTTGGTGTTACGATACTCTAGCACATAGTCGGCAGTTAATGCCTTGCCGCGTCTTCCGAGTCCTTCAATGCGTCCGGGCGTTATCGGATATTCCCGCCGAATGCGGCTGCCTTCAGTGACGCCCCACCGCGCATTCTTCAATGCAGGGTCAATATGTTCGGCTCTGGTTTCGGCTTCGTTCATATTTGCGGTTGAACCTCGCTTAAAAACTTGATCGTATCGTTGATGTCCTCAAAGTTTTCAGTGCGTTCAGGCTTGTCAGTGAAATGATATGAAACGAACCTCGCACCTTCACGCTCCAAACGACTGAAGAAATAGCACGCATTCTTTGCTGATGGTGGAGAAGGGCCGACCTGTACCAACGGCAGAAGTTTCAGTGCTCGTCCCGTAGCCTTCTTTGAAAGGTAAAGTCGCTCGACATCTAGCCAAGTGGCCATTGAACGGGTTTCTTTGAGAAACTCGTTGTTGCTTCCCATTAATATCGCCACTTCGTTTTCAAATAGGCCGCGACGTGGACGGCAGTTGAGGGCGTAGATCAAGTGAGTTTCAGCCCAAGAATCTGCAATCGTCTCGCGTAGATTTTCCACTTCGGCGAGGAGCTTTTGATTTCGCAGTTCTGCCTCCTTCTGATCAACAACCCCACCGTGACCGCTCCAGTCGTTTCGCATCTTGTTTGTCTTGGTAAGAATGGCTGCAAGTTCCTTACGGCTTAGAGCAGTAGGCAGTGATGTGGATGGGTCTGCAAACATTTCCCCGCAAAGCGCTCGGTCATTCATCGCGCTATCTGGTTTCTTCCCGCTCTCACGGAGAAGGTCTCGCGTCTGCTTTCCAAGATATTCGACCACGAGTTTCCATGTCCCAAATGTCGTCCGGTTGAAACTAAAATTCTGTTCCCGCATGACCTCTGCCAGCTTCTTTCTGTGAGGCGCAAAAACGGCAACATTTGAACTGAAGGCGCTTAGCAATATGATGCTAACGAACTCTGCTGTTGCCTCAAAGAAATGGAGGAGATGTTCATGCTTGGTCTTGAAGTCATGGCTCGGTGTGGCTTGCCATGCCCGGAGAATTGATGCCAATGGGAACGGCAGTGTCTCAGACCACTGAGCAAGCGTTGCAGATGCGTGGTTCTTTATGCCACTAGATAGTTGGTTCGCCAAGCCTTTGAGCCGTCGCTCTACATCTGCGGCCGCCTTCGGATTGGCCCAAATCTCTCGCCGGAACTCGGCCAATTCGTTTTGAAGTGCCAAGATGGTAGTCTGCTCAGCATTGATCTTAGCTTCAACTTCCAGCAACCTTTGCTGTGTTGCGAGGTCTGGCACAAGCACGCGCAACGCTCTCAACGACTGTGTATTTAATTTCGATATAGTACCACCCGTCTTGCCTTGCTCCCTGAGCTGTCGTCCGAAATCCGAATTGAGAAAGTGAGCTACGAATTTGGCATTTGAACGGGTCGGGTCAATCATGACCTGAGCGTAGTTTTGTGGCTTCAGTGTCAATGCTTCGAGTGAGTCCACTACATCACTGTTGCCGATTAGCGGGATGTAAATTGCATTTTCAAGTGGTTGGAAGGCAAAGTCATTGCCAAATTTTCCTAATTTGATTCCGGATTTGACGTCTTTCAGTTCAGCCAGTCCAGCCAGATTTACGGCCTGAAAGCCGAAGCGCTTTTCTGCAAGGGATAAGGCATCCACCGAACGGAGATATTCGATACTTTTGAATCTAGATGGCTCTACGAATTGCCCGAGCTCAAGTGAAGCGCCTTCTACGTTCTCCTTGAAGTTCCCGATGATTTGAAGATTCGTGTTCGTATCCGTCGAAAGCTGCGCAACGAACATACGCGATGAAATATTTCGGCGAACGACTACCAAGTAGGCGGAAATGTTTGTGTGTGGAGCAAATGTTCCGGACGGCAACGCAAAAGCCGCTTCGATTCCGAGGCCAATGTCGCCAAATCGGCGTAAAACAGATCGAGATGAGAGAAAGAATGACGGCGTAACCACGAACAACCCAATGCCGGACGAGCTTAAACGCATTGAAGCAGCAACCATCACAAGATTCCCGAGGTCGTCGTTTAATTCGACGGCATCGCCAGACGAAAGTCTGAGCTTTAAGGAGTGATGTGACTTTACGCCCATTGGCAAGATGCTTGCGACGACATCCAATTCTTCCTTGCTCTCTCCAAGCAAAAAAAGAGGATCGCCAATTTGCCAGTCAGCTTCTGGCGCGAGCACTTTTCCTAATTTGTACTCGCCTTGGTTTGGCGTGAGAGCAATGGCTTTCTCAGCCTTGGAAGCCTCACGCAATACTTCAATCAGAAACCCAGCCCCTGCCCACGGATCGCAAATCGTTTTCGGTGAAGCACCTTCAATAAGTGCAGAAAAAACCTCGGCCAGCCATTTCGGAACATAGAATGATTCCTCATAACGTCCGTATCGCGTCACTAAGATATAGCCAAGGGAGATTAAATCGTCAGCAGAAAACCGAACATTTTCTGTTTTCAGAAACTCGGCGAGTTCTTCAGGACCATGAAACTGTATGCCTTTTAGTTTCGATAGTGTATTCTGAAGCGTCGCGTTGATGGGCATATTATAGGCTTTGCTCATAAGTGCCTCCTACAGTTCTCCGCTAAATGCCTGGTTCAGTAAAGACTTCTTTAATTCCTCCAATGCTTCTAGCTTTCGCTGGTAGATGGATTCGAGGCGTTGGGTTTCTTCGCGGAGGGCGTCAAGTTTGGCGACAATCTTCAATTGTTCCTCCGACGACGGCAAAAGTAGATTAACGCTTTGTAGCTTTTGGATTGTCAACGTATCCACTGTTGCACCGTTGCCTCTGTCTAATTGATCAAAAAACAAGGACGATTTGAGCCAAAACTTGATGAACTCGCTGCTGACGGCGGCAGTTCGTTTCATCCACAGAACGCTCGCGTCCTTGAAATAGAATCGGTCACTAGCTCGAACGATATGTGAGTTCCCGATTGTTCCAATCGCAGTGATGACAATGTCGCCAGCTTTCGGAACACCATATTCTTTCGACAGCTCCGCAAAGTGCTTTTCAGAGATAAATAGTTCATTGTCTACAAAGCCGTCGGTAGCCAATCGCGTGATTTCACGCCCACGGTAGAAAGGAACGCCTTCGGTCTTCCATTGGGATTTCAGAACGCGTTTGCTTGAGCCAACCTTATAGAGATCGTCCAAACGCTTCTCCACCCACCCTGGGCCACGCTTAGTGAAGACGGATTGAAGATGGCTATCAAATAGGGCGCGGGCGTTTTGGAGATTCTTTTCGGCGTTGGCTTTGGCGGTGGCGATGCCGTCAAACGCTTCGTCGAGGATGCCGACGATCCGATGCTGCTCCGGGAGGGGGGGAATAGGCACCTGAAAGTCGTTGAGCATTCCGACTTTGATGTATGGCATCGTGTTTCCGAGCTTTTGTTTGGAAACAGTATCCTTGAATTTTCCGTCGAGAATGAGAAACAAGAACCGAGGCAAAACTTCCGAAAATTCAGTTAGGACATAGGTGCGCTGGTATGCCTCGAACTTGCCCTTGTAGTAGCTCACATTTCCAACGTCGCCGTTGCCAGCGATGAGCAGTGCCTCCGCATCAAACGAGTAGCTGTCGCTATAGGTGGGTTTGGCGGCGCACGTGAAGAACGGAAATGCACCCTCAGGATTGCCTTGGTTGACATCCTTTTTTCCCGTGCGAATCCGGCAAAGCTCACCGAGATTTCTTGTTTGCCAATCTTTTTTCATAGCAGCCTCTTGATATTAGCCAGCACCTTCGCACTTTCAGCATCCAGCGCGGCAATCTCGTTTATAATGGCTTTCGGGCTACGGTGTTTTATTTCTTCTCCGCCATTGGGATTTTTTACGGAGAGATCAAATGTTGCCTGGTCAATATCTTTAACATCCACCGTCCAGCTCTTTGGGGAATCGGCAAAAGTTTTTTGCAGCTTCACAAATTCGGCAAGGTCATCGTCATTGAGCGCGTTTGTCTTCCCCAGGCTGCGTCCCGGATCAAGCTGATAATACCAGACCTTTTTCGTCGGCGCGCCTTTCTCAAAAAACAGCACGACGGTCTTGACGCCCGAGCCTTGAAAAGTACCGCTGGGGCAGTCGAGCACGGTGTGGAGATTACAGCTTTCCAGCAGGTGTTTGCGCAGGCTGACGGAAGCGTTGTCGGTGTTGGACAGGAAGGTGTTCTTGATGACGATACCGGCACGGCCACCGGCTTTAAGGATTTTGATGTAATGCTGAAGGAAAAGATAGGCGGTCTCGCCGGTGCGAATGGGAAAGTTCTGCTGCACTTCCTTACGTTCCTTGCCGCCGAAAGGAGGATTGGTCTCGACGATGTCGAACCTGTCTTTTTCCTGAATGTCGGCCAGGTTTTCGGTTAGCGTGTTGGTATGGATGATGTTTGGCGCATCGATGCCATGCAGAATCATGTTCATGGTGCCAATGACGAAAGCGAGGGACTTCTTTTCCTTGCCGTAGAACGTGCTGGTCTGGAGAAAGCGATCCTGCGTCAAGGTACGATTGGGGTATGTTTTCTTCAGATAGTCGAACGTCTCGCAGTGGAAGCCCGCCGAACCGAGCGCACCATCGTAGATGCTTTCACCAAGTTTCGGTTTCACGACCTGAACAATGTCACGACCTGAACAATGGCGCGAACAAGAGGACGCGCTGTGTAATACTCGCCGCCATTCCTTCCGGCATTGCCCATGTTTTTGATTTTGGCTTCGTAGAGGTGGGACAGTTCGTATTTCTCGTTCTGGGAGCGGAAACGCAGTTCGTCGATATGGTCGATGATTTCGCGCAGGTTATAACCGCTGGAAATCTTATTCTTGATTTCCGAGAAAATCTGCCCGATCTTGTATTCGATGGTGTTTGCACCCGTAGCCCTTTGAGTAAAACCATTCAGGTAGGGGAAGAGCTTCAGGTTGACAAAGTCACGGAGGTCGTCGCCCGTCATGGCCTTGTTGTGGTCCAGCTTGCCGTCTTTGCCTTTGGGCGCAGCCCAGGTTTCCCAGCGGTAGGGTTTGTCGAGGATGTGGGTGTAGGTCTTCCCTTCAAGGGCGGCTTCATCGGCGCGATCCTGCTCCAGTCCATCAAGATATTTCAGGAAGAGGAGCCAAGAAGTCTGCTCCGTATAATCGAGTTCCGTCGTGCATCCCGCCTCTTTCCACAGGATGTCGTCGATATTTTTGAATGCTTGTTCAAACATGGGCAGCTATTCCTTGTTATTTATTGGTGGTAGGGCTTTAAAAACACATCGAACTATGCATTCTAGAACGTGTTTTGTCAAATATTTACTTTAGAAAGGCAACCTTGGATGAAAAAAATATCGATTGAATCGTACGAACTGGCAGTGAAATACGCAGAATTATTTAATGACTGCCGCCTGTTTTTACTAATTTCTTCTCGACCAGCGACATAATTTTTGATGCGGAAAGATTGAATGCTTTTGAAAGCTGAAAGATAGTGACCAATGATGGCTGTTTATGCCCGCATTCTATAAGTGAAATGAAACTGCGGTCAAGTTTGCTTATATCGGCAAGCATCTCCTGACTAATGCTATTTCTCTTTCTAAGATTCCTGATAACTTCTCCGAATGCCTCTTCGATTGTCAAGTCTGCCTCCTGTTGGAAAACCTAACAGAAACGGAGGCGATATTCTGTTGACTATTGACAACAATGAGCTTATAAATTGATTGTTAATCAACAACTAACAAAGAGTTAACTTTTGGCTGGACAAGGGGTAGAACCTTTATGGAAACATATCGAGTATCGCACTCTGACATCCCATCCGAACTATTTAAAAAAATGCCTGTTGACGATGCATTGAAATGTCTTGAATTTTTTGAGACAAGTGAAGCCGGTCTTCCAAAAAGGAGTTGGGGGCCAATAGAGGTTATTGCCGGACCTTGGATTTGGGAATGGAAATTGATCATCACTATCAAACGGAATAGTGCCCGTGTAATCCATATACCCCAAGAACTTTCACTTGGACGCACTATGCGACCGATTGACATTCTCGTCATAATTTATTGTGCCTGCAATTCCCTGTTTAGGAAAGAAGACCCACCCAAAGAGCTGATGTGGGGCAAGATAGAGTGGGTACAATATAATAAAAAGCAACGGGAAGAATACGAAAGACGACCAACTTTGTGGGCAGAGAAAAGTTTTTTCCGATTCTGCATTAGCTACCTGGAGAAGAAATACGATTGGCCCAATGAAGACTTTGATGTGGAATTTTCACACGCTGACGGCCAACTTAAAATAAAGGCCAAGGATGATATTGTATGTTGCCCCACAATAGGGACATTCAATGGGACATTGACAGTTTCAGCTCGGCAACTTTTTCGACGACTCCCTAAACGATTTGTTAGTCCTACTGTATTCATTCAGGTGTTCAAAAGAAAAGACGAACTGATAGCGACTATTGGTGGTCATGCAATCCCTGCTTGTTGGACGGAAAAAACGGTTCCTGAAGAGACTGGAGAATCCTTCACAGGCCAAGAAGCAAGCCCAAACAATTCTTTTGGTGCTGACAATAAGATATTCACCGAGGACAAGGCGAATAAAGCGAGAGACTTTCTGCGGCAAAAGTTGTCTGATGTTAATAGCGATATTTCAATGAACGTAGAAACTGAAGCAGTCGATGATTCAATGAAATCAACGAAGGACATAAGAATAAAAGAAGTAATGACAGGGAAATACAGAGTGCTTACAGGTGATAACTTCCATGCTTACGACGATGATGACGGTGTTGATGATTGCGGATCGTATGACACGCAGGAAGAGGCTATAGAGGCGGCCAAATTGATTGTGGATAAATCCATTCGCTGGGAGCGGCAGTTTTGCGAAAAGCCTACCGATCCAGAGGAACTGTACGACCGATATACGAGTTTCGGTGATGATCCTGTGATAAGTCCGGGTACGGAGCCTCACTTTTCAGCATGGGAATATGCAAAAGCGCGCTGTAGGGAGATTTGTCTCGAACCAATACCAACGAAAGAGAATCAGAATTAAAATCTACAGCAAAAGATTTATCAGCCTGATCCCGCAAAAACGGTAATGAAAGTTGCCGCGAGAATGCCGAATTATGGAGAAATAGAATAATCTTTAGAAAGGAGCATATTTACTATGAGGCCTTTTAAAGCATGCCTGTTTGCGTTCTTGTTTTTGGTGTCTTTTCCGCTATACGCAGGGGAAA
Source organism: Deltaproteobacteria bacterium (assembly GCA_019136325.1). The sequence goes on from JAGVUJ010000310.1 coordinate 8,237, forward strand.
TGTACACTTGGACAGACAAAGAAGGTGTTGTGCACATAACGACCACACCGCCCCCAGAATACGCAAAAATTAAAGATCGATCAACGTTTAAACGTGACGATCCCCGCGAAATAGAAGCTTTTCAAAGAAAACAAAAAGCTGCCATAAATAAAGGTTTTACTGAATGGCAAGCCAGACACATGAAAACTCCAACCGTAAGAGAAACTCAAGAACCACAAGAAGATAAATGCAAGGGTCTTACAGATAAATCGAAAGAGGCATACCGTGAATACTACGCTGTAAAAAATCGCAATACCAGTGGACGACCTACCGAAACCGAAAAGGGCCTACGTGCCGCAATGTTTAAGGCACAAGAAGAAGAGCATGCGTGTATATTTAGCCCTGAGAACATTGAGTCAGGTCGTGTACATGTTGAAAAATCAACGATTACTATAAAAAGAGGCAAGTAAAGGGCAAGAAAAGATAGCGAGTTCAAAAATAGCCGATAAAGATAATACAATTAAATTATATTGAACGCTGGGAAAGAAACCGCCTTTTCGTTAGGTTCGCAAGCGCCCGTGCTTTACCTTCCGCCGTTCGTGGCCCCGTGGATAATCCGCCATGATTCCGCCGTTCGTGGCCCCGTGGATAATCCGCCATGATTCTTACAGCGGCCGTTTTTATACAGTCGCGTGTTTCTGCATGGCCTTCCCTTTCGCGTTTTTGCTCCACATATATTTTTTGACTTTTTCATATTATTCGTTCCAAACCCCATGACGCGCGCGCGTATTGGTGCGAAAACTGCCAGAGCATTAGGTTTTGTCAGGTTTCTAATGTTCATCTATCCCCCCGTTTAATTCGCATTAACGCCGTAATAATTGTATTTTATTAAAGTTTTGGGATTCAACCTCCTTACCTTTCTCCCCTTGGAAACAGCCCTAGAATCCGCAATATTTGCAGTTTTGTCACGGTTTTTGACGGTTTTTATATGGAGGTTTCTGTAGGGCTTTGTAGGGTTCCCGCGCGCACGTATTGGTGGTAAAATACTTCTGCCCGAGTGTATTGCCATCTTGAATCTTCTGGCGAAAAGTCTTTACTCGGCATTCTTCTACAGCAAACCTTTCAATTTGGAAATACGGTTAATCCACATAAGTTTCCGTCGGTTTTGTTTCACTTGTGCCGAATAATCGCCATGTTGAAGCCGAGCGTATTTTGACCGACGTTTTCCTTCCGGTGTTTTTGCTCCGGTGCTTTTCCCGCCGTGTAGGTAACAGACACGTTTTCCCTTTACGGCGATGTTTTTACAGCGTTGGCCGGTACTTTTTGCCTTCGCCTGGCATTTCGCCATCGTCCGAAAGTCTGGGCGGCCAGATATGCTTCCATGAGGTAGATTGACATTTTTGTAGGATTTTTCTTCGTTATTTTTCATTTTT
>JAGVUJ010000030.1 GCA_019136325.1 Deltaproteobacteria bacterium
CGATGTTGTGTCCCCGCGCAGCGACTATTTTGTAACCGTCGCCGGTGGAACCGGTGGAAGGCCAGGTGGCCCCGCCGGTGGCCAGAACGACAGCTTTGCAGCGATAATCTTGGTTCTGTGTCTTCACGCCGCAAACGGAATCGTCCTTCGTGGTGATGCCGGTTACTTTTGTATTCAGTTTTAGAGTTACGTTATTTTCGGAAAGGTATTTTTTGAAAATACGCACGACATCATGAGCGTCATCGGACACAGGAAATATCCGTCCACCGCGTTCCACCTTGGTCGCCAGACCGTGATGATTGAAAAAATCAAGTAGTTCCGTTCGGAAAAAATGATGGAAGGCGCTGAAAAGAAAACGTCCGTTATTGCCATACATGGCAATAAAATGATTCCGTTCGGCCGCATTGGTCAAGTTGCAGCGCGTCTTGCCGCTGACCAGAATTTTTTTGCCGCAGCCACCGGTCTTTTCAAGGAGTAATACTTTTGCACCCAATTCGCCGGCACGACCAGCCGCCATCATCCCGGCCGCTCCCGCGCCAATTACAATAATATCGCTTTTGTTTTCTTTTTGATTCATAAACGTCATTCGATTTTTCAGTGGGGTAACATGAAAGGATGTGAATGGTCAATGATTCTATACGGGGAATTATTCCCCGCCAAAGAGGAATTGTTCCTCTGTTTATTAAATAAAAAAGTATCAGTGGCTGTGTTGAATATCTATAAATGCCGTATTATCAAATACATACAATAAACAAAACGCATCTGGATACTGGCATGTAAATTGCTGTTATGCGTGAACGAAACTTCCGGGAGATCGGTTATTATGAAAAAAGCTTTGTTTTATTCCGTTGGCTTATTTTTTCTTTTGTCAACGTTTGCTTTTGCGGTTGATAAACCCGCTCTTCCCGTTGAGAATGATCTGGTTAAAAACAATATTATAAAAACGGCTAAAATGCATGCCACGGGAAAGGTTATCGACATTTCTAATGAGCAAATTAAAATTGAACGCACAGTTAAAGGCGACATAGAGACGATGGAGTTTGCTCTTGAAAAATCGTCTCCCAATATTACGACGGGTGATTCGGTTAAAATAGAATACACTGAAAAGGATGGGACGTTGACCGCGTCGAAAGTGTCCAAAGTCGTTTTTAAAAACAGAAAATCTAATCCGGCGGAAATGAAATCTGTTCCCGTGAAGTAGTTGTTACGTGTCAGTGTGAGTCCCTCATTGAGGGTGATGTTGAAATAAAATTAAAAATGAATGAAGGAGGAATGAAAGATGAAAAGAGTTGTATTGTTGGTTGTTGCGTTGATGTTCGCGTTTTCCATGACAGTTGCCGCCGCTGAAAAAGCTGCTGCACCCGCCGCTGCTGAGCCCGTTAAGGCTGCTGATGTCAAGAAAGATGATGTCAAGAAAGACGACGCCAAGAAAGATGATGTCAAGAAAGATGACACCAAGAAATCAAAGAAAAAAGGCTCCAAGAAATCAGCAAAGAAAGATGAAAAGAAAGCTGAAGAAGCAGCTCCCGCAGCACCTGCTGCTCCTGCCGCAAAATAAATTTGTAAAAAATTTATTTGAATTTAAAGAAGGAACGGACAAAATCCGTTCCTTCTTTTTTAGTGAGACTCTCTGAAGACAAGCTGTGCGAAGTCTGAAGAGTAAGTCGAACTATCCAAAAGCCTTTGGCTTTTGGAAACTACCTCTTGAGTGAAGCGTCGTGGTGGAACGAATCCCGACGAATCGGGACGACGTTTGTTCCCACCGCCTTCACGTATTTATGTGCAAGTTTTCTGGATAATTATTTTTGTCTTTGATATACATCAATTCATGCTGAAGAAATTATTGCGAAAGGTCATCGCATTTAACAATCGCCTGACAGTAAGAGCGAGGCTGGTAATGCTTATTTTTTCCGGTCTTGCCGTGACCATGGGTATTTGGGGTGTTATTCAGCTCAACGCTCTGGAAAAAATATTAGTCGAACAGCAGGTGAAAAGGCTGGAAGACGTTGCTGAAACCGTCAGCACTTTTTATCAGTATTTCCCGACCAAAAGGGGTTTGAGAGCCCTTGATTCCGCGCTTAATGATCATTTGCAGGCTGATGTGCGTCTGGCCAGAATTGACATCTTTGACATCAGTCAAAAGCGTATTGACTATGTGGCCGGAGCAAGCCGTGACTCATACGAATGGCCCGACGGCATGATTCTTTCTTCAACAGACAAGCTCAAGCCTCGTTATAATAAAATTGAAACGGAAAACGGACCGGCTCTGGGATTGCTGTATCCCGCGGCGGGAGAAAGCAAGGGCTCGCATATCGTGATCGGTGTCATCGGCTTTTCACGGGCAAATGCGGAAATTATGAACCGGGCGCGGCAGTTGTTGATTTTCAGCAGCGCTGGTTTGCTGATCCTGATTCTCATGGTTTTGGGATTGAGTTATCGATGGATAATCGACAAACCGCTGAATTTGATTATTCAGATCATCGATGAATTTCAGAAAGGACGATATGAAAACCGCATTCCGATTGTTCACAGTGATGAATGGGGGCAGATATCCAAACACTTTAATGTGATGGCTGATGAGATCCAGGAGGTCATGAAAAGAAATCAGGAACTCACCAAACATCTGGAAGAGCGTGTTCATGAAGAAACGCTCAAGGTGGTTCAACTGCAGAAGCAGGTTGCCGATCTGAAACAATTAACCACACTGGGACAACTGACGGCCAATCTGGCGCATGATCTGGGCACACCGCTTCATTCCATCGGCGGACTGGCGAAACTGCTTTTGGAAAAAGGCGGCTGGCCTGAAGATGTCGAGCATAAACTGAATTTAATTGTTCAGCAGACGCAAAGGCTGGATGCTGTGATTCAGAACGTGCGCAAGGCCACGCGACTGCCCGATCCTAATTTTGAAGCATTGACCGTCGAACAGATATTCCATGAAACCCTTTCACTCCTGGAGTCGTTTCTGCAAAAAAACAGAGTGGAAACGGCTGTAAATATCAAAGCACCGGTTCCGCGTCTGTATGTGGACCGCTATCGCATTCAGACAGCCTTCATGAATGTTATTCAAAATTCTCTGGAAGCCATGCCGCAGGGAGGAACAATAACCATGTCGGCGCACGATGTTCCCGCTGAACATTTTGTGGTCATTACGGTCGGCGATACGGGTTGGGGAATGACGCCGGATGTCGTGGAAAAAGTCTGCGAGCCTTTTTTCAGCACAAAAACCAGCGAAGGTCTGCGCGGTCTCGGCATGGCGATCGTGCGGGACATTATGAAGACGCATCGAGGCAAAATGGAAATTAAAAGTTCTCCCGGCCAGGGAACAACGGTTATTTTATATTTCCCTAAATTTAAGGATGCTGAACATTTTCAATAAAACGTCTCGGTATCTGAGAAAATTTATGCTTGTCGAAGAGTTTTTCTTAAGAAAGGCCGTAGCGGCGTATTTTTGTCCGGAGAGTCTTTCTGTCAATTTCCAGCAGTTTTGCCGCCTGGGACTGATTCCACGAAGTTTCTTTCAGCGTCTCGATTATTTTTTCTTTTTCCGCTTCTTCCAGAGGGGATAAGTCAGGACCGCTTAGCATCTCTTTCTTGTTTTTAGCAGGATGAAAACGTTCCGGCAGATTCTCGGGCAGGATTTCATCAAAAGGTGAAAGAAGCATGATTTGTTGGAGAACGTTCTCCAGTTCCCGCACGTTGCCCGGCCAGTCATACGCGGCGAATAATTCCATCGCTTTGTGCGAGACATGCGTTGCGGGATACCCTGCTTTTTTTAAGAAGTATTCGCACAGCAGGGGAATATCGTCTAGATGGTTTCTCAACGGCGGAACATGCAAGCGGACGATGAATCTGTATAGAAGGTCCAACCGGAAACGACCGGCGCTGATTTCTTCGTCGATATTTTTGTTGGCTGCCGCAACCACCCGGACGGTCACATGCTGAACGTCATGGCTGCCGATTCTTCTGACTTCTCCGTCCTGCATAAAACGTAAAAACTTTCCCTGCAACGACGTGGACATTTCCGTGATTTCATCAAGAAACACCGTGCCGCCTGCCGCCGACTCCAGCAGTCCGGCGTGCCGGTGATCGGCGCCGGTGAAGGACCCTTTTTCGTATCCGAACAATTCCGATTCCAGCAAATTATCGGGAATCGCGCCGCAATGGACGACGACAAAAGGTTTGTTTCTCCGGGATGACATGTTGTGTAAAGAACGGGCGGTCAGTTCTTTGCCCGTGCCGCTTTCACCTTCGATCAACACACTGGCCGGCGCGTCGGCGATGCGCGCAATCTGTTTGTAGAAATCCACCATGATGGCCGAGGAGCCTATCAATTTTGATTGTTCCGGTGTTTCCTGGGGGGTGATCATCCGCTTTTCCTGAAGCTCCCGCGAGTAGAGGACCTTTTTGACGATAGCCCGGCAGTCCTCGGGAGAAAAAGGTTTGCTGATGTAATCCCAGGCTCCGAGATTTAATGCTTCCATGGTTGTCTCCAGGGAACCATAAGCGGTCATGAGAATGACCGGCAAATCGGGCCATTGTCGATGAACAAGTTCCAGGAAACGCAGACCGTCCATGCCGGGCATGCGAATGTCGGACATCAACAAATTGTATAATGATAAATCCTGTTGCAGCGCTTCGCCAGCTGACGTAAACGTCGTAACATCGTATCCTTCTATTTTTAAAGCTTCCTGAAGGAATTCACAGGCGACTGCGTCATCATCAATAACTAAAACATTTTTTTTCATAGGTCACTTTTACTTTTTTCACGGATAAGCTTTTTCCCATTCCCGTGCCGCGATACGGAATCGGAACGTTCTGTGCTTCACGTTTTTATTAATAGCATATTTATTTTGGAATGGCACGGTGTAGTTAAAAAGATCGATAAATCATAAAAAAATAAAAGGTTTCTGACACTTGATTTGACTGACAGGAAAAAATTTGCCTGCGCGCAGGCTACGCACAGGCAAATTTTTTACAGGTGGAGAAAAGATATTTTCTATTTCAATTGTTTGCTGGAATAGCCGAGAACGTTTCGCGCCACAATCAAATGCTGAATCTGCCCGGTTCCTTCAAAAATATCCGTAATCTTGACATCGCGCATCCATTTTTCGGCCAGGTTCTCACAGGAGAATCCCAGAGGACCCAGCAACTCGCAGCATTTTTGAACGATAAGCGTTCCATAGCGTCCGGCCTTGGCCTTGGACATGGAAGCTTCCAGATTGTTGAACTCTCCGTTGTCCATCATCCAGGCGGCGCGCCAGGTTAACAGGCGCATGGCTTCCAGATGGGCTTCCATCAGGTAAAACTCTTTTTCTGTTGCGCTTATGTTATTGGGATTTTTTTCGTAATTCAGCTGGATGCCGCTTTCTTCGATCTTTTCCCGCGTCAAATCCAGCGCTGCCCGGGTAACGCCCAGCGCCATCGAAGCAACCAGGGGTCTGGTGTTATCGAAGGTTTTCATCGCCCCCTTGAAACCTTCGGTGGACTGCTTGATCTCGGCGCTGCCCAGAATATTGTCTTTGGGTATGCGGCAGTCGTCCAGAACATAGGTGCCTGTATCCGAAGCGCGCACACCGAGCTTGTGCTCCAGTTTCTCCAGCTTAAAGCCGGGGCGTCCTTTTTCCACGACGAATGATTTTATCCCGGCCTTGCCGGCGCTTCTGTCCACTGTTGCCCAGATAACCGCCACTTCGGCGCGCTCTGCGCAGGTGACAAATATTTTTTCGCCGTTGAGCACCCATTCGTCACCCTCCAGGGTGGCTCTGGCGGTGATGGAACCGGAATCGGAACCGGAACCGGGTTCCGTAATGGCCATAGACGCCCATTTTTCGCCGAATCTTTCCATTTGTTCATCAGTGGCTACTGCGGCAATGGCTGCGTTTCCCAATCCCGCGTTCGGAAGCGACAGTAATAATCCCAGGTCGCCCCAGCACATTTCTTCAATAACGATAACCATCGAAAGATTCGCGCCCAGTTTTTTTGCGCCCGGTTTTTCCGGTTTTGCTTCTTCACCTTCTTTTTTCTTTTTCGGGCGGCTCATGATCTTTATGGAACGGAACATATCCAGTTCCTGGGGATATTCATGTTCATGTTCATCATAATGTCTTGATATAGGCCGAAGCATGCTCGTCGCCATGTTGTTCATGCCGCTTCTCACATCCATCATCTTTTGTGTCATTTCCAGATTAATCATAGTTTTTCCTCCTATACCGTGGCCATGCCTTCGAGAATGGCGATGCCTCTGCCGTTGCGATAATATCTTTCCACCGGATTTTCCCGGATATAACCGTGTCCGCCCAGAATCTGCACGCCGTAATCCGTTAACTTCATCGTCATTTCACCGGCATAAAGTTTGGCCAGATAAGCCTCTTTTTTGGCGTCTCTGCCTGCCTCGAGTGCGGAGGCCGCTTTCCAGGTCATCAGTCTCATGGCATCGACTTCATAAGCCATCTCGGCAATCATGAAAGCGATTGCCTGGCGGCTGGCGATCGGTTCACCGAATTGCACTCTCTCTCTGGCATATTCTCTGGCATATTCATAAGAAGCCCGCGAAACACCGGTGCCGATGGCGGCCATGGCGATCCGTGTGTTTTGCAGGAATCTGCTGTAATCGCATCCGGTTTCTCCACCGACACGATCCGCCGCCGATACTTCACAATTTTCCAGGATCACCGGGTAAGTTTCCAGCGCGTATAACCCCAAATTCTTTTCCCGTTCGCCGATTTTGAGTCCGGGATTGTTCCGGTCGATGATAAACAACTCCATTTTCCCGTCAGCATTGGCTGCGACCAGTATATGACCGGAATCACTCGCCATCGGCACAAAACATTTCTTGCCGTTAATGACGTATTTGCCGTCTTTTTTCTCCGCCTTTGTTTCCAGAGATACCGCATCGAACTTGAATCTTGGTTCATTGATGGCCACGGTGCAGGCCTTATAAGCCGGATCGCAGTACAGCGGCAGATACATCTTTTTTTGCTCCTGGGTGCCCATTTGCAGGATTGTGTAAATGAAGGTCGAGGGCAAAGTCGCCGCGATGGCCAGCGCCATGTCACCGGCGGCAAGTTCTTCCAGAAAAATTGTATTCATGACGGGTGAATATTCCATGCCGTATCCGCCGTATTCTTCCGGTACGGTGGAGATGGTTGCTCCCAATTCCCAGATCTTGTCGATAATTTCCCGGGAAAGCTTTCTTTCCTCATCCATGTCATGGGCGGGGTTGCCTGCGACCATACTCTTAATCAGCTTAGCCACAGTATCTTTCATGCTGCTTTGTTCTTCAGACATGCTAAAACCAAATTCTCTATCTTCCATAATGTTCTCCTTGAATGCGGTCTTACAGTTAAAACAGAAGAAACAATCTCGTTCTAAAGAATTGACCGTTTTATTTTTTACAAAAAATTACCGGGGGTGGTGTCTATCGCAAGCCCCCCCAAGATGGTTTTCTGATACACCCCCGGCAATTAAATTTAATACAAATATTGGACGAATCCGGATTAACTCACAGCCGCTGATTTATATCAGTGTCTGCAGCTTCATCAAAAGAACCATATCGCCCATGAATTTAAGCTTACCGTTCATAAAAAGATTCTGTCCGGTCGTTTGTTTGTTCTGCATCGCAATCCAGTCCTGTAATTCAAGACTGATGTCCACGCTGGGTTTTGCTTCGCCGTTGAAGACCATGCTCACGGGGATGGTATTGCCGTCCTGTTTCAAGGTCAGATTCAAAGTGCCTTTGGTTTCGAGAAGGTTTTTCAGCCTTATGGGATTGGCTATTTCGACGGGATCAGTGAAACGGTCAATCATGCCTTCGATCTTTCCGGTTATGGCATCGAGAAACACCTGCTCGGACAACGACATGGTCAACAGGGGTTTGTCCACACCGCCTTTTACAACTTCCAGATTGGTGCCGTCTTTTATTTTCAGGCAATACTTCTGATCATTAACATTAAACTGAAGGTTGACTTCCTTGCCGGTCAAAGATGAAAGATTTGCGCCGGCGATAATTTCCTTAAACTGATCCGGTACGTGTTTCTCGAAAAAATCGTTTACACTTACCCCGCTGGGAACTTTAAACTTAGCCATGTTGAATTTACCTCCGATTAAATTTTTAGAGATGATTTGTTTACCGATCGGTAAATACTAAAAAGAATGATGCCTGTCAACAAGTTTTTTAAAATATTTCTCCATTTGTGTTCCGGAAAGCGCTATATCCATAATAATGCTTCTTATAACGATAACTTGTGTTGTTATTAAATTTTTGAATTTAAATGAGCGCACCCTTGTCTGTTTTCGGAAGAAATTGTGAAAAATTAAATTTACCAAACGGTTTACTTTATGATATAATAATTTTATGGAGAAAAATAAGAAAATGAAAAACTCAGTTAGCAACAGCCTGTCGGGAAGCTTTAAAAAAAATGCCAAAGGACGCAGTTCGGCCAATGAAGGAAACGTCAGGGCAAGGATTTTGAAGGCGGCCAGGGAGGTTTTTACCGTCTACTCCTTTAAGGAAGCAAGCACACGCATGATTGCCAAAGAGGCGGGTGTGGAACATCCGATGATTCATTATTATTTCGGCTCAAAAGAAAATCTTTTTTATGAGATGGCCGAGGCTCTTTATCATGAAACCATTTCTATTCAGGAATCATGGTTTGACGATATGGAAAATATGTCTTTGAATGCGGGCTTTGCTCTGTTCATTGATAGAATGCTTGATTATACCATGGCGAAGCCGGATGCCTTGCGGATAGCGGCCCTTAATGCGGTGAACATTGGTAATATCGAAGAAATACCCGGTTACCGTTTTATCATTATGAGCATGGCCGGCATGAGAAGGATCATGGAGGAAAAACTTGCCCTGAAGGGATCGACCCGGGAAATCGAAATGTTCATCTATTGCTTTTACAGCCTGATGATATCCCTGATTGGCGCCAGAACCTGCCAGGCGCAGATTCTGAACATGAATCCTCTGGAAGAAAAATATCGCGTCTGGGTCAAAGATGCCAGCATGACGTTATTTTATCCCTGGTTTAAAAAAATTCTGACGGGTCAATAGTCGCTTGGTTGAACGACGGTGACTGGTACTTTCCAGAGACACCGGTTTAAATTTCAGATGAAATTTAAACCGGATGCATGTCTTTTCGGTTTTAACCCCTGTCCCACTTTAACCTTGACAAATAAATTCTACTATGATTTACGCAGTACCCTATTACTTTTAGGGGTTTTGCTAATGAAAAAGACTTTGACCAATAAAACAAATACCAAAAGAAAGAAAACGCACGGTTTTCTTGTTCGAATGGCATCGAAGGCCGGACGGCAGGTTTTAAGCCGCCGCAGAGCCAAGGGCAGAAAGCGTTTAGCAGTGTAAATCCGGCATGTTAATTGCCATTAGAGGATGGTCAGGTCGGTATGCATGAAGGAACAATCTTTTCGGAAAACAGAAAGGATAAACAGCAGAAACAGGTTTAAAGTAATTTACAATCAGGGGGTGTGGAGAAGTTCTAAACATTTTACGACCATAACTTGCATGAACCCTCAGGGGGTTAAAAGACTGGGGATTACGGTAACCAAAAAAACGGGAAATGCGGTAAAAAGAAACAGAATCAAACGCCTGATCAGAGAATTTTTCCGACTGAACAAAAAATTGTTTCCCGAAAAACACGACGTGGTCATCATGGCCAAAAGAAAAATACCTCCCCTTACGTATCGAGACGCATGCAATGAATTGACGGAACTCTTTACGCGGAAGAACAATATATAATCTATGCTCGGAAGACCATTGACAACTTTTTTTGTATTTATCATTCGTGTGTATCAAACCTGTCTGTCACCTTTCTTTTTTGCTCCCTGTTGCCGTTTTCATCCATCCTGTTCCGAATATGCCATCGAAGCGATTAAAATGTATGGACCGGCAAAAGGTTCTTTCATGGGCGTAAAAAGAATTCTTCGCTGTCACCCCCTGAATCCTGGCGGTTACGATCCCGTCAAGTAAAAAACGAGAGGTTTAAAATGGATAAGAGGACCCTTCTGGCGATTGTCCTGTCACTGGCTGTGCTTTTTACGTATCAGATCTTTTTTGCCAAGCCGCCTGCGCCACCCAAGGCGGTTCCTGTTCAGGAATCCAAACAAATCAAAGAAACCGCAGCAGCGAAGCAACCGATTCCTTCTCCGGTTGCCACAGCTCCGAAACCGGCGGTGAAGAAAGCCGTTTCCCTTAAAGATGAACCGCCCCGGGACATCACCGTGGAAACAGAACATTACACCGCTGTGTTCTCCACCAGGGGTGCTGCGCTGAAATCCTTTCAACTGAAGAATTACCGGAAAGAATGCACCAAATGCGTCGGCGACATCTGGCCGGCGATCAAGAATTTTGTCACGGGCAAAAAACAGCCGGCAAAGGGGAAAAGCAATGATTTGATCGAAGTGGTTTCTCTGCAGGAAAACATGCCTTATCCGCTCGCTTTGACGTTTCCCGAGTCATCCTCGGAGATCAGCGCCGATTCCGTTTTCAGCGCTGATGTCGCCGGACTGGATCTGACCAAAAACAAAAACAAACAAAGCCTGGTATTTTCCCGCACGTTTCATGACATCAGGGTGGACAAGATTTACACCTTCAATGCCGATAATTATTCCATCGCTCTTGACGTGAAAATATCAAATCTGACGGACGCGCCCGTCACGAAGATCCCTTATCTGAACTGGTACGAATATGTTGATCCCAGGGAGCAAGTGGACGGCTACAGCAAGGAAGGCCCTGTGGCTTACGTATCGAAATCCATCGAACGAAGAAAATCGGCGGACGTATCAAAAGAAGAAACGATCGGGCCGGATGTTTCCTGGGGCGGATTCGAAAGAAAATATTTTATGGCGGTCATTATTCCGCAGGATCCTTCTTTAACCAGTGTCAACATGTCGAGAGAGAACAATGTGGTTTCCGTCAATCTCAAGGGCGCCAAAAACATCATTCCGCCGGAGCAGTCCAACTCATTCAAATACAACCTGTTTATCGGCCCGAAAGATTACGCCATGCTGAAAAAACACGGATTATCCCTGGAGGAAGCCATTGAGTTCGATTCCGTCATTCCGGGATTGAAATGGCTGTCCATCGGACTGCTGCTTTTTATCAAATTTTTGTATCAGTTCGTAGGCAACTACGGCGTGGCCATTGTTGTGCTGACTATTTTGATTAAAATTCTCTTCTGGCCGCTGGGCAATATCAGCTACAAATCCATGAAAGAGATGCAAAAGATTCAACCCAAAATAACCGCTCTGCGGGAAAAGTATAAAAATGATCAGGCTAAACTGGGGCAGGAAACCATGGCGCTCTATAAAGCGCATAAAGTGAATCCTTTCGGCGGCTGTCTGCCGATCCTGATCCAGATTCCCGTGTTCATCGGGCTGTACAACACGCTGCTGTATGCGATTGAATTGCGCCATTCCCCGTTCTTCTGGTGGATTCAGGATTTGTCGGCGAAAGATCCTTATTACATTACGCCGATTGTCATGGGCGCGACACAATTCATTCAGCAGAAAATGACCCCCACGATGGGTGATCCGATGCAGGCCAAGATCATGCTGGCCATGCCCATCATCTTCACCTTTATCTTTTTAAATTTTCCTTCGGGACTTGTCATTTACTGGCTGGTCAATAATATTATCAGCATCGGACAGCAGATATACATCAATAAAAAATTAGTCGATTGATGCAATCGACCGTTGGATTGAAGAGGATGAAAAATGAGTTCTGAATTTATTGAAATAGAGGAAAAAACGATTGACGAAGCGATTGAAAAGGCGTGTCAGGAATTCGGCGTGCCTCGTGAAAAATTGAACATCGAAATTATCTCCGGAGAATCGGGAGGCTTCCTGGGATTATTTTCCAAGAAAGCAAAAATCAGAGCGTCGCTGCTGGCCCTGAATATTGATTTTTCCTTCTCGGATAAACCCAGAGAAAAAGCGGAAAAGCCCAAAGAAAAAAATGAACCGAGAGTAAAACCGGAGAACTCCGGAGCAAAAATCGAGACAAAGGCGGCATCCCGGAAGAAACCGGAAAAAGAAGCAGCCGAGGAACAACCACCGGTGAAAAAAGAACCGGAGGTATTTATTCCCGCTTCGCCCATCGCCATTCAGGCCCGGGATTTGCTGGCGGGAATTTTACAAAGAATCTCTCCGGAATACGGCGTGACGGTAAACGAGACTCAGGAAAAAATAATTCTGGGTATTGAAGGCGACGAAAGCGGTTTGCTCATCGGTAAACGCGGACAAAATCTTGATGCTTTCCAGTATATTGTTAACAAAGCCGTCAATAAACTTGACGGCGAGCACAAAATGGTCCTCATTGATTCGGGCGAATACAGAAAAAGAAGAGAAGATTTCCTGCTCGGTCTGGCGGAAAAAATAAAGAAAAAAGTTAAGAAAACAAAAAAACCGGTATCCCTGTCCAATATGAACGCTCATGATCGCCGGATCATCCATCTCGTGATGCAGGAAGATGAAACGCTGGTTACGCAAAGCCGCGGCGAAGGCAAATACAGGAAAATCGTCATTCTTCCCGCGAAAACGGGAAGCAACCGGCGTATCCGAGAGAAAAAACGGGATTAAAATTTCAATCCGTAAATCATGATAAGGGGAAGTGCCCGATTGTGCTTCGCCAAGATACCATAGCAGCCACCGCGACGCCTTTCGGCATGTCCGGGATCGGCATTATCAGAATCAGCGGCCCGGAAGCTCTCGTTGTCGCGCGCCGTATTTTCAAGCCATCCGGTGGAAAATGCGCGTGGAAAAGTCATCATCTCTACCATGGCGACATCGTTTCCGCGGACGGCCATACGGTTTTTGATGACGTCCTGATCTCCTGCATGCGGGAACCCCGGTCTTTCACGGGAGAAGATGTTGTCGAAATCAACTGCCATGGCAATCCGATCATTCTCCAGTCAATTTTAAATCATCTTCAGGAACTCGGTTGCCGTCTTGCCCGTCCCGGTGAATTTTCTGAGCGTGCATTCTTAAACAATCGTTTTGATCTGTCGCAGGCGGAGGCGCTCTCGGCGATGATTTGCGCCCAATCCGCCAAAGCTTACGCCATGGGGCTTTCCCAGTTGAAAGGCTCGCTTTCCAGGGAGATAGAAGCCATTCGTCTGCTGCTTATAGAAGCGCTGGCTCAGTTGGAGGCTTCCATTGATTTTACCGACGATATGGACCAGGAACAAAATCCGGCCATGCCGCCGCAAATTGACCGGGCCGGCCGTCGTCTGCAGGATCTGATGTCCTCGTACCGTTCGGCCAGAGTTTATACGGAAGGGCTTCATGTGATGATCACCGGCAGGCCCAACGTCGGAAAATCCAGTCTGCTCAATGCCTTAACCGGAAAGAAGAAAGCGATTGTCACCGATATTCCGGGAACAACACGCGACCTGATTGCGGATACGATTCATATCGGCGGTATTCCCGTGCGCCTGACGGATACCGCCGGAATCCGGGAACCGCAAAACGAAATTGAGCGGGAGGGCATTGCGCTTGTCTGGGAAATGCTGGCCGAAGCGGATGTTGTCATGATCATGCTGGATGTGAGCAAACCGTTGACAGAAGAAGATAAAATCATGATTGATAAAAACACGTCGGGCAAAATCATTGCCGCCGTCAATAAAATCGACTTGCCGCGTTCCTGGGAAACGAAAAGCATTTCGGACCTTTTCCCGCCGCAGACGCGGTTTCTGGAAATCTCGGCCAAGTCCGGCTCCGGTCTGGAAGACCTGAAAAAAACCATCTTGGCTTTATTCGTTGACGATGAAACTGAAAGCGCTTCCGGAGCGATCATGACCAATTTACGCCACAAACATGCCGTCGAGCAATCGCTGAAAAATATTCAAAACGCGAAAGCAAGCATTGCCGCCGGTCTGTCGGCGGAATTTGCCGCTTTCGATTTGCGCGAAGCGCTGGATCATCTGGATGAAATAACCGGAAAAAAAATCAACGACGAGATTCTGGACAAGATTTTTTCCAGTTTCTGTATCGGAAAATAACAATCTGTCTTTCGCGTCCGGAGCCGCCTTGTGAAATCGTTCTTTATTTAAATAATGATTCCGAATAGAGACGAATTTGTAATCATTATAGCATTGTGATATTAAAACAACATTCGGGTTCATACGTAATGATGAATTAAAGATACGATCTTATGCATGGCATCCTTACCGATATCGGCATTTCTGTTCTGGCGGCGACCGCTTTGGGCTTCTTGTTTCAGCTCATCCGTCAGCCCGTCATTCTCGGTTATCTGGTTGCCGGGGCGCTGATCGGCCCGGCAATGGGATTCAATCTGGTTTCCGAAGCCGCCAGCATCGAGGTCATTTCGGAGATCGGCCTGATCCTGCTGCTTTTTATTATCGGTCTGGAACTCAATCCGTCCAAACTCCTGGCTTCCGGCCGTCAGCTGATCTATGCGGGCATCGGCCAGTTTATTCTCTGCGTACTGATGGGGGTGGGGGTTTTTCTGCTGCTGGGTTACGAATTGAGCCGAAGCAGCATTGACGCCCTTTATCTGGCCCTGTTTTGCGCTTTGAGTTCGACGGCGATTGTCGTCAAACTTCTTTATGACAAGTTTGAACTGGACACCTTTCCCGGACGGATCACGCTGGGCATTCTTATCTTTCAGGACCTGTGGGCCATTCTGATTCTGGCGCTGCAGCCGCATTTCACGAATCCGGAATGGCTGCTGGTTTTCATCGCTCTCGGCAAGAGCGTGACTCTACTGGCCATCGGTTTTCTGCTCAGTAAATACCTGTTGGGCTGGATTTTTCAAAAAATATCCAAGACACCGGAAATGGTGGTGGCCATGTCCATGGCGTGGTGCGCGTTGATGGCGGGCATCGGTTCATGGATCGGTCTTTCGATGGAAATGGGCGCTCTGATTGCCGGCGTTTCCATTTCCACCTTTCCCTACAGCGTTCACGTCACGGCAAAGGTTCTTCCCCTGCGCGACTTTTTTCTGACACTTTTCTTTCTGTCCATCGGCATGAAAATTCCGATTCCGGATGCCGCGATGCTCGGCATGGCGCTGATCATCGTCCTGTTTGTAATCGCATCGCGTTTTTTGACCGTTTATCCGCTGCTGATGCTGGCGGGAAGCGGCAGACGCACCAGTTTCATCGCCAGTCTGAATCTCGCCCAGATCAGCGAGTTTTCTCTTGTGGTGGCCGCGCTTGGCGTGCATTACGGTCATATTGATCAGCGGATGATGTCGTTGATCATTTATGCCATGGCCGTGACGTCTGTTCTGTCTTCCTATTTCATCAAGGGGAATCATGCAGCCTATCTGGTTTTCAATAATTTTCTGGAGAAAAGAGGATTTCCGACGAGAACGCAAGAAGGTCGCGATGATGAAGAAAAAGATGATTATCCCATCGTGATCCTGGGATTCCACCGCGGTGCGCGGGAGTTTATCGGCGGGTTGGAAAAGGAGAGTCCGGCTTTGCTGAAGAAGCTTCTGGTGATTGATTTCAATCTTGAAAATTTGAAGGAATTGAGCAACCGAAATGTTAAAGGGATTTTCGGCGACATCGGCAGCCTGGACACGCTGGAGCATGCTCATCTTTCCGGAGCGCAAATTATTTTTTCGACGATTCCCGACATGCTCCTCCGGGGAACCAGCAACAAGGCTCTGGTGACCGCGTGCCGTGCCCTGGCGCCCAATGCCTACATCGTCGCCACCGCTGATTCGGCCGAGCAGACTGATGTCTTGAGGAAAAGCGGGGCGAATGAAGTGCTGATGCCTTATGTCCTGATTGGAGAAAAGCTGACGAAGTTTGTCGAGCAGACCTGCCTGGCGGCGGATTCCTGCAAACTCTAAAAACATAACCGGCGGAAAAATTTATTGATGAAATGGACGGGTAAGAAAGTCGGACTGGTGCTGGGCGGAGGAGGCGTCCGCGGTTTTTCTCACATCGGTGTTCTCAAGGTATTGGAAGAAGAGGACATCCGTATTGACCTGATTGTGGGAACCAGCGCGGGCGCTCTGATCGGAGGGGCTTATGCCTCCGGCCAGTCACCCGATGAGATCCAGAAAAAAATCGACGCGTATCTGCAAAGCCCTGAATTTGACGATTCCCGGATGAAATCCATTGGCCTGTCTTTTACGCAAGAGGAGAAAAATATTCTCAAAAAAGCGCAGCAGTTCGTCATGAACCGCTTCCTGTTTATCCAGGCCTTTTTCAAACCATCCATTCTGCCTTCCCATGATTTCCGGTCGCTGATGAACTATTTTCTACCGGATATTGAGATCAACAAAACACGAATTCCTTTCCGTGTGGTTTCCACGGATCTGATCACCGGCCGGAAAATCGTTTTTTCGGAAGGATCTTTGCGCACAGCCGTGCTGGCCAGTTGTTCCGTTCCCGGAGCCGTAGCGCCGGTTCGTCACGGTGACTGGCTGCTGGCCGACGGCGGCATCACCAGTCTGGTGCCGGTTCATGCCGCGCGGGAAGCCGGGGCGGACGTGGTCATAGCCGTGGAAGTTGATCGTGATTTGGAAACGGCGGTTCGTATTGAAACGGCAAAGGATGTCATTTTCCGGGCGGGCGAAATTACCGCGAGCGCGCTGGGTGATTCGGAACTGTCCGCTGCTGATGTTGTCATCAGGCCGCGGGTCGGTAATCTTCACTGGATGGATTTTAACCGGGCAAGCCATCTGGTCAAGGCGGGGGAGGAAGCCGCCCGCGAATCCCTGAAAACCATCAACGCCTCTCTGCCACTTTCCCGGCGGATCCCCCGTTTTGCCCGACGGCTTTTCAGGAAGACGATAAAATAAAATTGAAAGAGCCTGTTTTTATTAAATATTCGTATAAGCCTGACCTTCTGAAATAATCCTTGATTTCCGTTGTGGTTTGGTATAGATAACGCGCCTACTAATTTTTAGGACTCCTTGCCCGTCCAAGCGGGCTTTAGAGCCGAAAGGAGAAAACATTGCAAAGGTACGAAGTTGTGGCTATCGTTCTGGCCGATTTGAACGAGGACGACATCACCGCGTTGATCGAACGCATCCAGACCATCATCACCGAACGCAAGGGTGTTATCGCCAAGGTTGACAAGTGGGGCAAACGGCATCTCGCCTATGAAATCAAGAAACAGAGGGACGGTTATTATTTTCTGATCGATTTTGCCGGCGATGGTTCCGTTGTCAATGAAATCGAACGAAATTTTAAGATTGACGATCGCGTCGTGAAATTCATGACAGTGAAAAAAGAAGGCGCCACCACCGCCGAAGGCATCGAGCAGGAAGCCGCCGCGGCGGAAGCCAAACGCGCTCAGGCGAAGATTGATGCCGAAGCCGCAGCCGCAGAAGGGAAAGCCGTTAATCAGATCGAAAGAGCGCCGCGGGAAGCCAGGCCGCACGCCAGAAGAAACTACAACAAAGAAGAAGCGCAAACGAAAGGGGAATAAGACATGGAAACTCAAAATTCAGAAAGACCGAACAGGTATCCCCAGAAAAAGTTTTTTCACAGAAAGAAATTTTGCCGGTTCTGCTCGGATTCCAATATCAAAATCGACTATAAAAATACCGCTATTCTCAATAATTTCGTAACCGAACGGGGCAAGATCATGCCGCGACGGATTACGGGGAATTGCGCTTCTCATCAACGAGAGCTTGCTCTGGCGATTAAACGCGCCCGGCAGATTGCGATCATGCCCTATGTGACGGCCGACGGCAAATAGATTATTCGATGTCATTATTTTCGGCTGCGCTGAAAAAGCAGGGTTAAGACGTGTCATGTTCAGGACTGCGCAATTCGCAGTCATTTAAAATCAATCCGGTGGTATTTCCCGTTAAGGTAACGCCATAAGCGGCGTTACCTTCTTTCGCAGCATTACCGAACGGTCGCCTGGGTAAGGTGTCGTATTGTGAGCAGTTTGTCATTGTTCGAAAAACTCAAATCATCCGCACCCGGTCATTCTTTCTCAAAACTGCTGCCCGCTGTTGTGATATTTGTTTTCGCTGCTGTTTTTGTTCCCGTCGCCGGACCGTTGTTTCTCTTTTTTCTGCCGATGATTTTGTTTGTCAGCGGCACTCTTAACGGCACGTTTCGAACTTCCCTGTATTTTTTCTTTTCTTTTACGGCGCTTTTGCTTTTGTCGGTATTATTGCGTCAGGATGTGCCGGCGGTTGCGGTTTTTACGATCGGGATGACGGGAATCTTCATGGCACTGCTCGCTGACAGGAATTATTCCGTTGAAAAAACGATTATCTTCCCGGCTCTTTTGATGATCGGGGCCGTCTGTATGTATTTCGGTTATGACGCGGTGGCTCTGGGAGTCCATCCCTGGCAGTTGGTGAAGAACTTTATTGTTGTCACGATCAGCGAAACAGTTAAATTTTACAGTCAGATGCCTTTGAAAGCGGAGGATATCCGCGTCATCAAGGATAATGAACAAAATATTGTTGCAGGATTTATCGGCATTTTCCCCGCTCTTGTTGTCATTTCGTCCGTTGTCATCGTCTGGGCGAACCTGCTGTTCGGCAGGAATTATCTGTTCCGTTCCGGACAGTTTCAAAGTGGATTCCAGTCGTTGGCCCGCTGGAAGGTTTCCGATATGGCGATCTGGATTTTTATTATTTCCGGAGCGCTGATGCTTCTGCCGCAAAAAGATATTAATTTCTTGAGCTTAAACATTTTTTTAATCGTATGCTTTGTCTATTTGCTGCAGGGTTTCGCCATTGTCAGCTTTCTGTTTCAGGTCAAGAACGTGCCGGTTTTTTTCCGTTATCTTTATTATTTTTTAATTGCAGTTCAGCAAATTCTTATGATACCTATAGCCTTGATCGGACTGTTTGACATCTGGTTTGATTTCCGGAAATTAATTCAAAAAAAACAGGCAACAGATTAATGTTATATTTAATATATTTTGCATAACGGAGGGTTTTCATGAAAGTCATTTTGAAGCAAAGCGTGCCTTCTCTGGGGAAGGCCGGAACATTGGTCAAAGTCAACGACGGATACGCGCGTAATTTTCTTATTCCGAAAGGCATGGCCACTGAAGCCGATGAAAAAAATGTCAAATTGTTCGAGCATGAGAGAAATACTATTTTGAAGAAGGCGGCCAAGGAGCATAAAGTCGCTCAGGATCTGGCCGACGTTCTGTCCCGCGAGACCATTGCCATTACCCGCAAAGTCGGCGAACAGGATAAACTCTTCGGATCGGTGAGCGCCAAGGATATCGAAGCCGCGCTGAGGGAAAAAGGCTATGACATTAACCGGAAAATGATTGTTCACGAACATGGTGAACATATCAAGGCGCTCGGAGAATACACGGTGAAAATAAAACTGGCGCATGACGTGGAAGCGCAAATCAAACTGAACGTTGTCGGCGAAAACTGATGCAAGCGAAGGATCCTTCTTTATACAAACTGCCGCCGCAGAATATTGAAGCGGAGCAGTCTGTCCTCGGCAGCATCCTGCTGGAGAACAACGCGATTAACCGTGTGATGGAAATTTTATCGGCAAGCGATTTTTATTCCGAGGCTCATCGCAAAATATTCAATGTGATCAGTGATCTTTCTGAAAGAAATGAGCCGGTGGACCTCATTACTCTGAGCAATGCCCTGAAGGATAAAACGCTGCTGGACTCGGTCGGAGGCACGGCATATCTGGCTTCTCTGGTGGACAACGTTCCGTCGGCGGCCAATGCGGCAAATTACGCGAAAATTGTAAAAGAGAAGGCGATTCTGCGCGGCTTAATCACTTCGGCGACGGAAATCATTGACAGCTGCTACGAGACAAGCTCGGACGTCGACGATATCCTGGATAAAGCCGAGCACAATATTTTCGAAATTTCCGAAAATAAAGTGCGTCAGGATTATTTCCCGCTCCGGGATATTGTCAAAGACAGTTTCCGTTCCATCGAAGATTTATATTCCCGGCAACAGTTGATTACGGGTGTACCGACCGGTTTTGAAAAGATCGATGACTTGACCGCGGGCTTGCAGAAATCCGAACTGATCATTATTGCCGGACGTCCCAGCATGGGCAAGACGGCCTTCGCTCTGAATATTGCTTTGCACGCGGCCATGGAAGGGCAGATACCGACCGCCGTGTTTTCGCTGGAAATGTCCAAGGAGCAGCTTGCTTTCCGCCTGCTTTCCTCCGAAGCCCGCGTGGATGCCCAGCGTTTGAGAAAAGGTTTCCTGGGAGAGACAGACTGGCCGAAACTGACCATGGCCGCCGGTCGTCTTTCGGACGCTCCTCTTTACATTGACGATACACCCGCTATTACTGTTCTGGAAATGAAGGCGAAGTCCCGCCGGTTGAAAGCGGACCGGGGGCTCGGATTGATCGTGGTGGATTACATTCAGCTGATGCGCTCCAGTTACAGTCACGATTCGCGGGAACGGGAAATATCGGACATCAGCCGGTCGCTGAAGGCTCTGGCCAAAGAACTTAATGTGCCGGTGGTGGCGCTTTCGCAGCTTAACCGTCAGGTCGAAAGCCGCACCAATAGACGGCCGCAGATGGCGGATCTTCGTGAATCGGGCGCCATTGAACAGGACGCCGATGTTATTGCGTTTATTTACCGTGATGAAGTTTATAACAAATCGGACGATAATATCGACAAAGGCATCGCCGAAATTATCGTTGCCAAACAGAGAAACGGTCCCACCGACACCGTCAAACTGGCGTTTGTGGACAAATACACGAGCTTTGAGAATCTGTCACGGGTGGAGCCGCCTGAAGGACAGCAGTGATCCGTATTTCCAGTCGTGCATCACCGGCCATTGAATTCCCTTTCATCTCCTGCAGTTTATCCGGAATGGCATTTCAGGGGGGCGGAATATGTCGCTTCAGTAAAAACGATGTCTTCCGAATTTCCCTTTTATTTATCCGAGAAGATGTAGTAAGAAGTCAGGAAAAATATGCCGTAATACGAACTCAGCCATGCCCGAAACATCCATTATTATCAGAACAAAAAATGAAGAAAAATGGATTGGTGAATGCTTAAACAGGTTATTCAATCAGACGTACCGTGATTTTGAAATTGTTGTCGTCGATTCCGGATCGACGGATCGAACGCTGGAAATTATCGGGAAGTACGAGGTTAACCTGTTTCGCATTTCACAGGATCAGTTTTCCTATCCCTATGCCCTGAATTACGGTTGCTCGAGGTCGTCTGCCCGAAAATATTTTGTTTTCCTGAGCGGCCATTCTCTGACCGTTTCCCGAAACTGGCTTAGGGATGGAATTGAGAATTTCAAAACCGCCGACAGCGTTGCGGGAATTTATGGCGATGTATGGGCGTTGCCGGACGGTTCCTTCTGGGAAAAAATTATTTTTAACCGGTACCAGATTATCCTGAAAAATTATTTCAGAAGAAAACGGGTCCTGAAAAAAAAGCAAATGGGAGTCCTGGCCTTTACCAATGCGATCATCCGGCGTGATCTGTGGGAACGTTATCCTTTTAATGAAGATTACGGACTCGGAGGAGAAGACACGGAATGGGCTGGTTATTGGCTTCAAAAGGGATTTGTTGTCATCCGAGACAGAAACGTCTGCGTGTATCATTCTCACGGCCTCGGGTTGAAACAACTTTTCCAGCAAAGAAAAAACTGGATATCGCTTGCGGAACCCCAGCCGTTCCGGGTTACCGCGTTTCGCAACAGGCGTTGAATCGGGACTCTGACAGGATGACCATTTCATGAGGCACAAAACCAATCAGGTTTTTTTATTTTTTTCCCATCTTTCATCGGAAATGATCATCCGGGAATTCGATCATCTCCGGCGGGCGGTACACGATATGGGGACCGTCTTTTTTCTCTATGATGCCACGGGAAAAGATGTTCCGGAGAAAATTAAAAAGCTGTCTCCGTATTTATATTCCGATCAGTGCCTGTACGACCTTGGTTATCCCGTGATAGGAAAGAAGATGATTCCGGGTCATGCGCATTTTCCTTTATTTCAGTTTTATCTGGATCATCCTGATTACGATTATTACTGGTTTATTGAATACGATGTCAGATTTACCGGTCCATGGCGGTCGTTTTTTGAATCTTTTCTGGTTCATGACGCCGATTTTCTGACCTCACATATCCGGTCATATGCGGAGGAGCCGTCCTGGCCCTGGTGGACATTAAAACATCCCAGGCAACATATTCCCCTCGACAAAAGACTGCGTTCGTTTAATCCCCTGTATCGCATATCCCGTGCGGCGCTGTCTTTTTTGCACGACGCTTTCAGAAGCGGATGGTGCGGGCATCATGAAGTGGCGCTTCCGACCTTGTTGCATCAGAATGGTTTTTCCATCCGGGAAATCAGCGGTCGAGGCAAATACACGATTCCGGGCATGGAAAACAGATTTTATGCCGTATCGGCTCCCCATTTTAAAGGTGATTTGTCGGGGACATCGATGAAATACAGACCATCCTTCTGGCGGTGCGGACGCGAAGCAAATAAACTTTATCATCCCGTGAAGCCGTTTAAGAAAGCGGTTCATGAAAATATTCTCTATTACGGAGGATTCCTGTCTCATGCGTTGAGCGATTTGGCTATGTCGGGAATCCTCTTGCGGTTGAAAATAAGACATGGAATGATTCTGGATTTTATCAAATACAAATGGCAGAAAGAAGAGTCTTTCCGAAAACCCAGGGTTGGCATTATCATCACCAGTTTTAATCAGATCGGTTATACGGATCGGGCCCTGGAATCCTTCTACGCAACAGTAAACGAAAAAATTGATTATGAGTTGTGGTTATTGGACGACAACTCTTCCGAAGATATAGAAGGCATTTATCATAAATATAAAGATCGGGGAGTGAAATTTTTTAAAAACAAAACGAATAACGGTCTGACCAGTTTATGGAATAAGGGCTTTGAACTCAATAAAGACAAAGACTATTTGATTCTATGCAACAATGATGTTGTTTTCTCCCATTACTGGGCGGATCACTTGATCTGTTCACTGAAAGCCTCTCCCGGCTTTGCCGTTGCCGTTCCCGTGACCAATGCCCCCGGGCATGTTCCCGCACAGCATATTGCCAATTTTGTCGATGATTACGTGCCGAGCGATAATCAAGATGAGATTAATCTGATTTTTAAAAGGGTAAAGGATAAAACGTTTCGCAAAATAGCAAAAGGAAATGGTTTTTGTTTTGCTGTAAAGGTACCCCTTCTTGCTCAAATTTCAAAACAAGGGAGTCCCTTTGATGAAGATTTCCCTCTCTACGGTTCGGAAGAAAATTTCTTTCGAAAGATTAAACCGAAAACGATGCTTGTTCCGGAAAGCTTCATATTTCATTATAAACACGTCAGCGTGGAAAGCGACTATTTTCCTGATCAGACGTTCCGCAGAAAAACGAAGAGCGTTTAGACCAGGATGGCGTTCAAGAGAAGCGGGGACAGTTAAATTAACGCCGGTTCAGTTAGAAAGCACGTTATTCTTTCTTTCAATCTTGTTTGCATTTCTTTTCCAGCGGGACGTTGATGAATGATTCTTATTAATTTCATTAAACAAATTCAAGATGTCATAAAAAAACAGTCTGCATTAGACTTTGGCGTATTTATTGCTTTTACCAGTAATGCAGATTCATCCGTTTTAAGATTAAGTAACATCGATTGAACAGGCACGACATGCTAGGCGTCTTCCGCAAAAAAGGGCAAAAAGGTTTCACGTTAATCGAATTGATGATTGTTATCGCAATTATCGGTATTCTGGCGGCAATCGCCATACCCCAGTTCATTGCCTACAGAAAGAGAAGTTATGTCGCTTCTCTCAACAGCGACGTCAAGAATGCGTACACGTTGTCCCTGGCATATCTTACGGAAAATCCGGAAGCAACGGTGACTGCTGCCGCTTTGGAAACAGCAGGATATACATCGTCATCAGAGACAATAATTGACGTGGCCTGGACGGATAGTTCCAACTACACCATAACTGTAACCGGTCATATAAATTGGGGCTTGACGAAGAATACCGCAGAAATGGCTGTTGTTTCCGGCACGGCAACGCTTGTTCCCGCAAGACAATAAGCAAAATTTTGAAATTGGTGAAATGTTCGCGATCCACCCGCTGCAATTGTTAACCGCGAAACCGGTCATGTCAATCCATCATCGACAAATCGGTTTTTTTGTTACCGTGCTTCTTGCCCGGTTCCTGGTTGCATTTTACGGATTCTTTTCGCAACGGGCTTTTCCGGATGATCGGGGCACGTTTGCTTCGGCGCGGTTCCTCGCAGATATGCTTCTCTGAATGTTTGAGGGCATGAAGCCGTGGCCAGATAACCGGACTTCGGATCGATAGTGGCCATCTGTATTCCCGCCGGCGGAATCAAGGCCGATGGCCCGGATTGGGAATAAAAAGAACGCATAAACCGCGACCAGATATGCAGCGCTCCGTCAGCGCCGGTTAGTCCCGTGTCGGCTCCGGCATCGTATCCGACCCACACGGCGCAAACAACATCGGGAGTGTAACCGACAAACCAGGAATCTCTGTTGCCGTTCGTCGTTCCGGTTTTTCCTGATGCCGGAAAGTAAATTCCCAGGGCTTTTGCCTTGTTTGCCGTGCCGCGTTCCAGCACGCCCTGTAAGGTGTAGCTGGCCAGGAAGGCCACCCGCGGATCAAACGCCTTTTCCCGCCGTACTGTTTTAGAAAGGATGGTTTGGCCATTGGCCATTTTTACCGAGTAGAGGGAAAATGGATCAAAACGGACACCGCCCGAAGCCATTGTGGTGTAGGCATAGGCGAGCTCGCGCGGAGTGACTTCAAAACTGCCCAGCACCATGGAAGGCACCGGTGCCAGAGGACTGACGATGCCTGCCAAACGGGCTGTTTTAAGCACCTCTTTAAAACCGATCATGCCGGCCAGCCGTGTGGTGGCAGTGTTTACGGAATCTTCTATCGCTTTACGCATGGTAATATGGTCATATTTTTTGTTTTCAAAATTTGCCGGTGTCCATGTTCCTTCCGGCGTATCGAATGACACCGGTTTCCCGGAGATCAGGGAAGAAAGAGTCAGGTTTCTTTTTCCCTGCAATGATTGCGAAAGAGCCGTCAGCAGAACAAAAGGCTTGAAAGCGCTTCCCGACTGGCGATTTGCGTCCAGCGCGCGGTTGAAACGGGTTTGCTTATAGTTTCGCCCGCCGACCATGGCAATCATTTCTCCCGTTACAGGATCGACGGCGACTAACGCAGCCTGAAGCTTTTCTCCGGACGAAAAAGCCTTTTGTTCAATTTCCTCAACTCCCCGGATCACCGCCTCATCGGCAATGGCCTGCACGACAGGATCCATGGTCGTAAAGTAGCGGTATCCCCGATGGTACAGTTTTTCGGTGCCCAGATCATCTTTAGTTGTTCGCAGGATGTAGTCGATGAAATATGATGTTTGCACAGGAGCTTTGCATGGCTTGATTCGCACCGGCCGGTTTGCCGCCCGGCGGAATTCGTTTTCTGTGATCATTCCCAGATCGTTCATTCTGGTCAGAACGGCGTCGCGCCTTTCTTCCGCCGTCACGATATTTTTGTAACGGTTTGGAGCGTGGATCATGCCGGCAAGCAGCGCAGCCTCATCGAGGGAAAGGTTTCCGGCGTGTTTCGAAAAATAAAAACGGGCCGCACTTTCGACTCCGTAAATGCCCCGCGCATCATCCTGCCCCCAATAGATATTGTTCAAATACATTTCCAGGATTTGTTTTTTGGTGTATTTCATTTCCAGAACATACGCCAGTTCCACTTCGCGCAGTTTGCGCCAAAACATTTTTTCAGGAGACAGGAAAAAATTTCGGGCCAGTTGCTGGGTAAGGGTGGAGCCGCTTCGGGCAAAATGCTGTTTTTGAGGATCGACAAATAACCCTCGGATGATTTCCAGCAGATCAATTCCCATATGATGATAAAAACGTGAATCTTCAGATGCTATGACGGCATGCTGCAGCGCGGGAGCAATACGGGAAAGTGCTACCGGATACCGGGACTCCATTCTCGGACCCATGATACGGGTTATTTCTTCCGGCTCCAGGCGAAGGGAACGTAATGGTTTGCCTGCTGAAATAATGGATTCAACCCGCCCGTTGCGCACGGAAATTTCTGCGGGAACATATTGCCCGGCGAAATTTTTGCTTGGATGCGTTTTGAGGAATATGGTGACGCGCAATTTTTCTTCAGAGAACGTCCCGGGAACGGAAGGTTTGCCGCTGACTCTTTTGTAGGCGAGCCTGCGCAAGCGCTCGTTGAAACGGATATTTCCAAGATGCGTTCCCTTGCGAATTTCGATCGCTCGTCCGTAAAAAATAGCCGGTCCCTTTCCGATGTTTTCGGGAAATCCTCTGCCGACGTCCCAGTAAAGATAACCGATGCGAAGCATCAGCATTACGGCCAGGGATAAAAGAACATATCGTCGCATCAACGATTTTTCTCCTTTGCTTTTAGTAAAGCATTCCAAGAATCATAAAAATATTCCTTCACCGGTTGCCGTGTTCCTGATCCCTGATGAAAGCTTATTTTTCGTGAACTGATCTTGCAGATAATCGTATTTTTATCAAGGTAATTTCGCTGCGGAACATCATAGGATGATCTCAACCTTGTGCTCGGAACCGTCATCCGTCAGGTCAACGGCATTTTCTTTCTGATTGATGCCGTCAAGGATTACTTTCATCTCCTCTTTTCTTTTGACGGTTATCCTGAAGGCAATCTGATACATGGTTGTCTTATACCGGTAACGAACCTGGAACCCATCCCACTCCGCGGGCAGACAGGGGTCAAAACGCAGCCGGCCGCCTTCCCGTTTTAATCCCAGCAGGGATTCCACGATAAGCCGGTACATCCAGCCGGCGGCGCCGGTGTACCATGTCCATCCGCCCCGACCGGTGTGTGGCGGAACCGCATAAACGTCGGCGGCGACAACATACGGTTCGACCTTGTATCTGGCCATGGTTTCCGGAGAACTGGCGTGGTTGACGGGATTAATCATGGTCAAAATTTCCCAGGCGCGGTTGCTGTCTCCCAGAACGGCAAAAGCCATTGCCGCCCAGACAGCTCCGTGCGTGTATTGTCCGCCGTTTTCCCGGACACCGGGCACGTATCCCCTGATGTAGCCGGGATTCAACCCGGCTTTGTCGAACGGCGGGTGGAGAAGCTGGACGATACCGATATCTCTGCGAATGAGATTCTGATTTAACGATTCCATGGCCAGGAGCGAATGTTTCCCGTTTCCCGCTCCCGATA
>JAGVUJ010000176.1 GCA_019136325.1 Deltaproteobacteria bacterium
TGACCGTTCCGGATGAGCGGTTAAAAGAAGCGATGCAACGGATTGAGAAAGAATTCAAATAATGGAAATGGGTATTCTGGGTCTTCCCCAAAGCGGGAAGAGCACCTTGTTTGAAATCATGACCGGCGTGAAAAGCGGCCAGTCGCACACCGAAACGGTCGTGCGCGGCCAGGCATCCGTGCCGGACGAACGTTTTGATAAGCTTGTCGAAATCTACAAGCCGGTCAAAGTTTCACCGGCCAAGGTTCCGTTTTCCGATGTGCACGCCGTGGGCGAGCATCCGTGGGAAGCCATCCGTCAGAACCTGAGCGGCGCGGACGCCATTCTGCATGTGGTTGATGGTTTTTCCCTGCCGGACACTTCCCTCGCCCTTGACGCCTATCGCAAACTGGAAGACGAGCTGGTGCTCTCCGACCTGATCATCATCGAAAAGAAACTTGAGCGTCTGACCAAGATGTCCAAAAAGGCGATCTCACCGCAGGAGGCGGCTCAAAACGAACTGCTGCCCAGGCTGAAGGATTGTCTGGAGGCGGGTAAGCCTCTGCGCACGGCCGGGCTCACGCCGGTCGAAGTTTTTACGCTGAGGAGCTTTTCCTTCTGGACGATCAAACCGGAACTGGTGGTGATCAATGTAGCCGAAGACAATCTTTCCTTTGCCGATGATTTTGCCAAAGCTGCCAACCTTGCGGAACCGGTGATGGGAATCTGCTGCAAGATTGAGGCGGAACTGGCCGGGTTGGACGCCGCCGATCAGAAGGAATTTCTGTCATCCATGGGCATCGCGGAACCGGCTTTTGGGCGGATCATCCGCGGGGCGTTTTCGCTTTTAGGCCGTATCTCTTTCTTCACGGTCGGCGAAGATGAGGTCAAAGCCTGGGTGATACCCGCCGGAACCAAAGCGCCCAAAGCCGCGGGCGCCATTCACAACGATTTCGAAAGAGGTTTTATCAAGGCCGAAGTCATGTCCTTTGATGATTTTATGGTTCATGACGGATCACAGGCACAGGTTAAATCGGCCGGCCGCCTGCGCCTGGAAGGAAAGGAATACATCGTTGCCGACGGTGACATCATCACCTTTCGCTTCAACGTCTGACGGGCCCCGCGGCCTCGTCCTCCAACGCTTTCAGGTAGTATTCCGTTTCCGCAACCGATCGATTGACCAGCGGTTGATTCAGTCCGACACCTTCCGAGGAAACGTTCACGAACCAATTGTTGTCGTTGATTCGCTGGAACCGGATGGTGATTAACGTGTTGCCGTGAAAAAAAGAATCCCGATGGATTCTGATCACGCCTTCCTCATCGTCCTTTTCGCATTTGTCGCCGGGGAATGTTTTCTTTGCCGTTTCAAAAGCCAGATACGTCGTGGGGGAATGCGGTCGACGGACACCGA
The DNA here is from genome assembly GCA_019136325.1 of Deltaproteobacteria bacterium. Next base: position 1,391 of record JAGVUJ010000176.1, read on the forward strand.
AAAAATGCCGCGGCCATGTAATATTTTATGGTCAAATAGTATCGGCAGACTTGACATTTTGCCGATGTTTTTGTACCATGCCATCCCATGAATACTGCAAAAGAAAAAGCCATCGAGATTATCCATAAGCAAGGCGGGATTATCCGCACCCAGGAAGCCTTTCAGTTGGGAATCCACAGGAGAACCCTGTACGGTCTCCGCGATGAGGGCGCGCTTTTTCCTGTTGCGCGGGGTCTCTTTCACCTGGCAGACGGTCCGGACAGCATGCCTACCGAAATCGACCTGGTCCACGTGACCAAACTCGTTCCCCACGGGGTCATCTGCCTCATCTCCGCCCTTTCCTTTCACGAACTGACGACCGAAATTCCGCATGAAATCTGGATTGCCGTGGAGAGGAAGGCCCACAAACCCAGGGTTAAATATCCGCCGGTCCGAGCCATGTTCTTTACGGGTGCCTGTTTCAATGAGGGTATTGAAGTTCATCGGATCATGGAACAGGATGTCCGCATTTACAATGCCCCCAAGACGGTAATCGATTGTTTCCGTTGGCGAAACGCCGTGGGAACAGATGTCGCCCTGGACGCAGCCCGGGTGTATCTTAAGCGGCGCGACGCAAGCCCGTCCCGGTTGATGGACTATGCCAAACTCTGCAAGGTGGAAAAGCTGGTGATGCCTTACCTGGAGGCGATGGTGCCATGAGCGCAAACCAGGTTAAAAATATTGTTTCATCTGTTAAAAACCGGCTTCTGGCCGCTGCGCGTGAAGGTCGAAAACCTTTCCAGTCATTGCTGACCCATTACGCGCTGGAACGCTTTCTCTTTCGCCTTTCCCAGTCGCCCCTGAAAGAAAAATTCATTCTGAAGGGCGGCCTTCTGTTGGCGGGTATGGGCCTGTCAATGGCAAGGACAACGCGGGACATAGATTTTCTGGGACTTTTCCCGGGCAACGGCGACGCCGTCGGCGTTTCGATACGCGATATCGGAAACGTACACCTCGACGACGGTCTGGTTTACAAATTCGATAATTTAAGCATCGAGGCGATGTCTGACGATCAGGAATATCCCGGCATACGTCTTAAGTTTGAGGCTTGGCTTGGCAAGGCAAAAATTCCTATGCAGATTGATGTGGGATTCGGTGATGCCGTGGTGCCCGCCGCCATTGATATGACGTACCCGACCCTACTCGACATGGAGCCCCCTGTTGTGAAGGCATACAGCGTCGAGACCATTGTCGCGGAAAAGTTCGAAGCATCTCTGGATTTGGCGGAGCTCAACAGTCGAATGAAGGACTTCTATGACATCTGGATATTGAGCCACGAATATCCGTTTCAAGGAGCGGTGCTTCAGGAAGCGATTATTGCCACCTGCGCAAGGAGGTCAACGCCTTTGAACTCCAGGGGGCTGGTCTTTTCCATAGAATTTGCCGACAGATCCGACAAGCAAACCCAGTGGACGACCTTCCTCCGGAAAACTCAGATTACAGGCATACCGGAACATTTCCCGGTGATTATGGAGGGCATGAGAAAATTCCTGCATCCCGTCGCCGAAGCAAGTGGAAAACAGCTGAGATTTGAAAAAAAATGGCGGCCCGGCGGCCCTTGGCAATCATAGAATCGAATAATCATCACTTTTCGCTTCAACGTCTGACGGGCCCTGCGGCCGCGTCCTCCAATGCTTTCAGGTAGTATTCCGTTTCCGCAACCGATCGATTGACCAGCGGCTGATTCAGTCCGGCACCTTCCGATGAAACGTTTACGAACCAGTTGTTGTCGTTGATCCGCTGGAACCGGATGGTGATTAACGTGTTGCCGTGAAAAAAAGAATCCCGATGGATTCTGATCACGCCTTCCTCATCGTCCTTTTCGCATTTGTCACCGGGGAATGTTTTCTTTGCCGTTTCAAAAGCCAGATACGTCGCCTGCCAGTGCGTTCCCGTGAGAATCACCGGACGCAGCGGAGAGGACGGAGCTACCGATGTCTGGGCCGCGCTGCACGAGGAAAGCAGAAAAACCCATAAAAGCAAAAACAGCAAATCGTTCCGTTTCGTTCTTTTCAATCGATCCCCTTCGCCTGACGGCTTCGATTATTTTTTGACCTGGAGCTGTAAAAGTTTTCAAAACTCATGCGTCTTTAAAACTTGTCAGGATTTCTGATTTTTCATCAATCTGTCCTGCTGATGCAAATATAAAGTTACCGTAACGGTATCGCCGCCGCCTTTTCCTATCGCATTTCTGATTTCTTTGTTGATTGAAATCATTTTGTCCTTGTTTTTTCGTGGCGCCAAATTCATTTCTTTTAATTTGTAATCGTCAATGAGTCCCGTAACTTTTAGAGAGCCCCATTTCCCCTCAATATCTGCCGTGTTGGGAATTACAAGGTGATACGTCCATGCGCCATATCCTTTTTTGTATTGAAGTTTAAGCAGTTGCTTTTCAATGATTTTTCTCATTCTAGATTTCCTGTATGGTTCTAAAGCCTTTGAAGCCGTTGGATGCCCAGACATTTAAATCCTGTACCGTAACATTACTTGAACAGACAAATTGCCTGACGCCAGGTTCCAATTGTGATTTGTCCTGCTTTTTTTTGAAAATTTTCAATGAACCGCCTTTAAAGAGCATAATATAGAATTCCATTTTTGACCTCTCCAGAATAAAACTTTAGTCATGATAATCAACAGCCACAACCCAGTGTCGTCCTACCTCACTTTTTACACCTTATAATTAGATTTCGATTAACTCCTCTTTGACCGGGATTTAATGGAATATCATATTGGCCTTCATCTTGTTTTAAGATTTCATATCCTTTTTCTTTGCATATCTTACCTGCTTTCGTGTAACAATTATCCCAAGAATTAAGCGTGCCACCGCAAACGATATTATAAGCAAGGTCACCATCCGAAGTGTAGACATCCTTTGAATAGACGCATCCACATAGCAAGCATAGAACTGGAATAAATAGAATAATATTTTTCATCATTCATCCTCCTTAATGTTCCTGATTATTTTTGAGAGATCATGATAGGATATCCTAACGGTTGTTGCACAAGTCGCATCAGGTAAATGTTGCACATCTATAACTTCTGCACTCTTAATTAAAAATTCAATTTTATTATTTACAGTAATGTCTTTTGACATAATGCTGCCTATTTCTTCAGTTCCGTCTATTCGTAATCGTTTTACAATTCCCAGCAGATTTCTAATTGCAGCAATAAAACTTGCCCGTTCACATTGCGGGCGTTCATATTTAGTGCCTCTTGCCTGTTTTGAAGGCGCTCCAAGCCCCGACGCTTGTATATGTGATTTGGTTGGTGGCATCGTCTCTTGGCCCGTGTAGTTTGCATCCGACTTATTTGATGATATATCCCTAGCATAACGCACTGGAAGTACAGTGAATAATTTGGATTGGTGTGCAAGAGACTTTCTGCCGTTGTAAAAATGGAAGAAGGCGGCATTGTAATCAAACTTTTCTGATGCCCATACCGACCAACCACTCAAAGAAATTAAATCAGTTAAATACACCTTGTCATTGCCGCCACTATCAGTCCAAGCTGGCTTATATCCAACACTTTGATCATACAATGCTGCCAGTTCATCGGCCATCGGCATACGCCAATCCGAATAACCACCCCCACGGTAATTTTCACAATAGTCTTTTGATTGCTGCCATGTTCCACTGCTTCCACTGTCTTTTGCCGCCCACATCAGGCTGGTCCTTGTGTCCAGGACTGTTCCATCATTGTAGGCAATAAAGTAGCCGTCTCTTTTAATTTCTTTAACCGTGGTGATTGATGGAAGCTTTTCCGATTCTGCAATTAATAAAGATGGAAATATTAAAACAACAGTAATCAGAGCAAGGAAGATTCTTGTGTGCATCGAATGCATGAAATACCCCCTTTAAAAAATTGTTGATCTTTATGCCGTAAATGTCACCAACGTGAAATTCACTATTAAGCGATTGCAGCTAAAAAGGAAATATGCGTCAAGATTGCCGATTACTTGATCGCGAAGATGTTCTTGCTGTAGATACTGGCAACTCAAAGGCATATTTACCTAAATGTCAATTAATAACCATTGATTAAATACAATTCTTGGATCGATGTCATGGTTTCTCTGAATATTGATTTAGCTTCTATTCGCGTTGCAGTCTTATGACCATGTATAAGAAAACTTGTTT
>JAGVUJ010000223.1 GCA_019136325.1 Deltaproteobacteria bacterium
CTGCAAGGTCAGAATCTCAATTTTATCCGCTGTTTTTAGCGTTAGTTCAGACATGAGATCTCTTTATGCGTTTGTTTTATTTGTTTGATCGGAATAAGTTATCTGATTGATAATATTCTGCATGATTTTTCCCGTCGGTGTTTCGGAAAAATGGTAAACAAACACTTTGCCGGAGTCGCCGGATTGGGCAATAGCCGGATCCATCGGAATTGCGCCGAGATACGGAACATTCATATCTGCCGCGATTTTCTTTCCGCCGCCGGAAGGCAGAATCTGCGTGATTTCTCCACATTTCGGACAGGCAAACCCGCTCATGTTTTCGACGACGCCCAACACCGGTACAGCAAGGCGCTTGCAAAAGCTGATGGATTTGCGCACGTCCACCGCAGCTACTTTCTGCGGTGTGGTGACAATGATTGCGCCGTCCAGCGGCTGAATCAACTGGCACAAGGACAGGGGTTCATCGCCGGTACCCGGAGGAGCGTCAATGATCAAGTAATCCAGGTTACCCCAGTGCACATCGGTCAGGAACTGTTTGATGACGGCCATCTTCATCGGTCCGCGCCAGATGATCGCGTCGTCCGGATTTTGCAGTAAAAATCCGAGGGACATGATTTTCAAGCCTCCGACTTCAACCGGCAAAAGTCCTTCCGGACCGCCTTTGAGTGTTTTATTTTCCAGACCAAGCATCGTCGGCACGCTGGGACCGTGAATATCCACATCCAGCAGACCAACCCGCAGGCCGTTTAGTGCCAGCGCGGTGGCCAGATTGACTGCGACGGTGCTTTTACCGACGCCGCCCTTGCCGGAAAGCACAACGATTTTTTTCTGAATACGGCACAGCGTTGCCTGCAATCGTTGGCGATCAGCGTATGCTTCTGGGCTTTCTTCTTTTTTCTTTGTTTTAGCCGCGCAGTTGGAATCGCCGCACGTATCACACGTTTTTTTGTCTTCCACTTTTACAATCCTCCGTTTAACGTCTCTTTTGAAAGGAATTTTCAAATAAACTATTTAAAATAAATATTCGCAGTCATTTTAATTTCCGCAGCGCGATTGTCCGCATTTGTTGTCCGCACCACAACAGGTTTTCCCGGTTTTCTCGAGCGAGCATCCCTGTATATGCTCGTGCCGGCCTGCGCCCGCTGATTTCATGATAAAACCGCTCCCGCCACTGATCTGACGCCGGACGTTCCCCTGGCATTCAGGACAAACAGAGACAGGCTCGTCATTTATGCGTTGTTGTCTCTCGAAAAATAGACCACAACGGATGCATTTATATTCATAAGTCGGCATCGTTTACATTCTCCTCTCTAAGTCATGATGCATGCAGCGTTTCCGTCTTCAATCCAATGCAACGGATATTCTTGCTGTGTTCATGTTTCGGCATACAAGACATATCATAGGATTCAAAGATATTATTATGAACCATATTCCCGTTTGCCTCTTTTTTGAGCGGTTTGTTCATCAACCTCGTCCTGCCAGCCATTGCTTTTGGTTTTATGAAGATCGAACTTTGCGGTGTATGGTTTGATGTCGATAAGCGGCGTGCCATCGATGATGTCGGCACCATCAAAATGTAGAATATTGTCCTCGATACCAAGAAGTTCAACGATGCTGAGACCGATGGGATTGGGACGGCATGGTGAACGCGTCGCAAATACGCCGTGCTCAATATCCTGAAGAAACGGTTTGACAATCAGTTTCACCTGAAGCGGCGACTGATGAAAATGATAAATCAGATAGATATGGGAAAAACCGTTCAGATCCTTTAATCCGTCTACAAATTGTGAAAGAATTTCAACGTATCCTTTGCATCCTTGAGCGTAAACCGATTGGACAGGCGTTTTGTCCGCGATGGTATGTTCGCTGTGGATAATGCCGATAGGTTTGTATGTCAGGGCTTCCATGTTCAATTCAATTTACTTCTTAAATTGTCGTCCGCGATGTTGAAAATCCAGGTAAATATCAATCATGATGGCACTCATGTCCATGCTCGGCGCAGGAAATTCCCGAATCTTTCAGTGTGCCGGCAAGCCAGCTTTCAGTGACGGATTTCACGTCTCCGGAACAACCGCGCAACACATCAATGCCGTGGCCGTTTAATACATTCACGGCCCCTTGTCCCATGTTGCCGGCGAGCATGAGTTTCACGCCCTTTTCAGCCAGGACCTGGGCAATGTTGGATTTGCAGCCGCATCCGGCCGGCGACGCGATCTTTTCCTCAGACAGGATTTTTTTCTGATCGTCAATAGTGAATACCGTAAAATATTCACAGTGTCCGAAATGTTCATCAATTTGATTCTGATACGACGGTAATGCGATTTTCATAAACGTCTCCTTTAAAATTATTGATTCTTTGTCCCTGTCCCGCGTCCTTTGGCTTTGCAGGAAGGGTTGGGTTCATCCAGAGAAACTTCTCCGCCCTCAATTTTTAATGCTTTTCCATTGAGCAGGACATCTGCGATTTTTTTGTGAGCTTCCTCAACAATCCTGCCAAAGGTCTGGCGGGAAATATTCATCCGGGTGGCCGCTTCTTCCTGATAAAGCTGTTCATAATCCGCCAGGCGAATCGCTTCAAACTCATCCAGGGTTAAGTTAACTTCTTCCAGATCAACGGTGGGTATCCCCCGTGGCTTGAAATAATTCTTATCGGGCATTCCGCAAATGTTCCTGCGACATTTTGGCCTGGGCATAATGCTTGTCTCTCCCTGATGCTTATTATAAGCATATGCTCATAACATGTCAAGGCATAAATATGAGGATTGGTTATTCGCCTTCGGCCAGCTGTATCAGCGCCTTGCGGTCCAGAATGGTAATGATGCGGCCGGCGGTGGAAAGGATTCCGTCGTTGGCCATTTTTCTCAAGGCGCGGGAAAGGGCTTCCGGTGTGGCGCCGAGAATCTTGGACAGTTCCCGCTGTGAGATAGTCAATTCCACACGGGCTTTTTTATCCGTGGATTCTTCCGGTAATAACTGACAGAGAAAAGAGGCCAGTCTTCCGGGAATTTCCTTTAAAGCAAGCGATTCGATAAGTTCCATGGAATCTTTGAGCCGCTGCGACAGAATCTGAATGATATTGAACAATATGGCCGGCTCCCGTCTGGCCGTCTCTTCTATCACCGTTCCGGGAATCAGCAGGACTGAACTTTCAACAATCGCCATAGCGTTGGCCGGAAAAGATTCCGTCGCAAATGCCGTACAGAGACCAAACGGGTCTCCCGGACCGAGTAGATGCAACGTCTGTTCTTTCCCGTCAACGGAACTCCGATAAAGTTTTAACTGTCCGGAAATAACCACATAAAAAGATCGAATAGGATCGTCTTCGCCGATAACTATATCGCCCGGTTTAAATTTTCTGACGATGGATTGTGAAATCAGGAATTTAATTTTTTCGGGAGGGACGCCCTGAAATAAAACAATGCCTTCGATTGGTCCACTGATATCCATTGAAAAAATTTCTCCCGCGTTGATTCACATCAATGAAATTCAAAACACCTGCGTGTATTAAAAAATTAAAATGGATTGTTTTTTACCACAGACAAACGGGAGAAACAAAACAAATTATCCATGCAGGAGGAATAAAAATGAGCAATTCAGATTTTGTCAAGCATGCGGATGATCAGAATTTCGATACAATCGTCTTAAAGGATGCGAAACCGACGCTGGTCGATTTCTGGGCTCCCTGGTGTGGTCCCTGCCGGGCAATCGGTCCGATTCTGGAGGAACTCGCCACAGTGTATAATGATCGGGTGAACATCGTAAAGGTCAATGTGGATGATAATCCGGCAACGGCGTCCAGATATAACGTCAGAAGTATACCGACACTGATATTTGTTAAAAACGGTCAGGTTGCTGAGACTCAGGTCGGATTACTTTCCAGAAATCAATTGGCGTTGTTCATTGATAAAAACTTAAACTAATTTGCAAAAGGCGGACGGCCTGTCCGTCCGCCTGATTCACCAGGGAGCGCATCATGTCCGATTTATTCATTTTTCTGTTAATACTGGCCGGATGGTTTTTCCTGCAAGTCTGGCTCTTGCCCCGGATGGGTATTTCCACCTGAGTGAGGCCGGCTTGTCCGGTCGAGGACAAAAAGAAAAAATCCAGCCACTGCTGATTTAGTGGACAGCCGGGAAAGTTTGTACTATAAAAAGTCAATAACCTGAAGTACATGATGACGGGAGATAAAAGCCTATGATTATGCAACGATGGTTTACCGTAAAAATCTTTCCCTTGTGTCGTTCGATCATACACTCACCAGCGGAGAAACAACCATGAAAAATCAAAATCGTTTAAGATGGATAATCGCTTTTTTACTGACTGCAATTATTTTCTTCATATTCGTCACCACCGGATGCAGCGATAAAAAAGACGATGCTGTCCGGTGTCCGCAGATCTCCGGTGTGAAGATCGACCCGGTTACCGTATCGACCGTTGATGATATTTCTGAGGTGACCGGGACCGTCCGTTCAAACCAAACCAGCCTGGTGGCAAGCCGGGTAATGGGGGTAGTGACGTCTGTTAACGTGAAGGAAGGAGACTTCATTCAGAAAGGGCAATTACTCATCACCATTGATGACCGGGATGCAGAGCAGCGGTTACGCGCTGCCAATATGTCGGCAGAAGCGGCAAAACAAAGTCAGGCCCTGGCGGAAAAAACCTGGCAGCGGTATAAAAAGCTTTATGATGAAGAGGTCGTTTCTCAGCAGGAAATGGACCGGATAGATACCCAGAAGAAACTTGCTGATGCCGAATATCATCGGGTCAGGGCCATGGCGGACGAAGCGGCAACCTACCTGTCTTTTACCAAAGTGACCGCGCCGGTTGCCGGGAGAATCACGGAAAAACGGATTGAAGCCGGCAGCACGGCCACGCCTGGCATGCCGCTTCTGGTTGTTGAAGGCGGAGGCAACTCCTACATTGAAATTTCGATTGATGCCGGTGTCGGTCCCGCGGTCAAAACCGGCATGCCCGTGGAGGCGGAAGTGGATACCATGCCCCGTCCGCTGGCCGGAATCATCAAAGAAGTTTTTCCCGCGGTTGATCCGGCGTCCCGCACGTTTACCGCCAAAATAGGCTTTAAAAACGAAAATCCCCGCAGCGGGTTATTTGCCCGCGTGCGCATTCCCATCGGTAAAAAAGAAGCAATCCTTATTCCCGAGCGGGCTGTGGTTCGCAAAGGTCAGTTGACGGGTGTATATGCGGTTGATGATCAGGGACTGGTGACGTACCGTCTTGTCCGTACCGGCAAGTCATTTGCGGCCGGCACGGAAATTCTTTCCGGCCTGAAGACCGGCGACCGGATTATTACCGACGGTGTGGGAAAGGTTGTTGACGGCGGCATGATCTCAGGAGAAAAGATGAAATGACGGGAATCGGAATTTCCGGGAAAATTGCCAAAGCCTTCATCAAATCGAAATTGACGCCATTGCTGGTTGTTGCCGCGTTGTTTCTCGGCATATTCGCCGTTCTCGTCACGCCCCGCGAAGAAGAGCCGCAGATTGTCGTTCCTATGATTGACGTTTTTGTCAACTATCCCGGC
>JAGVUJ010000196.1 GCA_019136325.1 Deltaproteobacteria bacterium
TCTCTTCAAAAACTCACTCCTTATTCTGCAAATTCGGGGTAGGAATTACTTATTGTCGGAAATATGTCAAGGGAAAAAGCCCGTTTTTTACGGAAGTATTTGAAATAATTAATTTTACAGATAACGGCATCCATCGAAATTTCCGACGATGATCCTGACTGAAGGTGGCGAAAGGCTCAAAACGCGCATGATGCGGGAAGTCGGGTTTTTCAGGTGTAAGGGGACCCGGAAATCGGAAGCAATGCGATGTCGATCCCAAAAAGTCTTTTCCCTCTTGTTTCCGGGAACGAAACAAGAGGGAAAAGATGATTCGGCACGTTCTTTGTTTTTAAACAAGCAATTTTGTCTGCACGCCCTTCAATATATCCTCCGTCTCTTGCATCATGCCCTGCACCATATCGCTGACTTTGGGCATGTCGTTGATGCGCTGCGCCGCTTCTCCGGCAGCCAGCAACGCCTTTTCCTTGTTACCGTCGTAGGCGGCCTGCATGGACTCCATTTCAAACTCAATCGCGCCGGTCCGACGAACCCCCGGGCCACCAGGGTTCCTCTATCGCCCGCATCGACAACACCCTGTCTCCAGATCGGGGGAAAATCGCTTTCCTGCGTGGCGAGAAAACGCGTACCCATCTGGACACCGTCGGCGCCCATCACAAGAGCCGCAGCCAGCGTTTTACCGTCACAGAATCCGCCCGCTCCGCATACCAGGGTCTTCTCATCGGAAACCGCTTCCACCACGGCGGGCAGCAGAATCATCGAGTGAACCGGCTCCCAAGATGTGTGAAATCCTCCCTCGTGTCCGGACGCCACGATGACATCGACGCCCGCTTTTTTGCACCGCAGGGCGCCTTTGACCGATGGAACGACGTGCATCCAGGTAAAACCGGCTCCCTTGATTCTTTCGCGCCAGGGCACGGGATCGCCTGCGGAAGTGAAGATCACCTTGAAATGTTTTTCCATGCCCGGATTGGCCGCTCGCACCTGAATGGCGGTGTTGATGATCAGCTCCGCCTGAAACAGCAACTCGGCGGAAACCATCACGTTGATGCCGAACACGCCTTTTGTGTCTTTGGTTAACCGATAGGCCCGTTGGAGCAATTTTTCCATCGCTGCCGGAATATCGTCGTCCGGATTGGCCTCGGCGCTTTGAATCCAATCATTATAGATAAATGGCAGAAAATCCTTATTGCAGAGACCGCTTGTGGAGAACAAGCCCAAAACACCGGCGTTAGCCGCGGCTACGCCAAGGTTGTTGTTGCTGAAGGGTCCCATGCCCGCCTGAATGATGGGGTACTTGATTCCGGTCATGTCACAAAGTCGTGATTTAATCATAATGATCTCCTTTCATTTTTGACGATTATTTCCTTTTATAAGTTTCAATGACAATTCATCATTGTTGGAACGATAAAATCAGCTCCGATATTATCTTTCAGGTGATTCTTTAATACCGTGCGCATCCGTCAAACCAACGAAGAACAAAACAACCCATCTCTCCGTTATGTTGATCATCTCTTTTAAGGTCTTTGAACGGCCGATTGGCCGCGATATTGCTTATCTGCGTGTCAGTTGGCGATATTTGATACGGTGCGGCTGATTGGCGGCGGCGCCGAGCCTTTTCTTGCGGTCTTCTTCGTATTCAGAGTAGTTCCCGTCGAAGAAAAGCACCGCGCTTTCGCCTTCGAACGCCAGAATATGCGTGCAGATTCTGTCCAGAAACCAGCGGTCGTGGCTGATGACGACGACACACCCCGCAAAACTTTCCAGCGCGTCTTCCAGCGCGCGCAAGGTGTTGACATCCAGATCGTTGGTCGGTTCGTCGAGCAGCAGCACATTACCGCCTTCCTTCAGCATGCGGGCCAGATGAACGCGGTTGCGTTCGCCGCCGGAAAGCGTTCCCACTTTTTTCTGCTGATCGGTGCCGGAGAAATTAAAGCGTGAAACATAGGCGCGGGAGTTAATCTGCCGGCTGCCGATGGGAATAATATCCTGTCCGTCGGAAATCATTTCCCAGATATTTTTATCGGGATCGAGCGAGTCACGACTCTGATCGACATAGGCCAGCTTGACGGTCTCGCCGATCCGAATGGTCCCGGAATCCGGCTTTTCCTGTCCGGTAATCATGCGAAAGAGTGTGGTTTTCCCTGCGCCGTTGGGACCGATGACGCCGACAATGCCGCCGGGCGGCAGCGAAAAGGTCATCCCTTCGACCAGTAATTTATCGCCATAACCTTTTTTCACATCTTTGGTTTCAATCACCAGATCTCCCAGGCGCGGACCCGGCGCGATAAAAATTTCGCGCGTGCCGGATTCTTTTTCCATCGTCTTGCCCAGCAGTTCTTCGTAAGCGCTGATACGCGCCTTGGATTTGGCGTGACGGCCTTTGGGCGACATACGAATCCATTCCAGTTCGCGCTCCAAAGTTTTGATCCGGTCGGTTTCCGTCTTTTCTTCATTTTTCAGGCGGTTCTGTTTCTGTTCCAGCCAGGAAGAATAATTCCCCTGCCAGGGAATGCCCTGGCCGCGGTCCAACTCCAGAATCCAACCGGCGACGTTGTCCAGAAAATAACGGTCGTGCGTGACGGCAATGATGGTGCCTTCATATTTTTGCAGATGATGTTCCAGCCAGGCGACGGATTCGGCGTCCAGATGGTTGGTCGGCTCATCCAGAAGAAGGATATCCGGTTTTTGCAGCAGCAGGCGGCATAAAGCGACGCGGCGTCTCTCTCCGCCGGAAAGCACCTTCACCGGCGTATCGCCTGGCGGACAGCGCAATGCGTCCATGGCCATTTCCAGACGGGAGTCGATATCCCAGGCATCCAGAGCGTCGAGTTTTTCCTGCACGGCGCCCTGCCGTTCGCAGAGTTTGGCCATTTCATCATCCGACATCGGTTCGGCGAACTTTTCGTTGATGTCATTGTATTCCTGAATCAGGTCCATCGTGCTTTGTACGCCCTGTTCCACGATCTGCCTGACGTTTTTATCGTTGTCCAGATGCGGTTCCTGCTCCAGATAGCCCACCGTGTAGCCGGGCGAAAGAATGGTTTTTCCCAAAAATTCCTGATCCACGCCGGCCAGGATTTTCAAAAGAGAGCTTTTCCCGGAACCGTTCAAACCGATCACGCCGATTTTGGCGCCGTAAAAATAGGAAAGATAAATGTCTTTGAGAACAGGTTTTTTCTCGTAAATTTTACTTACCCCGATCATGGAGTAAATGACTTTGTTTCCTTCATTGGCCATAACAATCGCGCGCTCCGAAAATTGGTTTTAAATATAAGGGAACATGCCCTGAATGATCAAATTGAAATTATTCTGAATGTTGCCTTTGCCATGCAGGGTGCCCATGTGACCGGGCAGAAGCCATTCCAGATCCAGTTTGGAGAAAGCGAGAATGCTTTTTTTCAAAAGGGCGCCGTTGCCGCCTGGGAAATCGGTGCGTCCGACGCTTTGATCGAAAATGACGTCGCCGCAAAACAGCGCTTTCTGCTCCGGCCAGTACAGTCCGATGGAACCCGGAGAATGACCGGGGGCAAGAATGATCTTGAAGATCTGATCGCCCAGCGCCAGATCGCCTTCCTCCAAGGGCAAATTGACGTGCATCCGGGGAACGCTGATTCCGAAGAGGTTATAAAGTTCTCCTCCGTCCCCTTTTAAAAATTCAATTTCTTTGGTGTGCAGACCGACCTTGACTTTTTCCTGATCGAACACTTCGGACCCCTGAAAATGGTCGGGATGTGAATGCGTGTTGATGACATAGCGGATATCTTCTTTCTGAATGCCGTCGGCGCCCATCCGGTCCAGCAAGTCGGGGACAAAGCCGGTCAGTCCCGGATCGATCAACGCATTGACATCGCCGCCGATGAAGTAACTGTTGCAATTGTTTTCAAAAGGGTTGGTCCATTCGTAAAGGTATATGTCGTTTTTTAATCTCATGCTTACTCCTGTTAGTTTGATTTGGCGGGGATAAAAATCCAGAGCAGGATGTATAATAAAATGCCCGTGCCGAAACACAGAACCAGCGTAACAAACAACAGACGCCAGGCCCAGGCCGGAATCGGAGAGCTCTCACCCAGACCGCCGCAGACGCCGCCGATCCATTTATCGGAATTTGACTTTGTCAGATTTTGCAGCCAGTTGTTTTCAGTCATGGTATTTTCCTCCCGATGTTGATCTGATCATTTTTTCGCTGAAAAAAGGGCATCGACCGGCAAATCCGCGATGCGATGTCCGATGCCGACAATGCTGCCTTCCTTATCCAGCAGAACCAGCGTCGGAACGCCAATGATATTATAATCGCTGGCGACACGGCCGTCTCCATCCACCAGGACGAGATAAGGAAATGAATTCTGTTGGGCAAAGCGCGCGACTCTTTCCGCTGACTCGTTGATGTCAATGTAGATAAACTTCAGTCCCCGTTGAGCATATTTATCGTAAAGCGCCCGGTAGAACGGCATTTCCGTGCGGCAGGCGGGACACCACGTCGTGCCAAAAAACATAATCGCGGGATTTCCCCGATGGGAACTCAGCCGAAACGCTTTCCCCTGTATGTCTCTCAACGAAAAATCAGGAGCCTGAACTTTATCTCGCTTGGAAAAAACACTGGGTCTGAATGTTTCAAATGAAAACGCGACAAACGTAAAAACGAGCAGGAAACCCACCGCCAACAAAAACTTTTTATTCATTATCACCTCTGCTACTTTGGTAATTTATATCGACAATCTGCCGGCAATATACAGGAAATATTCCGCTGCGCCAATTAATAACATTCCGGATATACATTTAATTTTTGTCATCCAGGCTCCCGATCGGGGCAGGGCGGCAATCACGCCGGCAAAGGTTCCGGCGATAATCAGCAATGTCCCCATGCCGAAAGCAAAAACAAACAGCAATCCCATGCCCAGTAAAACATTCGTTTTGACTGCCACATAACCAAGCAGGACTCCCAGAGCGGGGGCGGTGCAGGGGCCGATAACAACTCCGGAGACAGCTCCGATGAGAAAACTGTTCAAGAATCCTTTCTTCCCGTTCCCGCCGGTCAGTTTCATAAGCTTCTGCGGAACGGGAATGGATATATTAAAAACATCGAGCATGGACAATCCCATCACGAGACATACATTCGCCATGATGAAATACGTCCAGAAATTCGTCTGCATCTGCCCGAAAATTCTGCCCGACAATGCCGCCGCCGCGCCCAGCAAGGCATAGGTGGCGGCCATTCCGGCAACGTAAATAAGCGAAAGCAAAAAACCGCGACCCCGCGATGAAGAGCCCTGTATCCCAATAAATCCGACCGTCACCGGAATCAGGGGATAGGTGCAGGGCGTGAAGCTGATGAGAATACCGCCCAGATAAGCGGCAAAAAACGCAAGGGTCGCCGAACGTTCGAGATAAAAGGGTAAATTACTCACCAGGTTTTCGATCATCAGTTCTTACCGTTACTTTACCGCTTCTTAACGGGATCATAATGTTGCAAAGTCAACAGATAGAGATTATTTCAGAATAAGATAATTTACGAAATTAAAATGTTAATCACGGGTATGAACCCCAAAGCAAGCTTTGGAAACGAGTCCGCTGCAAGCTGCGGGGGTATTAAACCCTCCGCTGCGCGGGATTGTTCAACTTACCCATTCCGCTACGCTTCGTTTTCGGAATTGGAGTTTCAACAATAAAAAAAATGGTGCCGAAGACTGGACTCGAACCAGCACAGGCGCACGCCCACTAGACCCTGAACCTAGCGCGTCTACCAATTCCGCCACTTCGGCACGCAACAGTGCACTATACCTAACCGAAGATTTTCGGGGATCATTTGTAACGATCGGCAATTTTGACGGAGTGCATCGGAGTCACCAGTTTATTTGCAGAAAACTCTCTTCCGAAGCAAAAAAAGCGAAGGCCAGGTCACTCGTGATTACTTTTGATCCGCATCCCAAGATGATTTTGCATCCGGATATCAGGCCCTTTTATCTGATCACAACACTGGAAGAGAAACTGGAACGGCTCGCGGCTTGCGGCATCGACGGCGTTTTAATTATCCCCTTTTCTCTGGATTATTCCAGAACAACGGCGGAAGAATTTGTCCGTGTGTTTCTCGGACAGAAACTGGCCATTCGTAAAATCATCATCGGCCATGATTACACATTCGGCCGGGGAAAGCAGGGCAACAGCGATTATCTGATTGCCACCGGACAGGAAATGGGATTCGCGGTTGAGGTTGTTGACGCCGTGAAATCCGGGGAAGACATTATCAGCAGCACGCTGATAAGAAAAACCATTATCAAAGGCGATTTACAGAGAGCAGCCGTCCTGCTGGGAAGGTTTTACAACATCGCCGGTGTTGTGGTTTCGGGCAAAGGCCGGGGCGCGGGGCTGGGATTTCCCACAGCCAACATAGAGCCGGAAAAAGAACTGCTGCCGCCGGCCGGCATTTATGCAGTCTTTGTAAACGTCGACGGCAGGCGCTATCAGGCGGCGCTGAATATAGGAGAAAAGCCGACGTTTGATGATTACACCTTTACGATTGAAGTTTACTTACTGGATTTTTCGGGTGATCTTCGCGGAAAAAGAATCAATACGGAATTTGTGGAGAAGCTGAGGGACATCGTTAAATTTGACAGTCCCGAAAAGTTGAAGGAACAGATTGCGGCGGATGTGGAAAAGACAAGGTCCATTTTGATTAAGAATATAGAAAAACAATACTGATAAAAATTTAATGGAGGTCGTTACAAAATGTTAAAAATTGCTATTGTCGGCGCAACCGGAATTGTCGGTCAGCAGGCCATTGTTAGTCTGCTGGGACATCCCTGGTTTAAAATCACCAGGCTTGTTGCTTCGGAGCGCTCGGCTGGTAAAAAATACATAGACGCCCTGAGGGACGCCAACGGTTCGATCCGCTGGTGGTGCCCGGAGGAGCTTCCCGCGCACATCGCCAATATGGTGGTCGAGGAAGCGGCGCATTTCGATCCGAAATCCGTGGACATCATTTTTTCAACCATGGACGCGGGACCGGCCAAGGAACTGGAACCCAAATACGCCAAGACCACTCCTGTCATCAGCACCGCTTCGGCATTCCGGTATGAACCGGATACCCCCATTCTGGTGGGCGGAGTGAATATGGATCATGCGGCCCTGCTGGCCGTTCAGCAGAAAAATCGCGGTTGGAAGGGCTTCATTTCGCCCAAATCCAACTGCACCATTGCCGGATTGGTTGTTTCGCTAAAACCGATTCTGGATCACTTCGGCGTCAAGCAGGTCGTTATGACGTCGCTTCAGGCCATGTCCGGCGCGGGTCGCACCCCGGGACTTTCGGCGATGGATATGACAGAAAATATCGTACCTTATATTTCCGGCGAGGAGCCCAAGGTGGAAACCGAACCGCAGAAGATTCTGGGAAAATTGACCGGCAAGTCGATTAAGAACGCCGCCTTCGGCATTACCGCAACCTGCACCCGCGTGCCGGTGTTGGACGGCCATACCGTCTGCGCGTTTGTCCAGACCAGGAAAAACTGTTCGCCGGAAGACGTCAAGAAGGCCATGATGGAATACGGCAAGGACTTTGCCGAACTGCATCTGCCGAGCTCACCGGAACATCTGATTGATGTCACCGATGATCCCTTCCGTCCTCAGCCCCGCATGGACCGGGACAAGGGCGGCGGAATGACCGTGACGGTCGGACGCATCCGCAAGGATCCGATTATCGAAAACGGCATCAAGTATGTTTGCCTGGCGCATAACACCAAGCTGGGCGCGGCCAAAGGCGCTCTGCAAACGGCGGAGTATCTGGTCAAACATTATCTTAAACTCGTCAAATAATGCTTTCATGAGCCCCGGCCTTCATCACGGAAGGTCGGGGTTGCTGTTGTGTTTTCCTCGTCCTGCCCCATCTGAATATCGCTTGACAAAGGCTTTCGTTCTTTACATATAAAAGACCATGCCGGATAAAATAAATGTCGGTCTCAACAGACGGAAACTGATTATCAGTGTCGTTTTGATACTGGCGACACTTGCTGTTTACTGGCAGGTGAATCAATTTGACTTCACCAATACCGACGATGTCGTTTACGTTACTCAAAACAACCGCGTTCAAGCCGGCATGACTTCTGAAAGTATTCACTGGTCGTTTGTCACCACGTATGCCGAATTCTGGCATCCTTTGACGTGGCTTTCTCTGATGCTTGATTATGAGCTTTACGGCCTGAATGCCGGCGGGTACCATCTGACCAACCTTATCCTGCATATCCTGAGCGCTCTTCTTTTGTTTTGGCTTTTCCACCGCATGACCGGCGCTGTCTGGAAGAGCGCTTTTGTTGCCTTCTTTTTCGCCCTTCATCCGCTGCATGTGGAATCGGTGGCCTGGGTGGCGGAGCGAAAAGATGTCCTGAGCGCTTTTTTCTTTATGCTGACCCTTTGTTTTTATGTTTATTACGCGGAAAAGCCGTCTATCGCCCGATATCTCTTTGTTCTCTTCTTCTTTGTCTGCGCCCTGATGAGCAAGACCATCGTCGTCACTCTGCCGGCAATTATGATTTTACTGGATTACTGGCCGTTGAAACGTTTTGAGACACGGGAAAATAAAACCGCGCTGCTGCTTTGGCAACTGCAAGAGAAAACTCTTCTTTTTATTTTGTCGGCTTATTTTTCTTTGCTTACGGCGGGAGTCCAATACAACATCACCGCCAGAAATTTTCCTTTTATTTCCCGGCTCGCCAACGCTCCTGTTTCCTGTGCGACGTATCTGGAAAAAACATTCTGGCCGCATGACATGGCCTTTTTTTACCCTTTTCCCGCGCAGTTTCCGTTTTGGCAGGTTTGGGGAGCGGTTTTTCTGATTATCGGTATAAGCATCGCCGCGATCCTAACGGCAAGACGCCTGCCGTATTTTTTTGTCGGCTGGTTCTGGTACGCGGTAACGCTTCTGCCGGTGATCGGAATCATTCAGGTCGGCAGACAAGCCATGGCCGATCGCTATACATACCTGCCGCTAACCGGCATTGCCATTTGCCTCGCCTGGGGAATTCCGTCTCTGTTCAGCCATGAAAAAATGCGCCGAAAGATTTTATTCCCGGCGTCGATAGCGTGTCTGGCTGCTCTGTCGGTTTTGTCGTGGCAGCAGTGCGGTTACTGGAAAGACAGCAAAACCATTTTACATCAGGCGTTGCAGGTCACCAACGATAACTATCTGGCGCATCATAATTTGGGACAGGTCCTTTTCGAGGAGGGAAAAACTTCGGAAGCCATTGATCATTACAATGAAGCGGCTCGCATCATGCCGGATCATATCCTGATTTATAATAACAGGGGTGTCGCTTATCTCAAAATCGGAGAATATCAACACGCCATTGAAGACTTCAGCAAAGCCATTCATCTGATGCCTGGTTATGCTGATTCCTATTTTAAAAGAGGCGCTGTTTATCTGGGACAGGGGCATAAGGAAGCCGGCTGCCGGGATGCGCGCAAAGCCTGCGAACTGGGAAATTGCGCATTACTGGAGATTGCTGCGAAAAAAGGAGATTGCCGTTAATTTTTCCAACGGGAAACAGGCGTCGGTTACCGCCTCATCAAAAGAGATTCGTAAACAGCCAGATCGCTTGACGAAAAACAGCAAAAGATCACTTCGTCTATCCCGGATAATTTCTGAATCGTTTCGAGAACGGTTTGAACGGCGAGCTGAGCCGCCTGTTCGAACGGATATCCGTAAACGCCCGTGCTGATACTCGGGAAGGCGATGGTCCTAATTCCTTTTTCAGCGGCAACGGTCAGCGATTTGCGGTAACAGGAGGCGAGCAGTTCCGGTTCGCCTTTTTTCCCTCCGTGCCAGACCGGTCCCACGGTGTGAATGACGAATTTTGCGGGGAGTTTGTATCCTTTGGTGAGTTTGGCGTCGCCGGTTTTGCAGCCGCCCAGCGTCCGGCATTCCGCAAGAAGCTCCGGACCCGCCGCGCGGTGAATCGCTCCGTCCACGCCCCCGCCGCCGAGCAGCGAAGAATTCGCGGCGTTGACAATCGCGTCAACCTGAAGTGTAACGATGTTTGCCTGAAGCGCCCTCAATTTGGTCATTGAACTGCCTCCAAGACATGGTGATATCATCACTGCCCGCCTTCGCGGGCAGTGATGATTGTTTTCAATTACCAAAACTTTTAAATCGAAGATGATATTGAGGCGACGAGGCGTATACCTAATACGTTGAGGAAGCCGACAACGACGCCAACGAAAATAGCGCTTCGATTTAGAAGTTTTACTTCATGGCCTGTTCTACCGCCACTGCCACAGCGACAGACGCGCCGACCAT
>JAGVUJ010000363.1 GCA_019136325.1 Deltaproteobacteria bacterium
GCTTCCTTTCCAGCGTCGGCCTCGACACACCGAGTATTTCGCAGACTTCCCCTTTGTTTTTATCAGTTTCCCTGATGATCTTGCGGATATATCTTTCTTCCACCTGATCAAGTGTCAAAAATTTCCCCGGCTCGGGATGCTCGAAAATATCTGCCGTTGCTTCATCCGAGGAGGACGCAGACGGGTCATCTTTCCCGAGCTCCGGGAAATCATTGACCCCCAGCACCTGCCCCTTGGCCACGACAGCGGCTCGCACCAGCACGTTTTCCAGCTCCCGGACGTTGCCGGGCCATTGGTAATCCATGAATTTATCCATCATTTCCGCGGAAACGCCGATAATTTTCTTGTGCAGCTCGAGGTTGATTTTCGACAGCAGGTAATCAATGAGCGGCGGGATATCCTGGCGGCGGTCTCTGAGCGGCGGCAGGTTGATGGCGACGATGTTCAGGCGGTAGTAAAGATCATCGCGGAATTTTCCTTCTTTAACCAGGGCTTTGAGGTCTTTGTTTGTCGCGGCCATAATGCGGGCGTGCACTTTCACCCGGTCTTTTCCGCCGACCCTCTCGAATTCCATCTCCTGCAAAACGCGCAGCAGCTTGGCCTGCAGATTGAAGGACATCTCTGAAATCTCATCCAGAAACACTGTGCCGTACCTGGCCAGTTCAAATTTTCCCAGTTTACGGGCGACCGCCCCGGTAAAAGAGCCTTTCTCGTGGCCGAACAATTCAGACTCCAGGAGGGTCTCGACGATGGCCGAACAATTCACGGCGATATAAGGTTCATCCGGCGACGTGTTATTGTGGATCACTTTGGCGATAAGCTCTTTTCCCGTGCCGCTTTCGCCATGGATTAAAACGGTGGTGCGGCTTTTGGAAACAACCCCGATCGTCTTGAATATTTCACGCATTTCGTTGCCGGTGCCGATAATATCCCCGACGCGGAAACTGCGGGACGGCTCCATCAAAAGGCCGTCAATTTTCTTTTCCATCTCCAGTGACTTGAGGGCTTTTTTAATCGCGATATCCAGCTCGTCCACATTCACCGGCTTATGGATATAGTCAAACGCACCTCCCTTCATGGCGTTGATGGTCGTTTCCATATCATGAAAGGCGGTGATCATGATGACCTTGACATTCTCATTCTCTTCCTTGAGTTCTTCCAAAACGGTGAATCCGTCCACATCGGGCAAACGGATATCCAAAATGACCACATCCGAAGGCTCCTGCACGTACGAGTTCAGGCCGTCCGTGCCGGTGAGCGCCGTTCTGACCTGATAACCCTCCTCGGTCAGATACAGATCAAGCGTTTCCACAATGGATGCGTCGTCATCGATAACCAGAATACTTGCCATAGACATAACCTCTGTGATTTAGTCCTCCTGCGGCTTATCATTCCCCTGCGGCTTTTGGCCCGCTTTTTAAAGAGTGATGCGTCACAACTGCCCGGCCGGCAAAAAACATCTTCCGCCAAATATGAAATCATCACTCATTACAGGGCAAAGTTATGCAGACTTTTGTACCCTTATCCTTTTCGCTGATAATTTCAAGCTTGCCATGGTGTATTTCCACAATTTTCAGTACTTGTGAAAGCCCCAGACCCGTCCCGTACTTTTTTCTGGTAAAAAAAGGATTGAACAGGTGAGGCATATCCGCTTCTTCAATACCGCAACCATTGTCTTCCACAACGACAAGCACCGCCGACGGCACACTGCCGATAGTGCGCGCATATATGCGAATATGTCCCCCCGCCTCCAGCGCTTCCACGGCATTGCGGATAATGTTGACAAAGGTGTCGGTAACCATTGCCACATCGACGTTAACCGGGGGAATATCCCGCGCTTCGAGCTTAATATCGATCTGTTTATCCTTGATTATTTTCTCGGACAGAGCCAGCGCCTGTTCCAGAATTCTGTTAATATCGACAGATTCAATTTTCGGCTCCATCGGTTTGGCAAACACCAGGACATTGTTTACCAGCTCCTCCAGGTGCTCAACCTCTTTTTGCGCGATTTTAAATCGCTTCAAATCATTGCCTTCCGGGTTCATCCGTTTTTCCAGTATCTGGAGGCTCATCTTGATCGAGGAAAGAGGATTGCGGACCTCATGGGCGATGCCGGCGGAAAGCTGGCCGAGCGCGGCAAGTTTCTGGCTGTCGTATAATTTCTTCTCCAGATTCTTGAATTCGGTGATATCGCGCTGCACCAGAATATAATGATCGGAGCCGACAACGGGCGAAGTCGTGATGAGCAGATTAACCTTGCGACCGTCTCTGGCTGTGGCCTCGATTTCATAGGGCTTGTAAATTCCTCTTTTGGCATCCTCCCACTTCGACATGAGAAACTCTTCATTTTCCGGCGCCACCAATTCCAGAAAGTGTTTGCCTCTTAATTCGCTGCGCGTGCCCTTCGTGCCGGGGCTGACAAAGGTGACAATGCCGTCCTTATCGATTTCATAAATTATTTCCGGCAGACTCTTGATGATCGATTGCAGGTAATTATAAAGCCCTTCGATTTCCCGCCTCAGTTCGATGTTTTCAGCCAGTTCATTTTGGAGCGTCTCCGCGTATTCGCGCAGACTTCTGGCCAGGTCCTCTTCCCTGGAGACATCCTGCAGCGTTTCCATGGCGGCAATGATATTGCCATCTTCATCATAAATCGGGGCGGCAAGGAAATACATGAAACGGCTCCGGCCGCCGAGATTATCGAAGTAGTCATACGCCTCGTAAGCGCCCAGCACTTTTTCTGATTTCTTGACCCTCTTCGTTCCGTAAAATTGATTGAGGCCGTCAATATCGTTGTCCACAATCAGGTCCACCACCATCGGCCTTTTGACCGAATAAAAGGATTTGTAATGCAGATCCGTCCCCAGCATCTCCTCCGCCGAGCAGCCGGTCAGCTCCACACAGGCCCTGTTCCATAAAATAATTTGATGATCTCTGTTAATGACAAAGCTGGGTATGGGAGAACCTTCGATAATTCCATCAATGGTTTTCTTCTCCCTCAGGAGTTTTTCCTGCCAGTCCTCTCTTTCCTTGAGTCTTTGCATCTCTTCCTGCATCCTTATTTTCTTGCCCTCACGAAAAGCAAAGGAAATACCCAGAATAACCAGGGCCAGCATCAGGATAAACGCACTGAACGTGGTGTATAAAAACGTGGCACGTACCGGCGCGATCACATCGCTGTAGGGCGATTTTACCAGCACAAACCATTTTCTGTCTGCAATTTCAAAAGGATAGTAGGAGATGACACTTCTTTGGATCTTATTGTCACGCCGCACAACCCGGGCATTGAAGTTTCGGCCGCCTTCGGCGTGAAACACGATGACATTGCCCAGATGATCAAAAACCAGATCATTGACATTCCGGCCGATGAAGGGGGCATAGGGATGCATGACAATTCTGCCTTCTTCATTAACCAGCCACATATCTCCGAGCTGGTTCTCTCTGATTTGTTTTTCGCCCGTGCCGACCAGTTCCGACAGGGAAAAAGCCACCATCCAGGCGCCGGCAAAGACATTATTGGCGCGCCAGTACGGGTATCCCCAGATCAGATGCCATTGCTCGCTTTGCGGTGATGTGTCTCCGGTGGGTTTTTCCGAACGGGCCAGACTCAAATACTGCCTTTGCTGCCTTTTTAATATTCTGAAATGGCCGGCCAGATCGACACCGGCCTCGCCGTTTAAGGGCATGACGCGCCTTGACCTTTCCTGGTCATCGAACACCGTCACCGCTTCGATTGTTTTTCCCCATACTCCATAGAGGATTTCCATCTCCTGATAATCAATGCTGGCCAGGAATCTGCCCTGCGGATCGAAATGAGAAAACAAAATAATATTTCGTTCAATCTGCGCCAGAACTTCCGTCATCCTCGAGGCGGCGCTTTGTGCGGACGCCAGCTGCTGGCGGCTGAACAGATCGGCCGTATCCTTTTCGCGGGCGTTATTCACGGTCAGAGCCAAGAGAAGAATCAGAAGTATCACAAGAATGCTTGCCAGCCAGATACGGATATTCAGAAGCTGATTGAGAAACAAGTATGCTCTGCGCAGGAAGTTCACTTAATTACTGTCATCCTTTTCCTCGCCTTTTTTTGACTGCCGGATACCGATTAAAACATAAACAAGGACGGCCGCAGTCAGCGAAATCAAGAGCTTTGCCAAACCGCTTTCAATTTTTAAAACATAGGTGCAGATCAGCCAGACAACCGGGTAAGCAATAACAGTGAAAATTTCCTGCATGATAATCCTCTGTAACATGAACTCTTGATATTGCAAAACTTTGCCAAGCCTCGCGATCGTAGCGGCATTACTGCAAAATTTCAACTTAAATATAAATACCGCACCCCTGCATTACCCAATCGTCTAATCGAAAACAGCGCAACATTCATTGATGATAACCGACTTTTCTTTACGGCAGGCTTGCTTATACCGCTTGCAAAGAACCTCAAAATACTCTTCCTTGGCCTGGGGACTCATAAATATACCTCCGTTTCCGAACCGTTCTTCGATAACATTTTATTTGAGGCAATTCGATATCCTTGATATCTGTTTGATTACTGTTTTGTGCTTTTATAATTTACACTTTTTATTGAATCTTGGTGTATGATAATGAAACGCCTATGAGAGAATACAGCCCACTAAATTTCATCAATTGTCCCTCGCCTAACCGTAAAACATTCGCAGCGACATTTGTAGCGATCTTCATTGTTTTAATAATTATTTATTCCAACAGCTTCCATAATGCATGGCACTTTGATGATCATGCTAATATTGTCAATAATCACCACATACACATCAAGTCTTTCTCCTGGGATGAGATCAAAAATTCTTTCTTCGGATTGAAACAGGAGCGACTTTCCCGGCCACTTTCCTATTTCAGCTTCGCCGTTAACCACTATTTTGGCGGCACAAATGTTTTTGGCTACCATGTTGTCAACTTTATCATTCACTATCTGGCGACCGTTTTCTTGTTTTTGTTTGTTTTCAACATGCTGAAAACTCCTGTACTACGCGAAAAGTACGAACACATTGCTTATCCGGTAGCCCTTCTGACGACATTTTTTTGGTCCATAAATCCCATCCAAGTAAGCTCCGTCACCTATATTGTTCAGCGGATGTCATCCATGGCAGGGCTGTTTTATGTCATGTCCATGTTTTTTTATCTCAAAGGACGCGCAACCCGATATCCTCAATCCATTTATTTTTATGTATTGTCCGGCTTTGCCGGTTTGGCGGCCATGCTTTCCAAGGAAAATGCGGTGATGCTCCCTGTGAGCATCATGCTGTTTGATTTATTTTTCATTCAGGGCATCACCAAGGAAAGCATCAGGAAACTGATCAAGTTCATAATTTTCCCCCTAATAGTCATCCTTCTTGCTGGACTCATTTATACAGGCGGCTTTTCCAAGCTTGTATCAGGGTATGAAATCCGTGACTTCACTCTCATACAGAGGCTTTT
>JAGVUJ010000155.1 GCA_019136325.1 Deltaproteobacteria bacterium
TGGGAAGTCGATGTGACCGGCACCTACAAAATCACCAATAACCTCTCCTATATGCTGGGCGGCGGTTATCTGTTCACCGGTGATTATTTCAATGCCGGCAATGACGCTCTCGACCTTAACGATGATTTCATCATCATCAACAAACTGACTCTCGATTTCTAAGAGTCATGCCGAATCCGGCATACGCCGGATAAAAACTTAAAACCAACCCCGGGAGGACGGGTTCCCTCCCGGGGTTTTTAATGAGCCTTGATTTTTCGAAACGCAGTGCACGAAAAATCTTAGAGCGAATTATATCCCCGAAGCGGAGTGGAGTGGGATTGTGAACTTCATTATATAAACGCTTACCACCGCATCAAGTTAGTCGAATTATCCCGCGACTGCGGGATTCTTCAAATTAAGCTTCAGGAGCGCAGCGACGCGGGATTTGACATCCGGCGAAGGCGTTTGCATCCCTTGAATGCAAGCTGAAACGTTTTAATATTTCCCAGTCAGGATCCTTAAATCGGTCGCGGCTATTTTATGGTTCAACCGGGCGGCGTAATAGTCCGATTCGGCTTTTGCCATAGCGGCCCTGGCGCTGAGCACGTCCGCTTCCAGATTCAACCCCGCCTGATTCCGGTCGGCCTGAATTTTCAAATCTTCCACGCGAAAATCCAGGACCTTTTCCGCGACACGGATCAATTCCGCGGTCTGAGTAAGTTTGCGATGGGCTTTTTCGATGTCCGTCCGGACCTGTTCCAGTGTATAGGCCAGATTTTCCTCGGCCTGTTTTTTCAAAGCCAGGCGCTGTTTGAACACATAGGTATTGGACAAAATGTCCTGAAGATTCCACTTCATCAATACGCCGACAAACGAATTGTTTTCCGGATAGAGCGTAACGCCATCCTGATAGGTATAGCCGCCGACGGCTCCCATATCAGGCAGATAGCCGTACCGGCTTGCCCTGACCGCATGCTCCGCCTTCGTTTTGTACAAATCCGCCATTTTCAGGTCATGGTTATTCTTTTGCGCCTCGCTGATTTTATCGTCCAGTTTTTCGTCACAAACCGGTTGTTCTTCAAAGGAAACAGGATCGAGGATCAATGCGGTTGTCCGGGGCAGACCGATCAGGCGTTTCAAATCGGCGTTATAATCATCAATCTGGATATTGATTTTGAGCAGAGTCTGCTCTTCATCCGCCACATTGGCGCGCAAACCTGTTTCGCTGGAACGGGTTGCCTTACCGGCAAGAACGGCGCTTTCCACATCGTAGAGCTTTCTTTGCGCCAGCAACAATTTTATTTGAGCTTCTTCTTTCTGCTTCTGCAGAATGAGCAAGCCCACGTAAAGTTTTTCGGCGTTTTGCTGAATCTGCAGGGTTGCCTTCGCCTGTTCCATCCGGGCAATTTCGAGTTCCGTTTTCGCGACATCAACGCCCGCGCTGATTTTCGGAATCTGTGAAATCGGCTGGTACAGGATGGCGCTGGCGCCGTACAGTTCATGAGCCCCCAGTTCGAAGTTTTTATCCGTCGGCGGCATGGGAACGTTCGTCGCCCCCATGGGCAGCTCGCCAAAAGCGCCGCGCGAAACTTCCAGAATCGGCGTGTTATCGTTGTAAAGGTAAGCGCCGCCCAGGATCACCGATGGGAAAAATTTCACCCGGTCTTCATTCACCTTCTGCTGTTTTTCATCCACCTGAATCCGCCGAATCATCAGCAAACGGTTGTTTTGAACCGCAAGGTCGATCACCTTTTCCAGGGTAAGCCTTTCCGGATTTATTTTTTCCAAATCCTGCCCGGCGTTGCCATTCAGCGGAAATAAAAAAAGGACTGTGAAAATCAGCATCGCGACTGGACGCGAATGGATGGACGTCCCCGCTTTGCCGGCGTTTATGTCAAGGGCATAGGGTTTATCCGAAGGTTTCATAACCTGCGCGTAAAGAACCGGCACCAGCAGCAGGGAGATGACCATGCCGAACATCAGCCCCACGGCAATCACACTGGCCAGCGGGCTCCACATCGGCGAACCTGAGAGAATCATGGGCAGAACACCGACGGCAGCCGCGCTCGCCGTCAGGAAGATGGGACGCAATCTCCTTTTACCGGCTTCCAGCGCCGCCGTGGGAATGGATGCGCCTTTGCGCAAAAGATCGTTGGCGTGGTCGATCAGGATAATGGCGTTTCTCACCACCAGACCCGATAAACTCATCAGCCCAACGAAAGCTGTGAACCCGAAAGAATTGCGGGTCACGAGCAATCCCAGTAAGGCTCCAAAAACACTCAACGGAATGGTCAGCATGACAATCGATGATTCCTTGAGATTCCGGAACTGGAACAGGAGCACGAGAAAAATCAGCAACAGACTGATGCCCAGAGCCAGGCTCATTTCGGAAAATGTTTCCCGCCGGTTTTCATATTCTCCGCCGTATTCGATTTTGTAGCCAACCGGCAGGGTCAGCCCGTCCATGTCCGGCCTGATTTTTTTCAGCAGTTCGGAGGCCAGAACACCCTCTGCAGGTTCGCATAGAACCGTCAGCGTACGCAAGCCGTTGCGATGCATAATCCGTCCGGTATGCCACTGAGGTTCCAGCGTGGCGATCTGGCGAAGCGGCACCGCGGCGCCGGTGACCGGTGACGTCAGATACATATTTTGCAAATCGTCAAAATTGCGCCGGTTCTGTTCATCCAGACGAAGCAGAATCTCTACCGGTTTGTTGCCCTCATACAGGGTGGATACCGGGACGCCGGTAAACCCGGCATAGACGGATCGGGCAACGGCTGTCGTGGTGAATCCCAGGCGTTCGGCGCTGTCTTTGAGCCCAATGGCGACGCCGTAATAATCCTCTTTGAAATCGGTGCGGACAAAGGCCGTCATTCCGGTCGTTTGAACAACCTCTTTAATCCGACCGGCCGTTTCTTTCAGCGTGGTCAGGTCATCGCCCACAATTCTGATCTCCACGGGTGTGACATAAGATTTCCCCTGCTGGAGAAGTCTGGCCTGGATATTTCCTTCCGGCACCTCCCGGTCGGCTTTGGCATTTAATTCCAACTGCAATTGCCGCGTTTCCTCATCGGTCTTCGTATTAATAAGAAGTTGGGCGAAATTTTCCACCGGCGGTTCGGGAGTGAAATTATAATAAAAGCGGGGCGCGCTGGCGCCGACAAACGTCGCGAAAGAGACAACCCGCCGGTCATCTTTAATCAGGTCCTGAATTTTTAAAATGGCCTGTTCGGTTTTCTCCAGTTTTGTGCCGGTCGGCATCCACAAATCCACGACAAACTGATTACGTTCGGCAGCCGGGAAAAATTTCTGCGGCACCACCTGATATAAAAGAGCCGCCAGCACCAGACTCGACAAACAGCCGGCAACCGTCAATGCGGGATGAGCCATACACCAGGTGATCGTTTTATTGTATACGCTTTGCATGACGTCCAGCATGGAAAATTTCTTCTTTCCCGGCGGCGCTTCCGCAGAGGAATCACGAATCCCTTTTTTGATGAAGGTCATGCATAAAATCGGTGTGAACAGCATGGCCACGATGAAGGAAGATGAAAGCGCGATGGCGACGGTCAGAGGCAGCGCAATGATGAATTCACGGACCATGCCGGTTAAAATTACCAGCGGAAGAAAAGCCGCGATAATGGTCAGGGTGGCCGTCAGAATCGGGATCACCAGCTCGGTGGCGCTGAGCCAGGCGGCGGTTTGCCTTTCGACGCCCTTGTCCAGAAGTTCCACATAATTATCGGCAACGACGATGGCGTCATCCACCACCATCCCCAGCACCACGATCAGAGACGCCAGAGAAACCTGATGCAGTTCAATGCCGATGGCATGCATGACGGCAAACGTTACGGCAATCGTCATGGGAATCGCCGCAGCAGCGACAGCGGCGACGCGGAACGGCAGCAGGAGTACAATAATCACCAGTACGGCGATGATCGCCATCAGGAACTCGCGCAGGAACTGGCTGACATTTTTATCGACGATCCTGGGCTGATTGACAATCGTGGTCAGCTTGACGCCGGACGGAAGTCGCCTGGCTGTCTGAGCCAGTTTTTTGTCCACCTCCTTGCCGAACGCAACGATGTTGTTGCCTTCGTGCATTTGCACAGCCAGCAGCATGGTGTTGTGTCCGTTCACCATCGTCCTGCTCGTCGGCTCCTCGTAACGCCGCTCAATACGGGCCACATCTTTCAGACGAACCACCTGCCCTGTCCTGGCAGCGCCGATGATTTGATCGGCAATGTCGTCCGCTGTTCTGTAATATCCCTGACTGTGCAGAACAACCTTCGCATCGGCGGTTTTGACGTCCCCGGTGGGACCAATGTCATTTTGCGACTGCAGCACCTGCACGACGTTCGCAAAAGAAATGCCATACTGGCTTAAACGGGCGCTGTCGGACGTGATGACGATCTGTTCTTGCTGCTCGCCGATGCGTTTGATTTTCGAAACCGCCTTGATGGTTTTGAGATTGTCTTCCAGTTGCAGAATATAGTCTCTCAACCGCGCATCATCGGGCTGGTCCATCTCCACGGCAATCAGCAGCGCTTCCGTGTCGCCGAATTCATAATTGACAAAAGGACCCTGAACGCCCGGCGGCAGATTAACCGCTTTCAGCACGAGCAGTTGATGGTTCAACTTGCTCCAGAACGTATCGAGATTCTCGACATTGTCATTGACCCAGACATTGATAATCGTAACGCCGTCGCGCGTCATGGAAATTGTTTTTTCTTTTTTGACTTCTTCGTACTGAAACAGGTACTGCTCCAGTTTCTTGGTCACCTGCTCCTCCACCTGTAACGAATTGGCTCCGGGATAATACGCAATAACCTGTCCGATACGGACATGGATCTTGGCGTCTTCACGTCGCGGCATGGACACCAGGGAGTAAACGCCGACAATAAAAGCCAGAACCAGGACGGAAATGGTCACCTGCGGATATTTGAGAGATTTTTTGACAAAATTCATAGGCGTTACTTGAAGGTGACGGGAGAACCGTCGTTTAATTTATGCTGACCGCCGACAACAATCCTTTCATCAGGATTGATGCCGGACGTGATCTCAATGTTACGTCCTGCCATCTGTCCCAGGGAAACGTTGCGTTTGAAAGCCTGCGATTTTTTCTCATCGACGACGAAAACACAGGCCGAATTATCCAGGTCGCGCAACACGGCTTCCGCGGGAACGGCGATGATTCCGGTTGGCTGTCCGGAAACGATTTTGACTTCCGCCGTCATACCCGGACGAATTTTTAAATCGGGATTTTTCAGTTCGATTTTGACGTTAAAAGCCCGCGTTGTCGGCTCGGAAACCGACCCCACTTCAATGATTCTGCCGGTCATGGTGGTATCAAGCGCTGCAATATACACACGTGCCTCAGCGCCTATTCTCACCTGCTGTAAATCAGCTTCCGGGATGGAGGCAA
>JAGVUJ010000309.1 GCA_019136325.1 Deltaproteobacteria bacterium
TACATAATTTTTCCATATAATGTATCTGATGGAGTGAAGCTTATCGATTTTAAGTTTATTCAGATGAATTATCCGAGAACAGCGGAATATTTATTGGCAAATAAAAGCATATTGGAAAAGCGTGAAAATGGAAAAGTTAAAAACGCTGGTTGGTATGGCTATATTTATCTTAAAAATATGAGTAGGCAATCTCTTACAAAGATCTGTGTGCCACGCTTAGTCGAACACCTTTATGCTGCTATTGACCATGATGGCAGTCATTATTTAGATAATGTAGATGTTGGTGGTATTACTTTGAAATCTGATTACGAGGATCAGGGCCTGCACTATCTGCTTGGACTGCTCAATTCAAAAGTATTGCGTTGGTTTTTCCCTTTTGTAAGCGCTCCTTTTAGGGGTGGTTGGCTATCTGCGAACCGACAGTTTTTATCTCAAGTACCTTTTCGTATTATCGATTTCAAGAACGAAGCCGATAAGGTAAGTCACGCTAAAATTACTCAACTTGTCGAACAAACGCTCACCTTGCACAAGCAATTGCATGAAGCCAAAA
The DNA here is from genome assembly GCA_019136325.1 of Deltaproteobacteria bacterium. The sequence continues at coordinate 551 of JAGVUJ010000309.1, forward strand.
CCGGCCACGAGCAAACGCTGCTCCAGCGCCGGATCGACGCCACCGACAAGCAAATCGACAAACTGGTTTATGAACTCTACGGCCTGACGGAAGACGAAATTAAAATTGTCGAGGGGCGATAATATATGCGGAGTGTTCGGGGAACCCGCCCAACAGGAAATTTGTTGTAGGGATTGATCCCCGATCAATCCGCAAAATAACGGCTTTACCGCAATTTCTTTTACGGAATTTTTAAGAGTCTTTCACTGCGCCAGACGCGGATAATTCTGATTTTATGACCATCAAGGCGGTAAACAATCCGAAAGGGTGGATGGATAATTTCTCTTAAATTGGCAATGCCGAATTCCGGCACAATGCGTCCGCTTTCCGGAAAATCGGCAAGCCTTTCCATTTGAAAAATAATTTCACCCAGCAGTTTGTTGCCGACGTCCGGCACTTGCCGCTCTTGATACCATGCGCGGATGCCTTCAAGATCATCAAAGGCCGACGCCGCAAAAGTAATGGTTCTCTTTTTTTCGGGCATGGCTACTTTAGTCCCAGCCGTTTTTTAACTTCATTGAGGCTGATTTCCCGACCCTCTTCAATATCCATCAGGCCGCGAACGACGGCGCGCAGGAATCCCTGTTCCTCCGTCCTTTCCTCATAATCTTTTACCGATTGCACCACGGCGACACCCCGTCCACGGCTGGTCAAGAGCACAGGCCGACGGGTTTTATCCACCTGATTGACAATCCGTCCCGGATTGATCTTCAGATCGGTGATCGGAACGACATCTTCCGAATATTTGATATTGGTCTGCATAAAACCCTCCTCTACGATCTTTCAACGATGCTGATAATAGCACCGGTTAAACGACCTGTCAAAAACTTTCATGAAAAGATTATTCGGGGGCTCATTCCATGAATATTGTCATTTATAAGAATGCTGCGGGCCGAAAAATCAATTATATGCCATAACTGAACCATCACCGGATCGATAGGATGGTTCAACGGAAAGATCAACTGGCTTACGAACTCTACGATTTCACACCGGAAGCCCCGCGTCGCTTCGCTCCTGGGACAATTCAACTTACGCTTCGAACTTCGCAAAGCTCGTTCTTGGCGAGGTTCATTGAAATCGCCATCGTGGAAGGCGCATCTTGACCGTAGGAATCATTTCCTGAAAAAGAGATCCTCAATTGTATTGAAGGCAACAGCCTGGAAATGGATGGACGCTGTTGTTCCTGTTTAGCTGTTATCCATAAGAGTTTTTTTATTGTCCGGGCTTCTGAAGTATGAGCACCATGGAAGGTAGAGTAAGCTTCGAGTTAGGCCCCCGCTGTGTCCCCGGGGCCATGTAATCGCGCTCGACGAGCGAAACCTTGTCACCGGGCGGAACCACGAGCTCCGTATCTTTCACGGACAAGCAGAAGCCGTGGGTCAGCTCTTGCACTTTCTCGTCTTCACAGTTGCGGGTAAAATAGTAGATGTAGAGCTTATCCAAGTTATTGACTCCCGGGTACCACTCCGGCTTCACGCTGCCCTCGAGCTTCGAGCCGTCGACATTCTCTGCGCCCAGCCTTAGGCGGAAGTTGTTGACCCCCAGGCTGACGTAGCTTGCGTTTCCGGTCGCCGTACCCAGGGTTCCAATCACCGCATAGACTTCGCCGTTGTCAAACTCATAGCCGCCGCTGAATTGGTAAGTTGCGTCCTGCGTGTCCGCGAGACAGTCCATCCCAATGTTGTCGCACAGCGGTCCAACCAGATTGAACGGGGACGATTGCGTGTCGATAAAAGACCTGGCCTTGTCTGAGCAACCGGCAGTATCAATGCATGGCTGCCCCCATGCCTGGCTGACTTTCTGCACGAGCAAGTTGAGATCGTCCTTGAGGTCCGCTTCGGATACCGCCTTTCTCGGTTCGGGACTGTTGTCCTCCCATGCCGGATAAGGCTGAGGCGGGTGTGGTTGTGAGGTGCGGATCCGCAGAATTGACAGCGGTGGATTGTTCCTCCAGATATCCGAGGGAGTGCCCTCCTTGCCGCCGTCTTCCGGGAGAGAGTAACGAATTCCCGAAACGAAATCGTCGGCGTCTTCACCAAGACCAATCCTCATGTTCGCGGGTATGCCCTCGGTAAAGATTTCTTGATCAGCAACCGAAAGATTGTGCAGGATTCGTCGGATCTTCTGATCCATATACCGGTCGGGCGTGATGATGAAGTACCGGAACTGACCGAAGCTTCCGTCTGACTGCCTTTCAATGACCACGTTGTTTTTGCTGTCGCTCAGGCTGTCGAAAGTTAAAATGCGGTCCTGCGCGGGACGGCCAGGGACCGTGTGGAAGAAAACGTCTTTGGCGCCGATCCGGTTGATAAAATTGTACGTATCGTTGTCTGTTTTATAGGCGTCTTTGCGGGTGAACAGGTAGCTCTGCAACCCGAAATAGACGGCCTTCGGAGGCAGGAATCCGAAAATGACAATTGCTTCATTCGGGTCAAAACGGAAGCTTGTACTGCATCCCAACTTGGTCGAGCCAAAAGCGTTTTTGGTTGCCGGGTCAATGTACTCGTCCGGCCAGAAAGGTAAAACCGACATCACATAAGGCGCGGTGGGATTATTGAAATAGCAGGTTCCCATCACGTCAAAGGATTCCGGGCAGTCCTCGATCCTCCACAGCTGGAAATAGCCTTGGGCAACTTCAAAGCCGTCCATCTTCAATTCAGCCGTGAATTGATCGACGCTGATGCCGGCGGAATCGGTGTTTTTGTGATGACATGCCGAAATTATTCCCCCCATCATCAGTAAGACGATGATCTGAAAAAAAACGAGGATCTGTCGACGTGCAGCCATCAGAGTGCCTCCTAAAAATTTTCATATGGAGAATTGATAAGAACTTCTATTTTGCGGAAAACTATATTAAACGAACTAGTGTATGTCAAGGGGATTTTGGGACATGGGTGATGTATTGACAAATACGGGAGAGGCTGGTAAGCGAAACACATTGGGGTGTCAGGGTCTTTGGCCTTGTCTGAGATTATACCCGTTGAACCTGATCCGGATAATGCCGGCGGAGGGAGAAAAGAGCAACCCTTTAGGCCCTTTCTCCCGCGGTGGAGAAGGGGCTTTTTAATGAAATGGAAACAAGGAGATGAGGTATGAAATTGTCGGCATCGGACATTTATCAATCCGTTGAAGAAATCCGGGCCAAAAGCCCGTTGATCCACAACATCACCAATTACGTGGTCATGAACAACACGGCCAATGCGCTTTTGGCGATCGGCGCGTCGCCGGTCATGATCCATGCGGAGGAGGAAGTGGAAGACATGGCGGCGATCGCCTCCGCGCTGGTGATCAACATCGGGACGATCAGCCCCTCCTGGGTGCGCGGCATGTTCAAGGCGTCTGCGAAAGCGGTTTCCAAAGGTGTTCCCGTGGTGATCGATCCGGTCGGCGCAGGGGCGACGCCTTACAGAACCGGCACCGTTCGTGATCTGATCCTCGCCGGCCGGCCGACCATTATCCGGGGCAATGCATCGGAAATTCTTGCGCTGACGGATGACCGTCTGAAAACGAAGGGGGTGGACAGCACCGCCGCATCCGACGAGGCACTCCACGCCGCGCAAAGCATTGCCGATGCCTCTCAGTGCGCGGTTTGCGTCAGCGGCGCCGTGGACTATATCGTAGAAGGGAAGCGTCTGGTAAAAGTAGCCAACGGCCATCCGATGATGCCGAAAGTCACGGGGCTGGGCTGCACGGCCAGCGCGCTTTGCGGCGCTTTTGCGTCGGTGGATCAGGATCCGCTGACAGCGGCGGCCAAAGCCATGGCGGTCATGGGCATTGCCGGAGAGATCGCCGCCGAACAATCCTCCGGACCCGGCTCACTCCAGATGCATTTTATCGATGCGCTTTACCGTTTGGCCAAAGAGGACATTGAGCGCCGCCTGAAAGTGGAGGGCTAGCCATGCGCGGCATCTATCTGGTGACGGACCGCGGATTATGCCGCGGCAGATCTCTGCTGGAGGTAGTTCGAATGGCTGTTCAGGGCGGCGCGTCCTGTGTCCAGCTGCGGGAAAAGGACTTGCCCACGCGCGCTTTCGTGGAGGAAGCCCTTGCCGTAAAGAACATCCTTGCGCCTCACAGGGTTCCCCTGATGATCAATGACCGGATCGATGTAGCGCTGGCCTGCGGCGCGGACGGCATTCATGTCGGTCAGGAGGACATGCCGTACGAAACAGCCCGCCGCCTGATGGGGCCGAAAGCGATCATCGGCCTTTCCGTGGAAACCTGGGCGGACGTCGAAGCCAGCCGCGATCTGGATGTCGATTACCTGGGGGTCAGCCCCGTGTTTGCCACGCCGACCAAAACCGATACAAAGGAACCATGGGGACTTGAAGGGCTCAGAAAAATCAAGGCGTTCAGCCGTCACCCCCTGGTGGCCATCGGGGGAATCAGCCAGATCAATGCCCGGGAAGTGGCCGAAGCCGGCGCCGATTGCCTGGCTGTTGTTTCGGCCATCTGCTCGGCCGGGAATCCGGCTGATGCAACCGCGAGACTGAAACATGCCTTTGATGAGGCGCTGCGCCTGAGGGATAATCATAAATAAAAATTTTCTTGACAAGCCCGGAGCGCTCGTTTATAGGGCTACGAAAGAAAAGGACGGTTTTTTCAATGAACAGACAGATGAACGCAAACAGCAATTCTTTTGGCTACTGGTTTTATTACGGTGCGTCGGTCTGCCTGTCGCTGGGAAGGACTTGGTAAGGTAACAAAACCAAAACAGCCATGGGTGGATCGAATGAGAGCCGCCCATGGCTTTTCTGTTTT
>JAGVUJ010000205.1 GCA_019136325.1 Deltaproteobacteria bacterium
TATGAAAAAGCGTTTCAGCGTCTGGATCTGCTGGTCACGGTGGAACTGGCCATGACGGAAACGGCCGCGCTTTCCCATTACGTGCTGCCTTCCCGTTCCGGCTACGAATCCTGGGACGGCACGTTCTTCCCGATTACCTATCCGGGGATATTCTTCCAGATGCGCAGGCCGATCATCGATCCCGAGGGCGAACCGCTGGAACAGGGGGAGATCGATCTGCGGCTCGCGGATAAACTCGGTTTGATTCCGCCGATTCCCGACCGTCTTTATCAGGCGGCCTATGAGAGTCATGCCGCTTTTGCGCAGGCTCTGATGGAATATGTCATGACGGAACCGAAGGCCATGAAAGCCATGCCGTTTATTCTGGGGAAAACGTTGGGCAAGGCCATGGGTTCCGTTCACCTCGCAGCCCTGTGGGGATTGCTGCAGGTTTCACCCAAGTCTTTTCACGAAAACGCGGCAAGAGCGGGCTTTAAACCGGGACCAATGCTCGGCGAAGAAATCTTTCAGAAGATTTTGGATCACCCCGAAGGCATCTGGGTGGGGAAAGCCGATGAGGAAAATAATTTCGCGGAAATCAAAACCGCCGACAAAAAAATCAATCTTCATATTCCGGAACTGCTCGATGAACTGAAATCAATCGAAGCGGCCGGGGAAGAAGCGGCGCTGATCATGCCCGCCGAATTCCCGCTCGTTCTGATGGCGGGACGGCATACGTCCATGAACGCCAACACGCTGATGCGCGATCCGGCATGGAACGAAGGCAAACGCCCCTGCACGCTGGCCATGCACCCCGACGACGCGGCATCATTAAACCTTAAAGACGGACAGCAGGTCAGGGTGACGACGGAAGCGGGCAGTGAAGAGATCGAACTGGAAATCACGGAGACGGCGCGACCCGGACATGTCGTGATGCCTCATGGTTTCGGTCTGATTTACAACGGCGTCAAATACGGCGCCAACGTGAATCGTTTGACTAAAAATACCAACCGCGATCAGTTTGGAACCCCCATGCACCGTTACGTGCGTTGCCGGGTGGAAACGGCCTAGAATTTTTTGTCATGTCGCGGCAATGCTTTATGGTCCACTCTCTTGCATGGTTGGAATAGCATCAGATTGAGGCATAATCAAAATATGATGCCGACCCGGATGCCATACATATCCGCTTCTGTTCGGGGCTGATAGTAAATGGTGCCGCGTGAATGTTCATTATCGGATTTTGAAAAACGCAGGCTATCGTAGTAAATACCGGCTCTGAAAGGTGTGTATTGAACGCCCGCTTCGGCAAACCAGGACGGTTGATTGCCGGGGGTGAATGTAACATCCGGACCCAGGTCCGACTCATCAAAACGGGCCTTGTTTTGGTTGTACACCGGAAACGTGCTTCCCACTTCAACAAATAAAAGTGTTTTTTCAGCGAGCGCCAGATCACCTCGCAACCCAACGCGAAAGTACGCAGAGCGCCATTCTTCCGGATAGCCTTTCGCCTGTGTTATTTTGTCGGAAGCCGCAGCATCATGGATTTTTCTGTACCATCCGCGTAATCCCGCTCCGACAAACGGTTCAATCGAATATTTCTTTAATGATGTGTATCGCCATCCGAGATCAAATCCCACTTTCCCGTCATAATAATCCGTATCGGATTCTAAAGGAATATGGGACTGCGTAGACCCTTCATAGTCGACGCGACCTCCGATGATTTCAATGCGAGGTTTGAAAATAAGATGGTCGTTGTAAAATTGAACGTCATGATTCAATCCTATGCCGAACCGGGGTCCGGTTTCTTTCAAGAAACGGTCATGATGAACAAATTCCTGCCACTCAAACAATTCACCGATAAAATATATGTTTGTTTCCTCCGCAAAGCTCTGAACCGCCTGCGTCGATTGAATAAAACAACAGAAAACAAAAGCCATGAACGTGAAATAATATATTTGAAAATGTTTATTCTTCATGAGGGATCATATTTTTTATTCACAACATTTTCGTCTGAATAGAATGGATTATGGGCTGTCGTCGCGCGTCAACTTCTGAAAATCCTGATCAGCCGTGTGCAAAAGATTTTCTACATCTTTTTCCAACTTTTCAAAACGTTCGATGATTGTGCGGGCCAGCGGCGTCAGGCGCACGGATTTATCCTTTTTGTCGGTTTCAACCAGATTTATACCCATCCGTTTTTCGGAAGCTTTCAATCTTCCCCAGGCCGCGCGGTAGGACATTTGCAGTTCTTTGGCCGCCGCATTCAGGCTTCGTTGTTCGTCTAATGTCTTAAGAATATTATCCCGGCCTTTGCCGAAAATGACCTTATCGTCTTTTTCAATCCATATTTTACACTTTATTTCCACAGCCGCCTCCCGGAATATTAACGTATTGAATTCATTGACACGCTACTTCTCTTCTCCCTTCACGTTACCGTGCCTCTCTTCTATATATTTGCCGCCGGCCAATCCTTCTTTACGGGCCTGTCCAACCTTGAGGAACTTTCCAACCATCAGCATATGAGCCTCCTCGGGCAGTTCCTGATATTTTATTTCTTTCAGAAAACGGCCTACCGTACTGAAAATAACTTTTTGGCGTTCCCGGTCACCCGCATGGTTGACCACGGCAACCGGAGTGTCGGCAGGATAATGACGCTGGAGTTGTTCAAAGAGCTGCGGGTAATTCAGATGCATGGTGTAAAATATCATGGAGGTTTGCGTCGCCATCAACTTCTCGTTGGTGTCGGCGCGACCGGACCAATCCGCCATGGTCAGGATGACCGAACTGGTGTCCCATCCGTAGGGAGGGCTCATTTTAACCGCCGCACTGGCCGCCTGGAACGCCCCGACTCCGGGAATGATTTCCGAAGGAATATCTTTGGGCAGCATCTCAAAGAAATAAGTAATGCCGTATATCATGGGATCTCCCCACTGCAGGGAAGCAACATTTTTACCCTTCTGTACGGCGTCCTTTATCTTGTCGATGATTTCCTGACGATACTGGGCTATGCGCAGGGCTTTTTCTTTCGCGGCCTGATTTTTCAACTTTTGGGGATCAATACCGTAAAACATCTGGCTGCTGTGACCCAGGAACCAGACTTCTTTTCCTGCAATAAGATCTTTCCAGGCATCCTTATCCCATTCTTCCGACAGAATAACGATGTCGGCCTGCTTGACGCATTGCACCGCGCGAATCGTCATCAGATCCGGCGTTGTGCCCATCCCGACGATAAAGAATTTACCCGAAGCGGCAAAGACACTCCCTGATATAAGAAAAAAAGAAAGCAGGGCTCCCCATACAACAATCCAGGCACGAATCTTATTTAACATTTTTCTTCTCCTTTATGCTTTGTTCTTTTTGTATGATCAATCATTACTCCAGGCGATAAACGATCGGGATGACAAGTTGAGCTTCAACGGGCGGTTTGGGAAAAGGAGCGGTGTTGCGAACGGTCTCCATGGCGTTCTTATCCAGTATCGGGAAACCCGAACTTTTGATAACCTTTAACTCGCCAACGGTCCCTTTTGCCGTAATGATAAAGGAAAGAACGACCTTCCCCTGCCAACTCATCTTTTTTGCCGCGTGGGGATAACTGACATTCCCGAGAATCTTGTCCCGAATATAGGCAAAGTTTTCATTTAAATATTTTGCGCCTGCCGCTTCTTTACAGCCATCCGCGTTACCTCTGCTCGAACTTGCATTCGATGGTCCCCCTGTCGTCCCTGCAATGCCGGGAGAACCTTCCTTGACGGCTGTTCCCGAATCCGGCAAGCCCGGTCCCATCGAATGACTTTCCAGATTATGTGCTTCAGGGAGTTTCACCACCGGCGGCGTTTCCGGAAGGTGCGCTATCGGGGAAACGTCTTCCGTCATGCGAGATGGTTCTTTTTCTTTTATGCTTTGACGGGCCACGGGTTTAATCGTTTTCGTTTTCATAACAGGCGCAGGCAGGTCTTCAATCTTTTTGACAGCCGGCGCAGTTTTCTGCAAATCGAAATTCAAAACCATCACTTTTTTATATTGCCCCATGAAAGTGCTGCTCATGACGGCAAGGGCAATGATCACACCGTGCAGCAATAAAGATATTTGGATGGCTCTGGTCTGGTAATTCATTCACCTTCCTCGGTCTGGAGGCTGATGCGGGTAAATACCAGTTCCTTCATGACGTCCAGGACACTGACGAAGTTTTGCAGGCTGATACTGCGATCCGCCCGGATTAATAAAGGGACGTTTCTATTCATGGTTCCCAGATCGGTTTTCAATTCTTCCAGGGATACAGGCCGGGAATTTAAATAAATGTTTCCGGTCCGATCGATTTCAATCGTCTGGGTTTTCAGAGTTTCACCCGCGTTGTGGTGTGCTTTGGGCAGATCCAGGGGAATCATACCGCCGGCGATAAAGGAGGACGTGGTCAACACAATGGTCAGGAGTACCAGCATGACATCGACCAGGGGAATGACATTGATATAATCAAACTCATTTTCTTCCATGTTCGATCTCCCAGCTCATCAGCAGGACCTTAACTTTTCTCAAGAGAAAGTTGTATAAAGAGACGGCGGGGATGGCCACCAGCAGGCCGATGGCCGTGGCCTTCAGGGCCAGCGCCAGCCCGACCATGATTTTGCCCGTATCCATGAACCCTTCTTTCCCGATCATATAAAAAGTAAGCATGATGCCCAAAACCGTTCCCAGTAAACCGATATAGGGGGCATTGCTCCCAATGGTGGCAATGAGATGTATTTTTTTAGTGAGTTCCAGCTCCAGACTTTTTCGATCCGGGAAATCGTCCAGTCGGATATGTCTAAAGAAATAAAACCGTTCGATGGCAATCCCGATAGCCATAATGCTTAAGAGAATTAAAAACCCTATTATTCCATAATCGATGACGACTCTAAGCCATTCCATTTTGTCTCCTCGCCGTTCCCGTTAAAAGTTTGCCTTGACGCCTGCATACCACATTCTGCCCGGACCGGGATCAAAGGGATCGGCGTTATAATCGTCCAGAATGTTTTTGCACATGATATAAACTTCGTAATTTTTAAAAACTTTCTGCGACAATTTAATGTCGATTTTGAGAGGATTATGAAGTTTTTCCGCGTGGAAATATGATGTTGAAAAATCAGCATCGGCGGCTGGAACCGATGACATCACGTATTGAATCTGATTGAATTCACAGTTACCGAACAGGCTCAGGCTGGTGTCCGTCCTGAAATCCGTCCTGAAATCAAAGGTGAATTTATGTGCGGGAAGTTTCTCGAGTTTACTGCCTTTGTTGACGAAGGAATCGTCGACATCCGCCTGATTTCTCGAATACATATAGGTATATGTTGCAGACATGCCGATATCTGCGATGTCAAAAACATCCATCAGCGCCAAATTTAATGTTGTCTCCGCGCCATGGATAACCGCGGAATCTATATTCCTGTAAATATAATCATCAATCTTCGTAATATATATTCTTGTGATTTTATCGTCATATTTGCTATAGAAATAATCCGCTCCCCAGATGAGCTGTTTATTAAAGAATGAAAGTTCGAAGCCCAGATTTCCGTTGAGCATTTTTCAGGTTTAATATTTTCATTGCCGCTTCCCAAATCGTAGGGAGACGCCGTATTAGAATAGGCCTGAAGCGTAGGGAAAGCTGTTTTCCGCGATGCGGCAGCCTTCAGCTTTAAAAAGTCCTTGACCGGCTCATACACAATATCGGCAACAGGGTTCAGGGAATCTCGCGTTCCCCATAACATGGCATCATCTTCGGCCTGATACTGATCGATCATTTCCGTGCTTCCGGTAATGCCGTTTTTTCTCCGATATTTCTTGAGATCCTGCGCATCATAAGAAACACCGAGCGTCAATTCCACATCTTTCCCTATGCGCATTTGATCTTCCATGGCGAAGGTGAGATAAGCGGCTTCGATGTCGAGTGTCCTGTATTTGCCTCTGCCGTAATTTTCAATCGTCTTGGTCGATGCTTCATTGTACGCCTGCTCTTCTTCCTTATGATTGCTGACATAATAGGATAAAGCGAAATTCAGTCTGTTCCACGACGAAAGGTCATATGAAGGATATATGTTTAATCCGTAGGTCCGGCTGGTCCATATGGACCAGGTCATATTAATGGCATCCCGGTTATAGGCCAGAACCTTTTCCAACGGATCGGCATAAGCCATAAAGGTGTTGGTATTTTCATAGAAGTATGCATTGGCCTTTATGCCGAATCTGCCTTTTTCGTAAATCAGAAAAGGAGAAACGGCATAATCATTATAATCGGGCCAGCGGCTGGACATGTTGCGCAGGATATACGTGGTATCCGGCAACCGCCAGTCCTTCTCCTTGGTATAACTATTATACGTATACATGCTTCTCATGTCCGTAAAATAAGAGCTGTTCTGCTTTTCCGTTTGATTATAAAATAACGACGTTCCTATCTCCAGATCAGGCGTCAGATGGTATCCGACTTTACCATTCAGCTTATATTTCTCATGCTCTGTGTGACTCCACTGGTCCGTCTCGTTCAGATAGTAGACGGCCGCAGAACTGCCCGGATGAGAATAGATATCATTCCGGGTGAATCCGTAAAGATCATAGCGTGAAAGTTTTTTGAGCCATTTTTCGCGTTCTTTGCGATCGAGCTTGTCCGAAATCTCATAACCGCCCGACGTGTCGTATAAAGCGGACAACTGATAATAAAAATTGCCCACGGGAGCGCCATGGGAAACGCTGGTGACGACGTTATCATGCTCGCCGTATTCGGCGGCGACATGAGTGTACATTTTTACGGGTTCTTTTCTGATGAGATTGATCGAACCCACACCGCCCCTTGTCCCGTAGAGGGCGGACGTTGCGCCGCGACTGACAACGATTTCCGATATGTCCAGCAGACCGATATTGTCAATGTCCATGCTGCCGGTGAAGGATTCGATCAAAGGAATGTCGTCGACCAGAATGGCTACTTTGGACATATCATATCCGCGCATATAAAACTGGGTCGTGCCTTTTCGTTGCGTTGACACCTGGATGCCCGGCACCTGATACAGGACATCTTTAAGCACTTTATCGCTTCTGGCTTCTATCTCCTGCGCGGTAATCTCAGTTGTTGTGCCTCCTTTTACTATCACATTTTTTTCTATGTTTTTAATGCGGCGTTCCTTGACAACAATTTCTTCCAATTGATATTCTTTCTCGATGTCGGCGTTATGATCCGGTTTATCCGGTTCGAGACGTTGAGGAGAGTCCTCCTGCGTCAGGTCCTTCGTTTCCCGGCCGAGATGCTCAGGTGAATCGTCTTCTTTCAATTTTCCCGTTTCCGGTTGTTGATGCGGGAAGGCTTTATCGCCGGCGGCCGTTTCCGCGTCAGCGTAATCCGCACGGATCCCTTGCAGCGCACGTGACGCAGGCTCCTGCGCCATCACGGGAATAACAAACACCAGCACAGACAGTATGATCAATATTAATCTCATCGTAATTTTCCTACGTCCACGTCGTGATTGCAGAGGCAATGCATGCCGGTCGTCGACCGGCATGCATTGCCTGAAATAAAATTAGCGATCATTCATCATATGCCTTCGCATATGCCGGAGGGTTCGCCGCCGAGTAATCATATTCAACCGAAGAACCGATCAGCTCGATTCTGACAGGAAAATTTATTTTTGTATTGCTGACAATAGCGTTCGATGCATCAACCTGGATAATTAAATCAAAATCAGGCAAATAATACGCCTGCTGCATATTGGCGTATGTCCAGCCTTCTTTATACGTGCCGTCCAGGGCAACAATCTTATAGGTATAGGAACCGGGCTTGTCGGTAACGTACGCGGTCAGGAACTGATCCAGCGAAATCGCCTTTACATTGGTGTAGGCTCCAAAACTCATCGTTTCGATCGTGAATTTCGTCGTTGTTAATCCACCGTTGCTGTCTGTAAAATTCGTATCATCGACATAACTGTCTGTTGTTGCCGCAATCTCAAATGTTGCAAGGGAACCGGCGGCATCGGGTCTTTTCACATCGATTTTACGGAACATATACAAGTCATAGGCATACTTTGTATTAAACATTTTCATGAATTCGCCGGCCAGGGTCGCTTCAAAAAATGTTTTCCCGGAATAATTCAGATCCAGCAGGTAACCTTTTTCGAACTGATCCCATCTTAAATCTGCATTATAAGACTCCGTTTTCGTGCCATTATCGTAAAACTTCGTCCGGTTACTGAATCCATCCTGATTGGAACGAATGACGATGGAATATAGTTTTCTGGCATCATTAGCTCCCAGGACACCGTCAGGGTCCGGTGTTGCCGCGTTCACCGTCGTTTTATCGACGAACTGATCCAGTTTATAGCCTGAAATCAGCGTGTCGTCCGCGGTGTCGGCGATGCCGTCCGTACCGTAATCATACGTAATGCCATTGCTAAGGGTATAAGTGGCAAACAGGGTTGCAGCCTCATTTGCAACAAGACCGCCATCCTGTTCATATTTATATTGGTTCGGCAGGGTATAGTGCAAAAAGCCGGAGGCGGTGTCGCTATCGTCAGTATCTTTTCTGGCAGCAAATTTTTTAGTGTCATCGGTAGAAAGATCAACATCGGCATTGCTTACTGTCACCGCTAAATTTCCAGGAACAAAGATGTATCCTTCTTTCGTGGGTGTGATGGTGTAATCTCCCGGATCAATGCCCGCGAATGTATAACTTCCGTTGGCATCGGTCGTGGTTGTCGCAACGACAGCGGCGCCGGCGGCAACAGCCCCGGAAGCGCCGGAACCATCGTTCAAAGTAACGGTCGCGCCGGCCACCGCCGATCCGTTGTCATCAACAATGGCGCCCTTCACAGAATATGTGGGGTCATCGCTGCCACTCGAACACCCGCCAATAATTACCGCAACCATTAAAATAAAAAGCCAAACCAGTGTCTTTCTCATGTCAATACCTCCGTCATTATTTTTTTTCTCTTCATGTTTTTGCTCCTCCTATCGATTTATTGGATTTCTTCCAGAAGAAATAAAATGGCAATCCGGAAACGGCCAGGAAAAGTCCCGCAAGAGATGTCGATGGCTTATCCATAAAAATTTGCAGGCTTATCCAGAGATAAACAACGATAAATAAAACGGGGACAGCCGGATAACCCCAGGTTTGGTATGGTCTGAACAATCCCGGCTTTTTCCAGCGTAAGATCAAGTGTACGGCGCCGGTGGCAATGGAAACGATGAGCATGACAAAAACAACATAACTCAGAAGCTGGTTGAATGTGCCCAGGCAGACCAGAACAACGGCCAAAACGGTTTGACTGACAATAGACAGATGAGGCGTATGAAACTTTCGGTGGAGCGTCTTTAAAAAAGACCAGAAGATTTTATCCTCGGACATGGCGTAAAAGATTCGTGATCCTCCCATCATGGTGGCATTGATACTGGAGCAGATCGCCAGAATGATGGCCACGGAAACTGCAACGGTGATGGTGGGATTAAAGAGAGCGGCAGCGGTAACTTCTCCCGCATTAACGACCCCCGCAATCTCGCCAATAGGCAGGGCATAAAGATACGTTACATTGATCAAGGTATAAAGAATCCCCACAATGGCCGTGCCCAGAAGTAGAGACAGGGGCAAATTACGCTCCGGTTCTTTGATTTCGCTGCCCAGATACGCTGAGGTGAACCATCCGCTGTAAGTAAAAATAATGGCGATCATCGCAGAACCAAAGATTGCGGAAAAAGGAAGCGGTTGTGAGGACGCGACCGTAAAATGGTCCCAACTGCCTTTTCCCCAGATGAGACCGCCGACAATAAACGCAATAAGAATGACAAGAGAACCTAAGGTAAAAAAATCCTGTGATGTTTTGCCCCAGCGGATGCCCCGATAGTTGATCCAGGAGAAAAAAAAGATGACTCCCAACGCCAGACCCTTTTCCAAAAAGGGATCATTCGGAATCAACAGGGGTTTTAAGTAGCTGACCAGAGCCAGCGACAGCGCGGCGATGGAACCGGGAATAATGATCCAGAAATTGACCCATCCCAGAAGAAAGCCGGCCCAATGTCCGTAACCGGCTTTTAAGAACTGGTAGTCTCCTCCGGCTTTCGGAAACATTCCGGCCAGCTCGGCATAGGTCAATGCTCCCCAAAATGTAATGAGTGCGCCAATGATCCATATTCCGATAAAGAACAACGGATGGGGGAGTTCTTGGGCTAAAAATCCGCTGGTGGTAAATATTCCCGCGCCGACCACATTGCCAACGACCAGCAGAGTGGCATCCGCAAGATTCATTTCCCGTTTGAGTTGCATAGCGTCGTTTCCTTTATTCCAGGCAAGAACCCACATAAATCATTCCCAGCCAGTGTTCCTTTTCTTCGTTGTCTTTCGCTACCGCCTCTACGGCTTCGTTCAGAGTGCTTTTGATCAGTCGCTCGCTGTTGGAATAGCCGGCGCGAATGGCAAAACTCACCGGGGTGGTCCCCGGATAATATTTTTTCAAAAACGGAATAAGCTCTTCGATTTCTTTGAGTCCCATGAAGATGGCCAGTGTATCGCCTTTACCGGCCAGGGATTTGACCAGAGAGGGATTTTCTTTTAACGCCCAGGGCGAGGATAAAACAATCGAACCTTTGCAGGCCATTTCCTTTCCGATCAGGGCGTTGGCGGCATTGAAAGCGCTGACACCCGGAATATACTGTTTCTCATCATCGGCGAGCGCGGCATTGATTCCACGGAAACTGCCGTAAATCGTCGGATCGCCATATTCCAGAAGGGCGACGGATTTTCCCTGATTCAGCGCCTCACGGATCATCCCGACGGCCTTGTCAACCCGTTGAGCTTTTGATTTTTCCCGTTCGGAATGAGACATTTTTTTGTGCTCGCCGTCCTCGGCGGATTTAGGCACCAGTGTAAAAGGATCAAACAGCACCGGGCGATGGCCGATATAAAAGGCGTAACGTTTGGCAATGTCTTCGGAGGCAACCACGGCGTCGGTTTTGTTTAGATAATTTAAAGCGTCCAATGTGATCAGGCTGCTATCGGCGCAGCCCACACTGATGATGTAGGCCTTGGGAGATTTTTTGAGATTGACGACTTCGATGCTTTCGATCCCTTTCACATTGCGATCGGAAGACAAATCATGCGGTATATGCAGCGTAAATCTGCCTTCTTTTCCCGCGCCTGGATTATCGTTTCCGTCCGCAATCAGAATACGTTCTCCTGCCGGATCCAGAAACAATTCTCCAAAGGACAGAGCGGCGCGATACCCGTCGGAATGGGTCACCAGATAGACCGTACTGATATCCATGTCTGCCCCGGCAATGTCCAGAAGTTTGCCCAACGGAACGCCGCTGATCTGCTGTAGTCCATGATAACCTTTCCATGATCCCGTTACTTTAATCACGGCATGAGCATGAGGCCAGCTTGTCAAATCGGAGATCGTCAAAGGCGTTTTCACCGCGCCGGAAACGGTAAACGAGGCAGAAGATTGACCGTTGGCATTTCGGATTTTCAGTGAAGAATTTAATACAACCACTTCGATGGAGGCAACGGTTTCCAGCGAACGGTCGGCATACAAATCGTTGGCTACGACCAGCTTGGGAATTCCTATGGGCCTCGCCAGCAGATTCTCCCACTTCTCACGGCCCTGGGGAAGTTCGGGCATAATCGGTTCGGCGGCAAAGGCAATGATGATATCAGCCGGATTCCGATAAAATATTTCCCCCCAGGAAAAAACCGCTTGTTTTCCAACGATGTTCCGGACAATCACAATCACATCCAGATCCTTTGGAAAGGGGGTTTCTTCTTTATGGATGCAGGCCAGTTCCAGAAGCGAACGCAAAGGAACGCCCTGATAATTGAAGGCGCCGGAATAGTTCTTCTTGCTGTCCACTTCATTAAGACGAACGGTGATGGATTGAAATTTGGCAAGGTCTTCCGCCGTCAGACGAATCGGCTGTTGGACCGCGCCGGAAATACTGAAGCCTGAAGAAGAGACTGCCCCCCATCCCTTCGCCTGAATCATGAGAAGGAAAACGCAACAACAGAACAGCACCAAAATATTTTTTCTCATCCGATCAGTCCCCTCTTCAGGTTTTTTTCCTTTGCGGAAAATACCAGAACATCAACAGGCACAGAGCCGCAAAACACACAATGACAACCGCCACACCGGGATCTTTTTTGATAATCAGTTTTAATTCGGCAGGCACCGCCCCATTTTGTGAATTCTTTTGCGTAATAACGTCCAGATGAATACTCATTCCCTGCCAGTATATCGGATATAAAACCCGCAGTTCTCTTGTCTCTGTATTTTGCGGACTCTGAAGCTTCAGCACAACACGGCACTGCTTCAATGCCCCTTCAAAGGCCGCCGGCGTTGTATAGCGTTCAATTTCCTGGCTGAGCACTTCTACGCTGTTGCCCTGAGGCAGCACGATTTGCTGATTCAAATGAACCGGTACATTCCGTTCATAGATGGCAATCAAACTATAAAAATGCCCCGCAAGGATGGCCAGGAAGCATAAATGGATACAAGACGGGGAAATTTTTACGGAAAACACCCGAAACCCGGATTGTTTTCTTTGCGGCCAAAGTTGAGCTAATCTTTTAACAGCGCAGACAAACGTGTTGACACCTAGGAAAAATGCAAGGGCAAACAAGAGAACAATCCACCAGCTTTGACTGATGTGATATTGCCCGTACCGGATAAACCAGTCTTGAACCAGAGAATGATTTAACGGTTTAAAGAGGTTCGGATTAAATTTAATAAAATAGACGCCGACGGCCAGATTTAAAGAAATTGCAAAGATCAGCCAGAAATTGACTTTGATATCTCCGCAGAAATCCCAGATTCGTTTAACCATCGCGTCTATCCTCCTAACGTCGGGAAACTGAAAGCGCTTAGTTGAGTCCCGTAATTAAAAACGAGGAGGAGCGTTGCGCCGCCTAGGGCAAACCAGGATTCATGTCTGGAGTTCCAGGTCGGGAAATACCTTAAGTGCAAAACAGCGGCATAGTAGCACCAGATGGAAGCCGACTGGATGTGTTTGGTGCTCCAGTGCATCGGAAGAGACCAGCCCAGATAGGCCCAGTAAGCGCCGACAACCTGGGAAATACTGTAAAAAATAAATCCCGCAGCGATCAGAGAATTAAAGAGTTTATCCTGATCTTTTCCCCTCAAATGGAAGAAAGCGAACCAGCCCCCCAGAAAAAAACAGGCCTGAGCGATGATATCGATGCTGTAATATACTGATACAAGAATCGTTTGATGCTGGGGACCGGGAGGCATAATTTCCCGGGGAAGGAACAAGCCCAGCACGGAAAAGAGGCCGACAGGAATGATCATCGAATGAATGATCGCATTATTCTTTTCATTCTTCGAAAAAAATAGCATCCCCAGGCAGATGGCGGCCATCAACCAGGGCAGGAAATAGCTTGAATCAAAAACAGGATTAATCAACCGGATGCCCAGCGACAGGCTCCTGCTTAATTGGTAAAGAGTATGAGAAATAAAACCAATGCATAAAAGAACCATGGTAGCTTTAGGCCGGTGGCAAAGATAAAAAATCAAACCAAAGAGATAAAAGCCAATAGCAATGGGAAAAGCATACTGAAAAATCAATATAATCACGGGTGATGTTTGAACTGAATTTTAACGATGAGTGGAATTATAAAATCAGTCGCTAACCTCCTGAAATATATATGCTTCAACAAACATATGCTTATTTATGCATATATTTATTTTAGCATATATGTCTTTTATGACATATATGTCAAGAAGTTCTTTTGTTGCCGACTAAAAAAGTTTCTTTTTTGAATTTAACAAGAGAATAAAGAGATAAAAAGACAAGCTTTAAATCCGGGTCAGATTTACAAAACGCAGGCAGGTTCGCAGTGCCGGCGTTCCGCCGCCTTCGGAAATAATACGCAGCGCTTTTGCGGCATCGGCGACGATTGAGCCGCCCAGATGGGTGACAGGCGTGTCGCGGAAGATTTCCGGAACAAGCGGCGTGGAAGGTCCCATCAGAACCACTGATCGCGGCCTGCCCAGCAAGCAGATTGTTTCTTCAAACGTATTGTTTAGAAGAGTCGTTGCGGTAATAATCGCAACATCGCAGTCTTTGAGCGCCTCTTGTTTTTCTTCTGCCGAGAGCACTTCCAGACGCTCGGGATTTTTTTCGACCACGGTCAGCGCCGCGCCGGTGGAACGGATCCGTTCGACCAGCGGAGCAAACAGCCCGACCATGGCTACCTTTTCACCGGGTTGAAGATTCAAGTAGGTGGTCGCTTCGCGGTCTTCGGTATTTCCGCTTTCCGGCAGAACAAGTGCATTGGCCGTCGCCAGACCGATGGCCCTGTGCAGAGCGTTTTTTCCGTCAACAAGATATTTCAAAGTGTCAACGACAAATGATCCGGCGTAGGTGCCGGCTTCCTTTAACACCGTGCAACCGCGCACGGAACTCTCCGGCAGGACGGCAGCCAGACCCGCTGATTCGTTATCCAGTTTGATCCCCACATAACTCAAACCGATGCGCAAATCAGCAATCCGCAGGTTTTGTGCGGCCGGTTTGATTTTTTCATAGAGGCGTTTCAGTATGATGCCCGTTTCAAGCATAATAATTTTTAACCAGCAATCGATTATTTGGCCGGATTAACGCTCGAATAAGGAGTCTCCCCCTGACAATTCAGACATTTTTCACCGTGTTTTGACGGATAGGCTTCGCCGCAGACGGGACAAATACCTACCGGTCCCATTTTTTTCCGGCGAACTTTTTCCGGTTCGACCTGAACTTTCTGCACACTCAACAGTTTGTGCCCGGCTTCTTTAATCTGCGCCAAAAGAATGTCGGGATCCTGCTCGTTCTTTTTTTTCTTTTTCAGATACCAGTCGCGGACTTCCGGCCAGTTGTTGAGTTTTTCAGTATCCAGATAAACACGCACGCCTTTGCCCGTGTATTTTTCATACAAGGTTACGGCAAAACGGCCGAAGTTGACGATGCTTAGCCAGCCGTTGCCGACGGTGCAGGGTGTCAATATCTGTACGGCATCGGGCAGGCAAACCGGCGTCTCGCAGACAGCGTCAAAAAACTCGCCTTCCGGTAGATTTTTCATCGCCAAGTCAATCATAAAACCGCCAATGATCAGTCCCGGCGCAAGATTGCCGTGAAATGATTTTACCAGATGGAGATACTCTTCATAGGAATAGGTACAAATGTTCATAAAATATATAACTCCTTAATACTCTTAATAGCGATGTCATGAACCCCGCGTCACTTCGTTCCTGCGACTATTCGACTAGCCAATCTGACGGCGCAAAGCTTGTCATGTCGGAGTCTCATTAGCCCCGCAAGATTACTTTCGGGATAAGTGACACTAACAGATTCCTGTTCTCTTTGCTCCAGAAATTTGAGTGTCACTAATATACCAGCGTCAGTCTCGGTTCACGCGCTGCGCGCAGAGCGACGTCCGTCGACGGTTCGCGGGTTATCATCTTTTGTAGCCATTGATCGTCGATCTTGCCTTCGACAACCGGTAGAAGTTCATCGGCCAGATACAAGGCTTCAGTTATATCATGCGTCACATAAATGATCGGAAAGGACATTTTGCCCTTGAGGTTCTTCAATTCTTCACGCAACCCGCGGCGGGTGATGGCATCCAGCGCGGAAAACGGTTCGTCCAAAAGCAAAATGCGGGGATGTCTCGCCAGCGCCTGACAAATCGCGCATCGCTGGCGTTCGCCGCCGGAAACCATGTGCGGTTTGCGTTTTTTCAGATGATCGATCTTGAACAGTTCAAACAGCTCATCGACTTCCTGTTTATCCATGGCGGCAAAAGCCGCATTGTCAAAGAGATTCAGATGCGGAAAAAGATTATAATCCTGGAAAACATAACCCAGGCGCCGCTTCTGCGGCGGGACATTGATGTGGCGCAGAGAATCAAACCACACCTCATCGCCGAAAACGACTTTTCCTTCTTTCGGTTTTTCCAGACCGGCCAGCATACGGATGATGGTTGTCTTGCCACCGCCGGACGGACCGATCATCACGACCATGTTTTTCTTCGAGCAGGAAAACGATATATCCACATCAAAATACTTTAATTGTTTCTTGAAAGAAGCTTCAATGGTCATGTGCGGGTTCTCTCATTGAGTTTATTAACCAACAGTAAAAAGGCGTAACTGATGGGAATGAAACTCAGCGCAATCATCCCCGCCGCCCGATAATTCATCATTTCCACGGCCTCGTAAATCGCAATGGACGCCACTTTGGTTTCGCCGGGAATGCTGCCGCCCACCATCAGCAAAACACCGAACGCTCCGATGGAATGCAGAAAAACCAGAATGGCGGCGGCGGCAATGCCGCTGACCGAATTGGGAATAATCACCCGGAAAAACGTCGCCTTTTTGGACAAGCCGAGAACATACGCTGATTCCAGCAAACGGCGATCTATCTTGGAAAAGGCCGCTTTCATTGGCTGAACGGCAAAAGGAATGCTGTAAATAATGGACGCAATCGTTATGCCGATGAAGGTAAACAAAAGCGAGCCTCCGGTGAAACATTCCCACATCCTGCCGACAAAGCCTTTCGGTCCCATGAGGATGATCAGGTAAAATCCGATGACCGTGGGAGGCAGCGCCATCGGCAGGTAAATCAGCGCTTCCAGAAATGATTTGCCGGTAAAACGGTAATAAGCCAGCGCGTAAGCAACAGGCGCGGCAATAACCATCAGAACGATGGTCGTCACCAGCGCCAGTTTTAATGTCACATAAAGAGCAAGATAATCCACTTACCGATAACCGTACTTAACTTTTATTTCTTTTGCGGAGGGAGAGTTCAGAAATTCAACGAACTTCTCCACGGCGGCGCGGCTTGTTGTTCTTTTCAGAATGCACGCCGACTGAATAATTTCCGGAGCCTCATTGATCACGAAGAAGCAGCCTTTCTTCCCTTCAGCGCTGACCGTGGCCGACATGGCGCAGAAGCCGGCATCAACCGCCGATGTTGAAGCGTACTGAAACGATTGCGCGATATCCTGGGCGTTGACCAGCCTGCTTTGCAGATTATCCCACATGCCGGCTTTTTCCAATGCTTTTTTAGCAGCCGCTCCATAAGGCGCGGTTTGTGTATTGGCGATCGCTATCTTTTTGACCTGTTCATTTTTCAGGGCATCCTGCCAGGTCTTCGCCTTGCAGAAGTCCTTATTGGCCGACCACAGAACCGCCTGTCCTTTGGCATAAATAAAAGGAGCGTCCGCAACGCCGTCTTTGTTCAGTTTGGCCGGTCTTTCTTCATCAGCGGACAAGAACAAATCGTAAGGCGCGCCGTTGGTGATCTGGCTGTAGAGATTTCCCGTTGAAGAAAAAGTGCCTTCGACTTTAATTTTGGTTTTTGCTTCAAAGTCAGCCGCCATATCTTTGAAGGCTGAAATGAAATTTGCCGCAACCGCCACGGAAATTTTTTCTTCCGCAAACGCTTGACCGGAGACGCCCACAAAAAAAGCCACGCCGATCACTGTCAATAAAATTTTTGTTATGACCTGTTTGAACTTTGATTTTTTCATGAATAAAAGATCCTCGCTTTCTAGAGTAAATGCGAGAAAACTCTATATTAAAAATAACATTATGTCAATAATAACATAATAAATTGTTTTCCCGGGATGGTTTAACAGGTCACTCAGGTGTTGTTTTTCGGACAATAATCACTTCACAAAAAAATGTCCCGCCAGGAAAGCGGGACATTTTCATTCCTTCTGTCATTTCAGTTTTTCGATTTTCACTGCGCAGGCTTTGTATTCCGCCGTCTGCGTAATGGGGTCATACACGGGATTGGTCAGCCAGTTGGCGCAAGCTTCCCGGAAATGGAAGGCCATCCAGACCAGTCCTTGCGGAACCTCGTCTGTTATTCTGGCTTTGACCTCGACCTTGCCGCGGCGGGATTTTACCAGAATCTTCTCGCCGTTTTTAATGCCTTTGGCTTCGGCATCGGCCGGAGAGATATCGGCTGTCTCTTCGCCAAGAATATCGTTGATGCCTTCGCAGCGTCCGGTCTGCGTCCTGGTATGATAGTGATACAAACGACGGCCGGTGGAAAGCACCATCGGGAATTCCTTATCGGGAACTTCCGCCGGCGGTATATAGTCGATCGCTTTGAGCATACCCAGACCGCGGGTAAACTTGCCGCCTTTGTGCAGCGTCGGGGTGCCCGGATGATCCGCGGTGGGACATGGCCACTGCAAACCGTCACCTTCCAGACGGGCATATTTAATTCCCGCCATCGAGGGCGCCAGTACGGATACTTCGTTATCCCAGATTTCCTGAGCGCTGTTGGATGCCCATTCGTGACCGAAACGTTTGGCCAGCTCTTTGAATATCCACCAGTTGGGTTTGGCATCGCCCGGCGGCACACTGGCCGTGCGCACGCGGTTGACGCGCCGCTCTGAACTGGCGAAGGTGCCGTCATTTTCGCTCCAGGCGGCAGCCGGAAGTATTACATGAGCAAAGCGTGTTGTTTCCGTCGGGAAAATATCCTGGCAAACCAGAAATTCCGCGGATTGCAGTTCATGTTCAACATGTTTAATATCCGGTTCCGTATTGGCCAGATTCTCACCGAAGACATAGAAGCCTTTGACTTTTCCGGTGGTCAGATTTTTCATCATGGTCGGCATCATCATGCCGGGTTTATCCGGAAGCGATTTGACGTTCCAGGCTTTTTCGAATTTCGCCCGTGCGTCCGCATTGGCCACCTGCTGATAGCCGGGGAAAACATTGGGCAGCGCGCCCATGTCGCAGGCGCCCTGAACGTTGTTCTGACCGCGCTGCGGATTGACGCCGCCGCAGTCAACACCGACATTGCCTAAAAGCATCTGGAGATTGGCGCACGACATAACGTTGTTGACGCCGCAAATGTGTTCGGTAATGCCCAGCGTGTACATCAGCATGGCCGGTTTGACAGAAGCCATCTTCCGGGCGAGCTCGCGAATGGTATCGGCGGGGATACCGCTGATTTTCGCGGCTTTTTCCGGCGTGTATTCCATCACTTTCTTCTTTAATTCCTCAAATCCCTCCGTACAGGAGTCCACATATTTCTTGTCGTAAAGATTTTCCGTAATCAGGACGTTCATCAACGCATTGATCAGAGCCACGTCGGAACCGACTTTGAGCTGAATGAACGTATCGGCAAAATCAACCATATCGGTGCGCCGCGGATCAATCACAATCAACTTGGCGCCGGCCAGCACCGCATCCTTCACAAACGTGGAAGCGACCGGATGTGCCTCGCTGATATTGGTGCCGACAAGAATAATCATTTTTGCCTTCGCGTAATCGGCAAACGAATTGGTCATTGCGCCCGAACCGAAAGACGTCGCCAGACCGGCGACGGTGGGAGCGTGTCAGGTACGCGCGCAGTGATCGATATTATTCGTACCGATAACCGCGCGGAAAAATTTCTGCATCTGATAGGAATCTTCGTTAATACTGCGGGCGCAACTGACACCGGCAATGGCATCCGGCCCGTCTTTCTTGATAATCTCCTTGAACTTTGTGGCAACAAGATCCAACGCTTCATCCCATGACGCCTCGCGGAACTCGCCGTTCTTCTCGCGAATCAAAGGCGTTTTCAGTCTTTCTTTGGAATAAATGAAATCATAGGCAAAACGGCCTTTCACACACAGGCGGCCCTGATTCGGCTGGGCATCTTCAACGGCCGTTACCTTGACAATCTTGCCGTCTTTCACATGGAGCAACTGCTGACAGCCGACCCCGCAGTAAGGGCAGGTCGTGCGGATTTTCTGGGTTTCCCAGGGGCGCCCCAGACCTTTGGCTTTTTTCTCCGTCAAGGCGCCAACAGGACAAACCTGCACGCACTGTCCGCAGAACACGCATTCGCTCATTTCATCATCATAGGCTTTGTCGCCGCCGGTAACAATTTTACTTTTCTTGCCGCGATAGCCCTGCGAGATGGCGCGATTCACGACAACCTCGTTGCAGGCCTGTACGCAGCGGCCGCAAAGAATGCAGCGGCTGAAATCGCGCACGATAAAGGGATTCTGATCTTCTTTGGGATAGATCTCTTTTTCATCCTTCTCCGGAAACAGCAATTTAGTAATTTTATAAAAATAAGCCAGATCCTGAAGGCGGCAACTGCCGTTGGATTCGCACATCAGGCAATTATGTTTGCCACTGGACAATAAAAACTCAATGTTCATCTTTCGCGCTTTATGAACCATTTCTGTATCGGTAAATACTTCCATTCCCGGTGAGACCGGAGTGGAGCATGCCGCCACCAGCGACCGTGCCCCCTTGACTTCCACACAACAAACACGGCACGCGCCTGTCGGTGTAGACCCTTTCAAATAACAAAGCGTTGGAATTTCAATCCCACCGTTTTTCGCCGCATCCAAAATTGTTTGCCCCTGTGTAAAGGGCGTCTCTTTTCCGTTCAACACAAATGTTTCACTCATTATTCATCCACCTTTTTCAATAATAAATAATATAAATGTTACTTGGACATATGCCATCTCTGGCATATGTCAGAAATGATTCATACAACTTGACCGGCTGCCTGTCAATTATGTTTAAAATAACATGACTTTAAGTCATCAATAAAAAATCTCTAATACTTAAGCAATTAATATATTAGAGATTTTTTAGATAGGATTATTTTGTCACAAATGATCTATAGAAAGCATGTATCAATTTGTTAAATCCGATAAAACGTTCCCAGAATCCTCTTCCATGAAACAAATCGATGAGCCCCTTCATGCCATCGTACTGTATTTTTTCAAAGGGCTGCCACCAGAATTGTCTCCGGACAAACGGTGCCGCGCTCAAAAAATCATTTACGACAACCTGAGGCTGAGTCATTTCGGCAAAGCCGATATCTCCATGCGTCCGGCCAATGCCGCTTTCCTTGAATCCGCCCCAGGGCGTCTCGGCAAGGCCGTGGCTCATTAAATGATCATTGATCATGACAGCGCCCGCCATGACCCGGCGGCCTATCTGAACCGCCTTTTTCCTGTTTTTCGACCACACCGAACAGGTCAGACCGAGGTTGGAATCATTAGCCAGTTTTATGGCTTCCTCCATCGAATCAACGGCCATGACGCCGACAACCGGGCCGAACGTTTCATCCTTCATGGTCAGCATGGTATGGTTTACATCGGTCAGCACCGTGCAGGGCATAAAATTGCCTTTGCAGTTTTGAGGACATTTGGATTGCGCGAAAATTTTCGCGCCTTTGGCCAGAGCATCATCAATATGTTCCTGAACTGTCATCATTTGTTTCCGGGTGGTCATCGCGCCGATATCCGACGTCAGATATTTTCCGTCTCCGACGCGCAGTCCTTCAACCCGTTCTTTTAATATCGCCAGAAATTCATGATAAACTTTTTTATCCACGTAGATTCTTTCCACCCCGCCGCACGACTGACCCGAATTCTGCATACCGGCCCAGACGGCGCCGCACGCGGCCCGGTACAGATCCGCATCGTCGCAAACGATCATCGCGTCATTCCCGCCCAGTTCCAAAACCAGCGGGGTCAGCCGCTCGGACGCCTTCTTCATGAGATATTTCCCGACGGGCACAGAGCCGGTAAAGAATAATTTGTCTACGCCGGCGTCAATGAAAGCGTCGCCGGCCTTGCTTCCGGGCATATTGATATACGTGAAAACATGTTCGGGAAGACCGGCGGATTCGACACATTCCCTGAGCGCATGGCCCACCACCTGCGTTTCCGAAGCCGCTTTTAAAATCACTGTATTACCGGCCAGGAGTCCCATCACGACTTCAGAAAAGGGAATGGCAAAGGGATAATTCCAGGGAGAGATAATACCGACCACGCCGTACGGCACCCGGACGATGCGACTGCGTTTGTTCATCAGCATGATATTGCCCATTCCGAGTTTTCTGTCTTTTAAAAATTTTGCAGCGTTGCTGCAGTAATATGATGTTGCCAGTGTGGCGGGTCCGACTTCAGCGAACATGGCGTCGAAAATGGTTTTCCCGTTGTCCTGTGAAATGATCTCGGCGAGCTTTGCCGAGTTTTTCTGAATATATTCTGCAAATTTTTTGACATAGGCGACCTTCTTTTTCAAAGGCAGGGCCTGCCATGCGGGCTGAGCGAGACGGGCGTTTCTCACAGCAGTTTTAACATCTTCAATCGTATGCGTCGGGTACATGGCAATCACGTCACCTGTCGCCGGATTGGTACAAACGGTTACATCTCTTTTGTTAGGCTGATCTTCTCCGACTAACGTTAAGTTTCTTGCCGCGCTTGAAGCTTGTGCATTCATAATTTTTCCCCCTTATGCTCATGATGGAAATGCTTCCGGTTACATTGATCCGTTAAAAAGCCGCCTGCAATACCTCCAGCGCTTCCTCGTAACTGATCTCCACGGGACAAAATGCCATAGCGCCGTCATTAAGGGCGACTTGGGCTATCGATTCCAGCTTGTCTTTCGTTACCCCCGCCTGGCTCAGGGTCAACGGCAGACCACAAAGCTTGTTCAGATTGTCGTTGATATTGCGTATCGCGGTAATGGTTCTGATCTTCCTTTCACTGACCGGAACCTTTGCGTAATCCTCAGGCTCTATGAAAAAGCGAAGCAGTTTGCCGATACGTTCGGCGGTCTCCGGCGATTTCTTAAGGTAGAATTCCAGACCGTGAGGAAGAAGAATCGCATTCGCAATCCCGTGCGGCACATGACACCGTCCACCGGTCGCATGCGCCAGCGCGTGAACGATGCCGACCATTGAATTGGAAAAGGACACACCGGCAAGCAGCGACGCATTGGCCATGGCTAACCGGACATCCTTATCTCCGCCGTTTTTTGTGGCGCTGATGATATTTTCTTTAATCAGTTCGATGGCGGAAAAGGCAAAAGCATCGCTGACCGGATTCTTTTGCGGACCGATATATGCCTCGACCGCATGAGTCAGCGCATCCATGGCCGTGGCGGCTGTAATTTTCGGCGGCATGCTCATGGTCATGACCGGATCGAGAACGGCCACTTTCGGAAGAATCAGCGGCGACGTAAACTGCATTTTGACATTCTGGGCGAGATTGGCGATCACCGCAGCCATTGTCACCTCGGAACCGGTTCCCGCCGTGGTCGGGACAACAATAAACGGTCTCATCGGTTTGGTCAGCCGGTTATTTCCGGTAAACTTCATCAAATCGTCCGTTTCTTCGGAAATCACAATATTCACGCCCTTGGCGGTATCGATAACAGAACCTCCGCCGACAGCGATAATCGAATCGCATTCCTGCTGCCGGTATATTCCGGCAATCTCATTGACGGCCACATTGGAAGAATCGACGGGGGTGTCGTCATATACCGCACCGATCGTAATCTGAGTTCCGCCGAAACTGTTCACAACGTGATCCATCAATCCCGCGTTGTTCACGCCTTTATCGGTAATGATAATCGGTCTTTTGGCCCCGAGTAAATCAAGCTCGGAGGAGATGTTTTCCAGCGCTTTATAACCTGAGATTATTTTCACGGAGTTGAAAAATTCGAAGTATTTCGGGCAGTCTTCTTTCTTTTGCATATTCACGATAGTCCTCCTTCAATAAGTGTGTTTTTATGCGAAAAATCCGATGGTTGCATTGGCATACGCTTTTGTGCGGTTGATCATGGTCTTCATGGTTAACGGAGGAACTTTTTTAATATAGAACCGCAAGAGAACGTTCGGGAATAAAAGCGTCTGGGAAATGTTGAGCACTCTGATCATCGTCATCATGTAGCCCAGATTCCCTCTGACAAATTGACGGTTATGATAAACAGCATCAGGCGTACTGATTCTGCCTGTCATCATCAGATAGGCGTATTCGATGTTTTTAAGCACCAGTTCCAGATCAACATGATACGCTTCTTTTTCGCCGGCATACTTGACGGTATTTCCGTTTTTGAGCATCACCATTGATGGCCCGTTATGAACATTAAAACAGAAAGAAAAATGATCCGGCAAGGCATCCATTTCCTTTTTCACGTCCGGCACATTTTTATACGCCGTCTCAATTCCCATGCCTAAAAAATAAAGACACAATCTGGTTATTTGCGTCTTCAGCCACTTTTCAGGCGGTACAATCTGACACATCCTGTTGCTCATAGCTCCCCCCTTCAATTTTTGTTTATATTTTCTTTGATTAAAGAATAACGGAAATGACCAATCACTAGTGGGAAATGAACGTTAAAGAAGCCGGAAGAAAGATATTTCAGGAACATTAAGGACCCCTCTTTACTTAGCGGACTAAAAAAACCTTGATGTATAATTTGCTTTTATCTGGAACGGAAACTTATTTATCAAATATTGTCGATTGTCGACAATCGACAATATAGCGGAATCTAGGTATTGTCAACTTTTTTATTTTCAGAACATCAAGGATTTATTGCCGATATGTATTTTCCAGTGCTTTATTTGAGGTAAAACCGATTTATATCATTATTAACATAATGATATTTTTGATTTATTTCTATCTCAAAAGGTGTTTTTGTGATAAAAATAGCATAATGTATGATTTTAAAGCTTATTCTGAAAAATTACCAGTGGGGAATCAGAAATGATGGAAGCGGATAAATTATCAAAAAAAATAGACAATAAAAACCAATTGCCGTATCAAATTGCGGAATATCTTGCCGAGAAAATCATTCACATGGAAATCAAACCCGGAGAACGTATTTTTGAGGCAAAAATTGCCGAGGAACTTGGTGTGAGCCGAAGTCCCGTTCGGGAAGCCCTGCACATTCTCAATGAAAAATTTCTGGTTGAATTATTGCCGCGCCGCGGCGCAGTCGTTGCCGGTTTTTCAATAAAATTTATTGACGACTTGTACGATGTTCTTCAGGTTCTTTATACCCTGCTTATTTATAAAGGAGCATCGGAGGTCACAGAAGAAAATTTTAATCAGATCATGCCCTTTTTCCAAACCATGGAAGAATGCGCAGACAAATCGGACTTTGAAGGCTATTACAACGCCATGTTCGGTTTTGTGGCGCTTGGCATGAAAATTGTCGGCAATCCTATTCTGGAACGCTTGGTTCTCAATCTCTGGCCAAGCAAGCGGCGCATGGAGTATGCAACATTATACAGAAGAAAAGACAGCCTGAGATCAAACCTGGATTTCTTTCTTAATAGCATCTCTCCTTTCATAGACGGGCAGTTGGATTCGGTTAAAAAAAACCTCGGCGATTATATCCGGCAGGAAAAGGAAAATGCCAAACTTCTAGCGAAAGAATTTGATCTCAACAAGACCGGTTAAGATGAGGCATTTCATCCGGAGTCGGATACTATCCCTCAACAAACATATTGACCAAACATTATTTTTAAAATATATTTTCCACAATTCTCAACCACGGGTGATGGAGTTCACCTGAGATAACCGCAATTATTGCTGATAACTCCTGCAGAAAATACATCTGCGGGAGTTATTTTATTATGGAAAATGTCTTACCCCAAAAGTCCGTGTCCGACATGCGTCGTCATCTGAAAATCATTACGGATGCGTGCTCGCGTTTCCAGATGCTTTCCTTGAACCGCCAGTTGGAAGCCACGCAATTACTGCTTGATGAAAATCCGCCCATCGACATTGCGGTACTGGGACAATTCAAGGCCGGGAAAAGTTCTTTCTTAAACAGTCTTCTGGGACAAAATGTTTTGTCCGTCGGCGCCATTCCGGTGACCACGGCCGTTACACGTCTCCAATATGGGACGGAAGCAAAAGCCGTTGTACGGCACTTTGACGGAAACATCACCGAAATTCCGTTAGCCGACATTGTAAAATTCACCTCCGAAGCGGAGAATCCGGGCAACGCGAAAAATGTATCCATTGTCGACATTGAACTGCCGTCCCTGAGGAAATATTCCGGTCTGCGCCTGGTGGACACGCCGGGGCTGGGCAGCGTTTACAAATATCATCAGTCCGCTTCGGAAGAATGGCTGCCCTCCGTCGGTACAGCGCTTCTGGCGGTAAGTGCCGACCGACCCTTATCGGAACACGATTTGGAACTCATTCGTGAACTCATCGCGCACACGCCGAATATTATTTTATTGCTGACCAAAGTCGATCTGCTTTCATCGGATCAGCAAAAAGAAGTGGTAGCCTTTTTCCAGGCAACACTTCATCGGGAACTTCACCGGACACTGCCGGTTTATCTTTATTCGACGCGGGACAACACGGACGAATACAAACA
>JAGVUJ010000029.1 GCA_019136325.1 Deltaproteobacteria bacterium
AAGCGCCGCAAGCAGATTTTCAGCAGGCGTTGTTTCCCGCTCTTCCGCTTTATTATCCGCATGAAGGATTTTCAACCCTTCCTCGCCCGCCAGTTGCCAGGCCAGGACACTCCAGGGTTGTTTCAGGGTGCGCGCCTTGCCCGCAGGCGAGATGACTTCCATGCCTTTTTCCACATCCAGTTTGTCAAAGCATAAAGCCGCCACGCGGCAGCGCGGCGGACGCTCGCCAATGTCCTGGACGAATTCTTCGACGGCGGGCAGCTTGGGCAGCTTCGCCGGATCGTTGACGAGATGTCGAAGCGTAATCAGCGTGTGCGTCTTGCCGCCGCCATAAGTTAATTCCAACTGACGCACGGCCTTGTCGTTCTTCCCTGCCAGACGGAGCACCACGTCGCGGACCAAACGCCGCAGATTGAAGGTCGGAAACGTCAGGGCAAAAAACTGTTCGGGGTCTTCATAAATTTTTCTTTTTCCACGCTGCATCATCACATCGTAAAGATCGGCGGCAAACAGGTGCAACGGCAAATCACCCGACCGGAGATCTTCGCGAAGCTTCACTACTTCGTGCCAGGGCTTCCAAGGCAGCTTACTCATCGATTATTCTTCCTCCTTATTCGATTGCATCGATTCCGCAGACGTAGTCTAACGAATTGCTTATTCAAACACAAATGTCTTTTCATTCCTCGTTTTCATCAAGGGACAGAATCGTCTGATCCGTCCTGACCGCGCCTTTCCCCTGAATGTGATTGCTGATGGATTCCATGAGCGATCTTTCCTCGCTGCCGGCGGCGGCAAGCTCGATAAGCGATTGCAGCAGTCTCCGAAAGAGTTCCTGCCGGCGAAGACCATTTTCGTCGAGATATTCATCCACCTTATGCAGATCGCCCGCCTTCCACAGGTGCATCATCCGATGCACACGATCAATCAGGGGTACAGGCCTGCCGCCCGGCGCTTCGTAGCCCATGGATCGGCCTTTGCGCTGCATCCAGGTTTTGAGTTTCACCTTGCTGCCCGATTCTTCCAGGACATCCGAATCCGATCCCTGATCGTCAGCGGCATCCTCATCAATTTCGTCTGTTGATTTGCCTTTGGTAAACCCGATGAGATCCCATGTGTCCGCCAGTTCCTTGTCCGATATGCCGCAGGACACGGCGTAAAGAATGCACGCGCCTGCCGGGGCTTCTTCCATGCCAAAGTCATGGCGGTGCAGCAGGTAGTATGCGGAAGGCTCATCCAGACGGTCCCGGTTCATATTATCCATTACGCCTTCGTCTGCCGCTCCACCGCCATCACCGGACAAAACGCGGCCAACAACAAAATCCACCACCATCCGGCGGACGTGGGTAAGAAATTCACTCACCGTCATGGGACCCGGTTCATTGGCTTTGCGGACGATGGGGTGTCTGCTGTAAGCTTCCAGGGCAGGACCGGTTGCCGCCCAAACAAAGTCCGGTCCACGGATACCCGCGTCCCAGAACTCGCGAAGCTTTTCCCGGATATTCCGCTTCATCTCTTCCAAAACCTGGTTGTCCCAGCCGGGGCGGGCTGTTGATGGTCGTTTTTTACAAACAAGCCAAACTGAAGAAGCTAGAGCTGCAGAAGAAAGCCCTCGCGTGCGATTAGCCATCTCGGTCTGAATCGGCCAACTACCGTCCACTACGAAGCCAGCTCGGATCAAAGCAGAGGCGAGCGTTTCCCAGGCAGCTGGTTCTTTGTGCGCGAACACGATGACTAATCGGCCATTGCTTTTCAACATACTAAAACAACGAAGAAAGACTCGATACATTCCCTCTTCATAGACTTGCTTTGATTTTGCCCGATCTGCCCCATGGCGGCTCGCATCATCAATAAGTTCACCATCATTTGCGTTATGATCCCATTTCGGCGACAGGGAACTTTGAAAGGCCTCTTTGTAATCTATCGAAATATTTGATAGCATTCGCCGCAACCATATATAGAAGAAATCCATCAAATCAGAGTATGGAATAGCATCGTAGTAAGGCGGATCTGTAATGATGATATCCATTTCCTCTTTTTCAGTATCAGAAAGAGTTATTGCGCTTGTTTTTAAAACTGTTGGTAGCGGCGCATCCTGAGTTGCTTCTTTAAGTGCGCCTTCGATAGGATTAGCAATCCAATCGGTAACGGCCAACCAACCACCCGAATCACTGTCGAGGATGTTGTTTTCTGTAAAATCCCACTTCATGGGCAAAGCCCAGCGCTGAAATGTGTTGCTTCCTTTTGCACCTTTAGGTTGCCAGGCAACAAAAGCACTATTATAATCAGCAACCTTATTCAAAATACATGCGAGGTAGGATATAATAGCTTCTGCCCAGTGTGGGTTATAAATAGTGAAGTTAATAGCACTGAGCTTTTGAGTTAGCGTCCCAATAGTCAGCAACTGACGTGGTGTGAAAAGCATATGCCATTGATTAAATCCATATCCATCAACCGAGAAAGCACGGCTAGCTCCAAGACCACCTTTTGGTGTTGGCTCATCAGGCCGACCAAATGGTACTTTAGTAAAATAACTGGAAACATTCTCTTGAACAATGCATATGACTTTATTTTCATGCTCTGTTGGGCTTCGAAATTCTTTACTCTTTTGTCCTTCCACAACAACTGCGGTGTTTATGAGACCAAGACATCCTGCTTTTCCTTCAAGACGGATGTCTTCCATGGTCATAATCGTCCCGCAACAGGGACATTTCGCGCCGGAACGTGACATGGTGCCACCGCCAATCTGTTTGTCATACTCGCGGCGTTGCGCCGTATTGCCGCCCTTAACCGGAACATTGGCCTCGATCCCAAAGACAACACCGGTATCCTCGGCGTTTGGCGTCATCGTGAGAAGAACGCGCTTCTTGTCTTTCTTGCAAAGCCAGCGGGTCTTCAAAAGCGGCACAACAGCACGGCAATTCTTGCAGGCCACCGTCCGCGCCCAGAGATAGGCTAATGTCGGTTTTGCAATCCAGCGCGGGTTGCTTTTATCATGAAGGTATTCTTCACTGAATTCAGCGTTTAATGCTTTACTGTCCGGCGTTCCATCTTCCAAGAGATCAACCAGCCGCATGGGCTGCTTCTCGTAAGGCTTGGGGTGTCCGCCGGGAATAGGTTCAAAATCAGCATATGTCGGGTAAAAACGAGCCAGCTCGCGGCGGGCGTTTTTGAGCACCCATTGGCCCCATGCCCGCACATGCCAGGCCAGATCAGCCTTCGGGACGCGCCCGGAGTCCGGCTTATCGAAAAAGCCGGGCTGCTTTTCTTCTTTTTCTTTTTGTTTTTTTGTTTTTTTCGTGCGTCCGACCAGATGAGGATGAGCCTTGTAGAAGGCCTCCATGAAAGCGTCATCATCGACGATGAACTCCGGCAGGGGATAAGTTTTACCGGCTAATTGCTGCGGATATTCGAGCGTGCATTTCAGAATAAACCAGGCCACCGGATTAATATCCACGGCGGTGGTTTCACACCCCAGGCGCATCGCCTCCAGCGGAATCGCTCCGCCGCCGGCAAACGGATCGATCACACGCGGCGCGTGGCCACCGTTGGCCTTGCGAATCTCCTCGCGGAACCAGTCCAGAACATCTTTGTTTTTTGTTTCCAGGCCCCAGTGCAGGATGCCGCCTTCGGTTATTTTTTTTTCTCGCTCGATCATTTGGCCGTTGGGCATCTTCTTTTTTTCGATGGCCTTTTCAATTTTGCCGCCTATCTTCTCGCAGAGTTCACGGCGCTGCCGGATGATTTCATGATGCCAGTCTTCATCGGACATGCCTTCAGGCTTCCGTTGGGCGCTGGGATCAGGCAGCAGCGTCGCGATCAGCGCCGCCCGGCAAGCCGCCAGCGGCCGTCTCGCGGGCCAGATGTGAATAGCTTTTATATGTCCAGAATGACACATTTTTTCGTGAACAGAATCTAGTGACGCCTGCTCCAGCGGAAAAGCGTGTTCTATCAAACGGGGGTAATCGGTCACTTCTTCACCTTCCAGAGACGAAGGGTAAATCGTTCGCTATCTTCTATCAGATCAGGCTCCGTGCCGTTGTGCTCTTGCATACCCTTGATAATTTTACGGGGAATACCCATCCCCATGTGTTCCAAATAACCATAATCGCGCATCACATCTTTCAGAAGCTGGTTTCGCGCGGCACGGCAGCCGGCACGCATCCTGTCCGGCGTAATTCCGTTCGGCAATTTGCCTGGTGAAATGATTTCTAGGCGATCCTCATAGATGGACAGCTCAATATCTGTAGCCGAAAGCAAATAGTCACGGTGAACGGCAGCGTTAATCAGCGCCTCACGGATGACTTCTTCCGGATAATCGGCCTGTTCCACACGACTCGTTCCGTGGCTCAGAACGGCGGTGACACCTGTGTTACGCTTCACGAAATAAACGGCCTGTTCGATAACACCCGGCTCAATCAATTGATTGTCCTTATCCGTGAAAAGGCCCACCAGTGGACCACGGATGGTTGCCCGTTCCTTTGATGCATATTCTTTATCGTAACCGGGATAGGCAACAGCATCAATACCCGCTTGTGGAATGAATCTATTAGGATTCTTGCCAAAGAGGAGCAAACCCGCCACCGTACAGACGCTTTGTTCGCCCGAGTTGGTCATGATTTCCGTGTTGATCAGCAATTGCTGCCATCCGGACATATCTTCGTCATGGGGGGTATCTTGTTTTCTGACTCGTTGGAAATAATCCTTCAGGCGTCTAATATCGAGATCATCAATCGACGAACCTGTTACGGGCCGCACCTCCAAGCGAAAGGCACCGCGTTGCTGGAAGAGTCTTTCAAGTTCTTCCTTGCTGGCTTCTCTGCTTTGGCTGCCAACTCTAATATAATATGTGGAATGATTATCATGCCATCTGCAATGGACAGTCCAACCGACATCAACACTGACAACAGCGATGTCTTTGCCCACATCGACATCCTTTATGATTTCAAAGAAAGGGATGATCTCCGGACGAATCTTTGTCCGGCAGGTTGTCATGACCCATTCTTCGATATCACCTCGTGTCAGGCCTGCAATAGAGCCATCGTCATCGACACCAAGCAGGACGCATCCCCCGTTTGAATTCGAAAAAGCGACAAGTTCTTTGGCCAGATCAAAATTTTGCAGTGTATCCCGCTTAAACTCCACACCAGAATTTTCTCCATTTCTGATTAATTCCAAAAGTTCCGTTTTCGTCATAGGGTGCCTCCTTAGAAACCGTATTTCAACCGGCGGGTCTCAAAGGCATTTTTTCCACCTTCGAGAAGTTCTTCCACCAGAATCCGGACAGGTTCATTGTCGATGG
>JAGVUJ010000132.1 GCA_019136325.1 Deltaproteobacteria bacterium
ATGGTCCGGACGATCAAAAGATGTACGTTGGTTTTATTCGATTACAAGACTTGAATCTAATGTATAAAAATCTTGGGCCGCGCTTTTTTGATAGCAATATTAGATACGGTCTTGGTGAAAGCGAGGCTGTAAATCGTGCTATTTCTAATGCACTTAAGCAGATTATTCTGGATCAAATAGAAGCACCTTGCATATTTGCTTTTAACCATAATGGCGTTACACTATTTGCTGAAAAAGTTGACTCACTAAACGATGAATTCCAGTTGACGGCTCCACGTCTCCTTAATGGCGCACAAACTGTTACTACATTGGCCAACTTCTTGGATAAAAATAAAGATAATCCGAGGATTAATGATGGTAAGAAAGCATATGAAGGGATTCGCGTTCTCTGTAAAATTATTACTAATGCAGATCAGAAATTTGTTACGCGGGTTACAATAAACAATAATCGTCAAAACCCTGTCGAACCCTGGAATCTGCATGCGAATGACTTAATTCAACTTGAACTTCAAGATAAATTTATTAATGATATTGGTATTTATTATGAGCGACAAGAAAATGCCTTCAATCAATTGAGCAGTGAAGATTTGGAAGAGTATGGAATCAAAGAAGAATCTAAGGCGATTCAGATGCTTAAACTCGCACAGACTTTCCTCTTAACAGATGGACAGATAAGTCGCATCTCAGAAATGCGACGTATCTTTGAAGATGACAAGATTTACGAGCAGGTATTTCGACAAAAACGTATTAGAGCGGACTCCAGACATATTCTGCTATGTTATAAAATTCAGTTTAAACTAAAAAAATTGGCTAATGAAATCGCCCAAAAAGGTCAGAACAAATATTGGTTTATTTCCCGAGCGCGGTATTTATTATGGGCTTTACTTTGTCAGGGTTTACTAAATGATGAAAATTTGGAAGACTACGCAGAAGATTATGGCCAATCGATGTCATTTCCGGTGGGATATACCGAAATTTTAACCCACTATGCAACTACACGCGTTCGTCCGTTACTAGCTTTACTCATGCAAGACGAAGATTATATAGATAAAGTACGCGCTGAAAACTTAAGTTTCCTTCGCACAGACAAGGCATTTGAAAAATGCATGGCGATTGCTTACAAAAAATGGCAATGGATACAAAAGAGACTTTAATAATACGTTACAATTTGTGATAGATATTTAAGATAAAGGGAGCATATATGGAATATATTCCAATTCGCGTAAAGTGTCCGAAGACGGACTTGACTTGACAGTTAGATAGAAAAGGTGGTCAGTAAGGGCAAGTTCTGTTCAGGGTGCTGAAGCGTAAAAACAATCACTGTTTCTGCTTTTCAGCCCACGCTTTAACTTCTTGGACGAATTGCTTTCTGAAGTCCGGCGGACCCAGTATGCTGACATGCGGAATCCAGGATTTGAGCAGGTTGCGGATGGCTTCCTCATGACCCACCTGGAAAGTGACCACCAGCGAGCCGTCAGGTCTTTCTTCCCTGATCTGCTGGGTGGGAAACATTTTCCGCCGCTTGAAGTAATTGCCCGCCTGGGCATCAATGAGAACCTCTACCTCAAGGGTTGCCTTTTCGGCAAACCAGATATTGGCGCTTTCCTGAAGCACGGCATCCAGATTTTTCGGCATGGATTTGAAACCGGTTTTGAGCAGCTTCAGGTCTTTTATTTTATCCAGGGCGTAGCGCTTCAGTATGCCGGTGGATGGATAACAGAAGACATGATCAAGGCGTATATCAGGCTGCATAAAGCCGGATATGCCCACTCTGTCGAGGCGTGGGACGGCGATGAAATCGCGGGCGGCCTGTATGACGTTGAGATAGGCAGGACATTCTTCGGGGAATCCATGTTCGCGAAAAAGACCGACGCGTCCAAGGTTGCGTTTGCCGTTTACACCACCGATCTCGCGAATAAAGGCTTTGAACTCATCGACTGCCAGGTAACGACGGAGCATTTGATAAGATTCGGCGCGAGGGAAGTCCCCCGGGCAGATTTCATGAAACGCCTGCAAAAAGCTCTGGATAGAGATTAAAGGAAAACAGATGGACTTGACATGAAGCGAAAAAAGGATATAATCGCTTCATAATATGAAGCAATAAAAGGTGGCAAATGACTCAATATTTATGGGAGCGCCCGAACTGGACTCAATTCAGGTGGAAGAACGACGATATTCTTCGTGCGCTTGGTGAATGCCGGTTGCTGCAGGGAAAACTCTTGAGTAAAGTGACCGATCTCGGGTTTACCCTCGAAAGCCAGGCCCAGCTTGAAATATTAACGGAGGAAACCTTAAAAACCGCCTTAATCGAAGGAGAGGACCTCATTGTTCAGAGCGTCAGATCGTCGGTCGCGAGAAAGCTCGGGCTCCCATCGGCGGGTCTTAGGGTGGACCGTTACATCGACGGACTCGTCTCTATTCTTCTTGATGCCACAAAAAATCATGAAGAGCCTCTTACGCAGAAACGTCTCTTCGGCTGGCAAGCTGCACTTTTCCCGACCGGCTATTCCGGTATCCATAAAATCAAAGTAGGTAAATGGCGGGGGGATAAGCCCATGCGCGTTGTATCAGGTCCTGTCGGCCGCGAAAAAATTCACTTTGAAGCTCCTCCATCTGAGCGCATACCTTTTGAAATAGGTAAGTTTCTTGAGTGGTGGAAGGTGAGCAGAAATAATGTGGAAGGATTGCTGCGCGCGGCCATTGCTCAATTCTGGTTTGTGACCATACACCCTTGTGAGGATGGTAATGGCCGGATCGCCCGAGCTTTAACTGATATGGCCCTCTCCCAGGATGATCGGCAAACGATACGATATTATAGTCTTTCTTCTCAGATTATGGCAGAGCGGAATACTTATTATAATGTCCTTGAAAACTGCCAGAAGCATAATGGCGACATTACGGACTGGCTAAATTGGTTTCTTGGCTGTTTCTGCAGGGCCATCAAGGGTTCTGAAGGAATGTTGGCCATAGTCCTGAATAAGGCCTCTTTCTGGAAATCACATTCGGACAAGTCTCTATCGCAGCGGCAACGTAAAGTTATCAACCGGTTGCTTGATGCAGGGAAGAGTGGTTTTACAGGCGGACTTACAACCAAAAAATATGTTTCTCTTGCCAAAGTCAGTAGAGCCACAGCCTTCAGGGAAATAGATCACCTTACAAAACTGGGGATTCTCAGAAAGAATACCGGCAGCGGCAGGAATGTAAGCTATGATTTGAATTGGGCAGATATATCCTGAGGCTCACGACAGGGGCGATAGGGCAAATCTTTACTCTTGACATTTCATGCAAAACAAAATCCGTATTGCCAAATGCGGAGATCCAGATTGCTGCCGGGAGGTTCATTATTATTCGAGACAAAGTTATGGGTCTTTTCGATTTCTTAAAGTTGAAGAAAAAGCAGGGTATGTATGCCGGCGGCAATGGCGAATCCATTGAAACTGCCGTAATCATCAACACGGCAAACTCTATGATTGGCATTTCTACGGAATATAAATTCATAACAAGCAGGTATGGACAAAAGGACGTGGACTGGACACTTGAAATCCAGACAGTCATGCGCTCCGGCAACAGGCAATACGACGTCGTGGTGATAAAGCTTAAGGATGGACAGGAAAAATCTTTTTATTTTGACATCACAAAATTTTACGGGAAATTTTGATTGACAAAATTAATAATGGGAGTATCATATAACCAACAGCGGTGATTTAGAATGTTACTTGCTCCGCTATATAAATGTGCTAAAGGCTTTTGTCGTTTTATAGACCCGTTGCCTTTGGCGCGGGTTTTTTGTTTTTGACAACTGAATACGAAACGGCGGGTTGATTTAGGTAATTGCAGCCGCCTCAACAAGGTGCTAAACGTCCGGGTAACCCTGCGGTTTTTGTTTAGCCGCGGGTTTTTTTGTTTCTGCCCTGTTTGCATGCCGCTGCGATTCCAGATCGGAAAAGACAACTTTATTGAACTTAAAAGGAGGATTTTTATTATGTCGGTTTTAATTGAAGCAAATAACATTGTAGTGCGTATAGAGACCATCGAAGAAAAATATCCGGGCGGTGTGGATCAGTATATTGAGGATTGTCCCAATCGGTCCATGTGTATGGATGATGAAATTATCAGGATAGGATTTCTTACCCTGCGGGAGACTGAACAGTTTGTGCGTTACCTTGAGAGCTTGGGGTTCCGGTGTGTCACGAACGGGCAGTTTGATGAAATTGCCGTACTTGACCAGTTCGAGGGGTTTTATTATCCGTGTGACTGGCTGGATTTTACAAACTCCGCCGGCGCTATAAATATAGAAAGAATATCAGTCTGTAAAATTAAAGGCGCCAAATTCGATCTTATCCGTGTGCCCGAGGACTGGGAGTATGAAATATCCATTAGCAGAAATGCTAAGAGAAGCTTCGGACGAAATCTTAATTCTTAGAAAGGAGGCATAAATGAAAACAATGGTAAAATCCGTTTTAAATAAGTTCGCGTGTGATCGGTCTCAATTATTGGAAAGTTGTAGAAAGGACGGTGATTCTGAAATCCTCGAGGATATGAAAACCTGTTTCAAGGTTGCTGAAGAACTATCACAAATCGTGGAGCGGGAAAGTCAAGGTGGTTTACGTAAAAATAAGCAGCACACAAGAATGATTAACCTGCTGTTGATAGTCATGTACAGTATTAATGACCCCGCAGTAATGAAGAAAGTTCAAAATAATCTGTTTGAAATGTTTGAGAGTACGGATTCTGAAATCGCGCTTAAAAAAACCGGCAAAGCCCAAAACATATTGCAATAGGAGGTCAGTATGCCGTCATAGACACCATCATTAGTATGACGGTTTTTATGTTTTTCGACAACATAATTAGAAACGGCGGGATTTACGGTAAATTGCAGCCGCCATAACAACTGCTAAACAGCCAGCGACTCTGCGGTCTGTTTTAGCTGCGGGGTTTTTTGTTGATGGAAAAATAAAATTAAGGAGGAAACACCATGAACAAGAAGAATGAAATCAGGACAAAGCAAACGAACACCAAGGATGAACCGAAAGCGGAAAATACTTTACGGAAATCAGGTAAAGGTGTTTTCATGGTACGTGGAAAAGGTCAGAGTATTGAGGAATATGCACAAAATGTCATCAGGGCATTGAAGGAACAAGGATTGCTGAAGGAAAAACCAGGCATAACAGGTGGTGACGGTTCCTCGACGGAAAACGCCCTGGTAGTCAATGCTACATCAACGCAGAAGGGCGTGTCTTTGGAAAACGAATACATAGAGA
>JAGVUJ010000214.1 GCA_019136325.1 Deltaproteobacteria bacterium
GTGAGATCATAATAAATCTCGACATTCTTTTCTGTTTTAGTTCTCATAAATTGCTCTCCCATTATGCTTAAAAGCCTCCTATGGAAATAAACTGCCCTTGAAATCCCGGACCGCTTTTTCAATATTATTGTCGTGATCCCAACCATATGCAGGCATTGAAAGTAGTAAACTGAAAGCCAGGGCGCTTAAAAACAGCGAGATATTTTTTGCCAGGTGAATACTCATGTCTGCTTATTTTCCTTCTGCACAGTTTCCCATCGTCAGTTTCAACTTCCAGAGCGTCTTGATGTCCTTTGAATCCCATATGCGGTACTTTA
The DNA here is from genome assembly GCA_019136325.1 of Deltaproteobacteria bacterium. Next base: position 318 of record JAGVUJ010000214.1, read on the forward strand.
TTTTCAGCGGCAAACCCTCCGGAGGAAGAATCTTCGAGTTCTTGATTCCCGTGTTTGTGAGCTTTTTGTCGGTTGTCGGCGGCTCGTCATTCCATGCCTGCTTGAAAGCCCTGGGGAAACCCTTGACAAATGCACTGGCAAACCCGGCCGGATTGTAAACCACCATCAGATTGTCACGGTACTTCCGGCATTGATCCACGGGCATGCCGTTGACGTAAAACTGAGCGCGAACATCATCAATGGTCGAAGCCTCCATATCATCGGCAATGTAATATCGGTCATTGGTGAGGCGGCCGGACTCGATCCGATAATTTCCCCCTGCCAGCCAGGTATCCGACGAGTCTTCCTGCAGGGAGAGATGCTTAAGAATTTCATTATAGGCCCTGCTGTAGAAGGAATTCAGCTTAACGCGGGCCTTCAGAATCACATCCACCTGAGTGGCGCCGATGCGCTTGATCTCGTAGCCTTCATAAATGACGCCGTATTTCTCATGAACGGGACGGCCGGCCAGAACCCTCATCATGTCCATAAGTTTCCGGATCTGGTCCTGCCGCTGGGTCACGTTGTTGTAGTCGCGCAGGACATCCTCGTAAGTGATCAGATGGACATTGTCGCGGACGATCCTTTCCGCAAGATTGACATCCAGCGTGACGATGACGAGGTCATCAATCTTTGACGTCTTGATAATCCGGTATTTCTTCACATAGCCCAGCGAGGCGGCGACGATCTGATCTTTCCGGAGTTGATAATTTTCAAGATCCGTCACCCCGTAAACCAAAGCGCCGGTGTACATTTCGACTGCTTCCCGCAAACCGTTGTTAACTGCTTCTTCTTTTGTCGAGCCTGATCCTGTGACCACCACCGCCCAGGCGTTGGCCGCTACCAGAAGAACGATGATGATCAGGACTATTTTTTTCATTACAGCCTCCCTGGCATGCCTTCGCACTCAGAATATACGAACCAATCCTGGATGTAAAGCTAAATTATCTTTTATAATCAAATAGATATAATCTGTTTTATATGGAAATAAATAATTTCTATATAAATATTTTGCGGCGGCGAGATCCGGCCGATGAAATCTTACCGAGGCAAAAATATTTTTCATCATTTTTTGTTTTTCATTTCCGGCCGCATATTTCACAAAACGAACAATAACAAAAACATAAGCAACGTTTTTTGATATTCAGCGCCGTTTATATAGAAATTTTAATTTGCATATGAAAACCATTACAAGATATTGATATTATTGATAAAACACCTTGACAAACGTCTCGGGCCTGTATAATATATTGGTCAAAGGAAGGTTGAAACCACGATGCCGATTGTCACAAAACAAATCAAAGCAATGTTGCTGGCGCTGGCGCTCGCCGTGATGTTTGCCTGGCTGATTTTCGGCCCGGAGGTTTTGCAATACATGGGCGGGCCGGTTTTATTCTTCAGATAAAGGAAAGGACAAAATCATGACTTTGAAAAGGATCGTCATCGCCATCGTCGCCATCGCCGCGCTGATCGCGGTTTATTATCTGCTGAACTGGACCGTCATCATTTATTAAGGAGTTAAAAATGAACAGCCTGAGCCTGCATATCGATAACGAAAGCAACGATTTGCTGGTCTTTTTTTCCGACTCTGGATGGTCCACCGTCGGAGGGCCATTCCTTTACCGTTTTGACAGCCAACACCTCAAATATAAAGGGAATGTTCGTCTTTTCAACGACAAGGGGAAACCAGTCGCCAGTCCTCATGAGCCTCTGTTTGTCACCCGCGATCAAAGCGGAAACTTCATTTTGGCCACCGATCTGGCCTACCTGACCGGCTTGGATGCGCGGGGAAAATGCACTTACCGAAAACGCCTGATGCGGCATGATTGCAGATGGACAGCCCGCAACAAGGAGCGCAAGAAATTCTATTTTATCAGAGACATAAAAAAACATGGAGATTATCGGGATCGCTTGGATTACCGAAAAAAAGAAATCCACAGTCTTAACCTGATGTCAATGGCCTATTCGTTATCCCGCGATCTGCTCTTTGTCGGACAGGGCTGCCACTGCTGCAGCAACGATATTCTCGTTTACAATGGCCAGGGGCAGTATCTTTACCATTTCAGGTCGCCCGTGGGGCCGGAAGACATGGCGGCCCGCGACGGTCTTTTGTATCTGGCCGACAATTTTCACGCTCTGATCCATGTTTTCACTTACGAAGGCAAGTTGCTGCATTCTCTGGACGTTTTGCTGAAAAACAGAATTCAGGGAGTGATTGACCCTGAAATCGACATGTTCCAGCAGCAATGGAACACCGACGGCCTTCTCCACGTGGAAGATGAAGACCAGGTCGCTTCTCTTTGCGTCATCGGCGAAGACAAGCTGGCAGTCGGGCTGGAGAAGGGTCTGATCCGGATTCTGGACAAGGAAGGAAATCACTTTTTTGACATCGAGCCCCCTGCTCCCGGATTTTATCCCAAAAATATGGTCGCCGATGCGTCGGAAAATCTTTTTGTCTATTATACAGGCGACCGTTACTTCAACAAGCCCCGGGGCCTCTATCGCTATGGCGCGGACGGCAGGAACAAGGGGCCTGTCTGGCGCGGAGAATTAGGAATATTCTTCCCCAAGCAAAAGCATCTGGAAAAGAAGATTGCCGAAGACCGCGCCGACGCCTATGACTATTTCGATCTGGCAGACATCCTGATCCGGCGCAAGAAGCCACTGCGGGAAACCATCGGACTTCTGGAAAAATCCCTGGCGCTGAAACCCGATCTCTGGATTGCCCTGGCCTATCTGGGGTTGTCCCTCAATGAACTGGGCGAAACCGAGAAAGCCGTCAACTGCATGGAAAGAGCCATGAATCATATGGGGTGCAGCAACATGGCCACCGCGCTGATGGAATACTACTACCAGAAACACGATCAGGAAAAGGTCTGGCAATACTTCCAAAAGATGGAAGCCCTGGAAGACGATGTTGATGTTGAATTTTACAGCGAAGTACTGACCAACGCACAAATCGAGCAGATGCTGGGCGCGCTGGTGAAGCGCAACAAGAGCAACAATTTGGTCAGTAACTTGACATGACCATGAAGACATCAATGGAATGCAAACCCTATCAAAGACGCTGGCGGGATTGGGCTGTTGACCGGAATCTGGAAGATATCTGGCTTACGCGCCTGAACGCTCTGGAGACGCTCGATCTCGTCAGCATCTGCGAGGGGCATCTTGACGTTCGGCCAAACTCCGTCAAGAGAAGACCCTGCATCATCCTGAGACCGAAAATGGATTACATGATACCTCTTACCATCGGCTGGTATGATCTGAAAGAAGCACTGGCCGCAGAGATTAAGAGAATCTGGCCGGATGCTGAAACGATTGTTGAATTTGAGATCCAGCACCGGCTTGTCCAAAATGGCGATGATCCGGAAGATATTGAAGACATCATTATCAGGATCACATTAAAACGGAAAAGAGATGCGGAAGTCTTACCGGAATGGGTCGTCCATTGGTTCCGGCTTTCGCTAATCAGGATTCAAGATTTTGACAGGTTTTTGAAAACCCTGATCATCATCAAGGAAGAGCAAGGATAAAACAAAAAGATGAAGGACAGTCCCATAAATCATTGCTACCAGCAGGTGTTGTTTTTGCATTGGGCAGCCCGCAACAGGCGGTTGTTTTCTCAGCAGCCCTACTTGCTGCGGCAGAAGAAGGGCGCCTTTGTCATAGGTTTTCGTGGCGTCAGCAAGCATATTAACTGTTGTTTTACCAAGGTCGGCGCCATCATGATCTGTGTGGACTACCGGAAAACTAATTTTGACATCATCAGGGAATTTGACCTCATTGAAGAACGAACGCCGGAAGGGCACTGGCTGTGCAGCATGTGCCGCGATCATCCCAATCCGGACAAAACCGAACTGTTGATTGAATACGCGGATCGCAAGAAATTGTGGATCGAACATTCCTTTGCGCCACTGGCAGCCTGGACACGGGAATCCTTCACAAAAGATGCAATGCTTTGCCTGTATCGCTCCGGTGGCACGACCTGGGCCGCAATTGAGCAGAGACCGAATCTGAAGGAAACCAGGGAAAGCCGTTACTTATTCAAGAAGTTCCCCGTATTGACGGCGAGGTAAGGAAAGCGGAGATAATCACCATGATTCAGATTATTGAAATTAGGCGGGGAGAACCATAATGACGTTATTCCTACTGGCTACACTCTTAATCATCCTGAACATTCTGGACGTGACCACCACCAACAGGATTTTGCGCGATGGAGGTTATGAAGCCAATCCTCTGGCAAGATCCCTGATGCGAATCCATCTTTTTATACCGGCAAAAATCCTGACGGTTGTTTTTATCGTATTCCTGATGGTCACATCAAACGAGAGCACGGGCATCGATGTGGGAATTTTATGTTGTGGAATCTATTTTATTATTGTATTAAATAATTTAAGAACCATCAGGCAACAATCAAAAGACAAAGAGGCATAACCGTGTATCACAGAGTATCCTTGATGCTGATTGTGGTATTTGTCCTCACACTTCTGGCGTTCAAGCCGTGTCTAGCCGAAGAATGTTTCAACTCTTCCAAAAAACTCAATGCCGACGCCCAGACCATCCGCCTCAAAGCAATGGATATGGGCTGGAAAGTCGGCAAAACTGCTTCCCTTGCCGCCGCATCCATCGTCAAAGGCAAAACAGAACTTTATCCGAAAGACAGCGTTGAAATCTGCATCAGGGAAGAAGACTGCGCCCTTCAGATCAAGGCGCAGTCCAAGTCAAGGGATGCTGGTAAGGGCGAATGGCACAGTATAACTGCCAAAAAAATCAGGGAAGGCAGTGGTAATTGACGTTCATAATATTATGGAAATGACTCCAAAAGACATGGCGCGACTTCAATACGCGAAAGACCTGCTGGAAAATCCGGGGCTGGCCGCTAAACTGACCAATGTGGTCGGCATGCCTTTTGAAAAAGCCTTTGGCTACCTGCCGGAGAAATGGGCCGCCACGATCCAGACGATAACGCATAAATCACTTCAACACGCGCTTGAAGCAGCCGTCAAAACACTGGCCCGCGAAGACAGAAAATCATCAAGCGACAAGCTGCACAAATTTCTGGTTGCCGCATCCGGCGGCATCGGTGGCGCTTTCGGACTTCCGGCGCTGGCGATTGAACTGCCCGCCACAACCGTTATCATGTTCCGATCCATCGCCGACATTGCCCGCAGCGAAGGCGAGAATATTCAAAGCATCGAAACACAACTGGCCTGCCTGGAAGTTTTTGCCCTGGGCGGCAGTTCCGACAAAGACAACGCCGCGGAAAGCGGTTATTATGCCGTCCGGGCGCTGCTGGCCAAGCAGGTATCGGAGGCGGCAAAGTATATCGTTGAAAAAGGCATCGCCGAAGAAGGCGCCCCCGCGCTGGTGCGCCTGATTGCCGTTATTGCCTCCCGTTTCGGCGTTACTGTATCACAAAAAGCCGCCGCCTCGGCAGTTCCCATAATCGGCGCAGCCGGCGGCGCGTTGATCAATTCCATCTTCATGGACCACTTTCAGAATATGGCCACAGGGCATTTTATGATCAGAGGGCTGGAAAGAAAATATGGGGAGAAGACAGTGAATAAACTGTATTTAATTTAAGCATAACAAAATAATCCGGGTAAAAATGAAAGGGATGAATATGGAAATAAATAACGTAATAGAAATCGAAAAGCAACTCCAAGATCTCAGTAAATGGCTATCCGAGAAATTCAAAAACGTAACTCA
>JAGVUJ010000083.1 GCA_019136325.1 Deltaproteobacteria bacterium
TTTATTGTTTTCCGCCGGTTCGAGAATGCAGGGGATGGCATCGTCTGCGCCTTTTGCTTTCCGCTTACCCCGAGCGACATTGCTGTAATAGCCGTAGTACCGCACCATCTGCTCACCCCGGTTCGGGATATGGGAGCACATTAATGCCAGCCATTCCATGGCGGGAAAATCTTTTGTTTCCCTGCCGTTTTTGGACCGATAGACAACTTTTCCTTCCTGCTCCATATAAGTCATCCGCTCTTGGGAGAAAGAAGCCCGGATGATATACCGCGCCAGATTTTCCATTGCTGCGCCATCTTTCGGCGATATCCGGTTGCCGCAGAAGACATTGAAGCCGGAATGTTTCCATGTAGAGAGCATCCTGACCATTTCTTCGGTGATCTTGCCTTTCTTCAGCAGCATCTTGAAAACCTTGTGCCGGAAAATGGCCTCCAGCTTTTTGAGTTCCAGAGGCGGGGCGACGCGAAACATACCCTTTTTGCCATAGAAACATCCGTCCGTCAAAAGTATGTGGCAGTGGGGATTGAATCCGAGAAAGTCGCCGAATGTCTGCACGGCAATAACCGCGCCGGGGATGGGGTCCTTTTCCGGCACGGCCTGCTGCATAAATACTTTTAGTGATTCCCATGCGCAGCGGCTGAGGGCCGCAAGCAGTTTTCGATCATACAGAAAATAACGGCGAAGGATTTTGGGAATACTGAAAATGAAATGCCGGTGAGGTATCTTCTTCAGAACATCCATACAAAGCCACTCCCCGAATTCCACCACGCGCTTTTGGTGGCAGGAAGGACAGAAATGACGGCGCTTGCAGGAGAACGCCAGCAAATATTCATGACCGCAGTCTTTGCATTTCACGCGGGCAAAACCGTGTTTCAGATCGCCGCAGTCCAGGTAACGGTAGATCACCTTTTCTATATAAGGCCGCCAGAAGCCGTAATCCCTGGAGAACCGGTCATCATAAACCTGCACAAAGGTTTCAAAATAGTCCTCTACGCAGTGATAATAATCAGAGTCCTGCGGATGTCGTGGCCGGTATTCGGCTGCTGGCAATGACATGTCGTGCTCGCTTTGAATTGTAGTTGAAAGTATCCAGTGCGAGCAAAACATAGTAGAACGTACGTTCTATTGTCAAGGCGAGATTTGCAGGAAAGAAAATAAGGGCGGGCTGAACCCGCCCTTATTGATGAATGCCGGGGCAAGATTCCCTCTTGGTTTTTCGCTCATATAACGCCGCCCCTTTTCCTTTCTTCTTGCATTATAGCGCAATTTTATCCACTTATTTCACTGGACGATTCTCCCAGACCAGCTCAAGTTTCTTTATTTGTAAAAGAAACAATTAGAAGTTCAACGTAAACAGTTTCGGCAGTTTACCCTGCGCCGCACCGGTGATGATTTCCGAATCGTTACGGCCGCTCAGATCCCCGCCGACTTCTTCGTCGATGATTTTCAGCGCCTTGTCCATGTGCGCGATATATTCATCCGCCGGAATCATTTCGCTGTAAGCGCGGGTAAAGGCATAGATGCCGACATTCTCTTCCTGTGCCCGCCGCGCGATTTCAATGGCATGCTGCAATCTTTCCCGAACGATTTTTGCGGTGAGCGCCGTGTGGACCGGCAGAAAATCCCACAACGCCACGGCATTGCAAAACAGCGTGGTGGGCCGGTAACTGAACAAATCAATGGCTGCGTTGTAGAGCGTGCCTTTCTGGATGGTGATCTTGACGACCAGTTCATCCTGCTTCTGGATGGGCAGTTCACTGCGGCGATATCCGATCTGCCATTGCACGTCCATCGATTCCCGCTGAAAAATATCGGCCCCGCCGATGATGGGTCTTTCCGGATTGACAAAGAGTTCCGCGTCGCCTTTCAGTATCGTCTTCAACACGGCGGCAATTTTCAGTAAAAAAGAGGAGCGGGTTCCTGAAGAAGACACGGACATCCCTTTTTCAAAAAGTTGTTTGGCCTGATCCAGTTCCTTGTAGACGGACCGCTGAAGCTTTCTGAACTCTTTGGTATTGGCCTGCACCTCCGGTGAAGTGCGCATGTGGCGGACGGTGGACATGGCTTGGGCCAGATAGATGATGGCGTATTCACAGTAAAAATCCTCCGTGTGGAAATCGCAATGCTTTTGAATATTGTCCGCCTCCTGGAGGGCTTGGCGGAATACGGCGGCCGCCGACCGATGCGATGGCGTGTCGAGCGCCATGTTGCGAAGGAGCATCATCCGCAGAGTCCTTGCCACTAGGTCTTATGCGTTTCTAGCTACAAGAATTTTAAAAAATCGATTTTTTGTCGTCTGCAATATCGTTGTGATTGAGCGAAAACCAAACTGTTCAACGTTTGCATTCACCTGAGCGCTCAGGTTGATATGGGACTTCTTTAATACGCACCCGTAATGCTCCGCCGCCCGGCTTCGGCCATTCAACTTTCATCTCCTTTGGTATGATTTGCAATCATAACTGTAACAATGTAGGGGCAGGCATAACGCCATACGATTCGTCATCATCTAATCCTTTTCATCAGCCTGGCCAGGCCGTCTTCACTCTCTCCCGCTTTCCTATACCAGTTAATGGCTTCGGCATCGTCTATGGGAACACCTTCGCCATATCTGTACATTTCGCCCAATTGATACATGGCATCCACGTTCCCCCGCTCAGCCGCCTTGCGAAACCATTTTGCCGCCTTCGCATCATCCTTTGGGACGCGTTCGCCTTTTAAGAACATCAAACCAAGTTTATACAGCACCTGGCTGTCTTCCTGGTTAAAAACCTTACGCATATCCGTCACGGATAACATCTTGATTTCCATTTTAACGCCCAATTTGTGACGCTACATTTTTCAAACGGGATTTGCAGGCTATCGACCAACTGTATAATGCCAATGTTCAGCACTTTCTGTTTCATTTCTTTAACTTTCATGGTTATCTAAGTTATCACCAGATGATAACTATGGCAAGGATTCTTTATAAGGCTGACGGATTCAATGCCAAAGCACAGGATAATACCCCGGTTAATCCCGATGGCGTTTCTTTATTTACGGTCATGTCAATTTATTCTTTGTAAAATCAAGACAATAGTGGTCTATATTGCAGTAACATCATCATGTCGGTGTTTCCATTTCCTGCATTTTCACCCAGTCTTTTACTTCCGCAAGCAGCTTTTGCCGGAATGCTTCCGGCTCCAGGATCGTAATATGCGGTATCCAGGATTTCAGGATGTCGCGGATGGCCTCGAAGTGGCCCACACGGAAGACGACAACCAGCGAACCGTCCGGCTTTTCTTCCTTGATTTCCTGTGTTGGAAACATCTTCCGCCGCTTGAAATAATGGCTGACCTGGTTGTCGATCAGGACCGTTACCGCCAGGTTTGTTTTTTCGGCAAACCAGATATTGGCGCTGCCCTTCAGGACGGAATCCAGATTCTCCGGGATTGATTTGAAACCGGATTTCAGCAGCCGGATGTCCCTGATATTGTCCAGGGCATAGCGCTTGAGAATCCCTGTGGCCGGCTCGTTGCCGATCAGGTACCAGAAGCCGTTGTAATAAACGACCCGGTAGGGTTCCAACTGAACGGGATGGGGCTTGCGGTTGCTGGAATACTGGAATCCCACCTGCTTTCTCTCCCGGATCGCCTTCAACAGACGGTTGACGCAGCTGATGTCCAGCGGAATGGCGTCGTCGATCTTCACGAACACCGGCATGGAGGCCACGTTGTCATACAAGCGGTCCAGAACATCGTCCGCCGCTTTCTGGAAAGGCTGCCCCAACTGCCCAACGATATTCTTCATGGCCACCATCAGCGCCAGCTCCGTGTCATCGAAGACTTCCAGATTTTTCACCAGATCCCGGCTGAAACAATATGTCCCTTTCTTTTCCTCGTGCAGGGGAAAGCCGGATTCCTTCAAAAGCAGCAGATCGCGCTGGATCGTCCGGGGCGTCGTCCGGAAATAATCGGCAAGCCAGCTGCTGGCAACCTTCTCCTTCTCCATGAAAATCCGCAGTATCTGCCCCAGCCGGATCAACTTCGACTGTAATTTCTTCTCATGGGCCATGACCGCCTGTCCCTCCTTCGATATTCTATAAACGTTTACCAGTGCAAATGGTGAAAAAAGGCTGTGGAGTCAAAATAATGCGACTCACGGTTGTCGTTGTTCCATTGAATTAACAGATACTGAAGAATACAGTCAAGTTAAAACAGACCATAAGGAGGGAAGCCATGCCGCGTTTGACAAATTTGGATGACATCATGTTCCCGGTGGAAGAACATCCGGTTTTCGTCAGCATGTCCACGAAATCGGGCGAGCGCCGCCTGCCCGTCCCGGACAAGAAGGCGCTGGTGAATTCCGAAAGCGGCCGCGTCCTGGGCGTCGTAAGCCGGGGCTACCGGATGGTTCCAAACAGAATGGCGCTGGACTGGGCGTACCAGTGCTGCTGCCTGGCCTTTCCGGAAACCAAACCGGGTGAATGGCAGGTGACCGCCAGCGATGCACCGCATACCGGCAGCTATTGTAATATTGACTTGATGCACAACACCACCGCGCTTGACTTCTCCCTGGTGTCCCCGCAAAGCCGTCCCGAAGCGTTTGGCCCGTTTGTCCGTGTCACGAACAGCTATAACGGATTGCGGGCGCTGACGTTCGACATCGGTTTATACCGCAAGGTCTGTAAAAACGGTATGATCGTTCCCGACGCCATCATCCGCTTCAAGTACGCGCATCTGTCCAGGGACATTGGCCGGGAGATCGCTTTTGAGATTGATCATGCGCGTCTTGAAAAGGTTAAGACCGTTTTTAATGACTATATGGATGTTCTGCGTGAATGCGCCGTGCCGCGCGCCTATTTTCTGCCTCTGCTCCAGGGCGTCCTGCATATCAACGAACCCAGGAACATTACGACAAACCGGAAAATTACGGATGAATGGAAATCGCTCTCCGGTTATCTGGAGGCCACGTGTTATCAATACGTACAGGAACTTGGCGAAAACGCCTATTCCGCGTTCAACGCGATCACCGACTTTGCATCGCATCCTCCCGAAAACCGCTGCGTTTACCGGGACCGCCACAGTTACCAGCAGCTCGCGGGCGCATGGCTGAGCGCATTTCATGAAGAGTGTCGTCAAAAGGATTTCAGCCTGTCCGATTACCTGGTCAAACTGGCCGGCGGCGATGAGAAAAAGAATTGATATGAATTTGGAAAGTGCGGCGATTTGCATTGCATGGCATGGCTGAGCACACATTAATTCTGGAGT
>JAGVUJ010000120.1 GCA_019136325.1 Deltaproteobacteria bacterium
TTCGGCGCATCTTTGGGAAGTTTCTGCGAACCGGCCGATGAGATTTCGTACTTGGGACAGGCGCCTCCGGAGAGGATGGTCTGGTTTTCTCCATCAACGGAAACAGTCGTTTTGTCGATATGGCAGAGGTTTTGACATTTGGGATCGGCGCAACGGAATTCCGTTCTGGCTACGATCCGGGCATTTAGCGCCAGGTTAAGATCGAATTTTCCTCCCTGAAGGAGATTCGCTTCGCCCAGTTCCCGGATCGCACAAAGCCCGATTCCCCAGGCTCCCATGGCGCCGGGATTATGCGGAACAATCACTTCCCTGCCGGTTACGGCAGCAAGCGTCCAGGCGAGAGAAGGTCCGCTGGCGGGTTTGCCCTGAAAAAAAATCCGTTCGCCGAACGTCCGTGCTCCCATAACCCGGTTGATATAGTTATGAATGACAGAATACTGGAATCCGCCGAAAAGATCTTCAATGCCGAACCCTTCATTATGCGCTTCGGCGGCGGCATCGGCAACAAAGACCGTGCACATCTGGCCGAGGTCCGGCTGGCGCGTCGCTTTTTGGGCCAGCTTTGTGAATTCGTTGACATCGTGCACCCCATAGAAAACGGCCTGTTCCTCAAGAAATGAACCGGTTCCGGCGCTGCACGCTTTGTTCATGTCGCTTTCGACGATTTTGCCGTCAGCGATTTGGATGAATTTGGCGTCCTGTCCGCCGATCTCGACGACGGAGAGACTTTCCCCCTTCTTGTCGTCGCACTGCATTGCCGCCGTGGCGTGGGCGACAATTTCATTCAGGACCACAATGTGTTCGGCAAGTGACGGGAACACGGCGCGCAGAACCGTTGCGGCGGCTTCACGTCCCGATCCGGTCAGGGCGATTGCCCGGATATCGGGATGCGTTTGTTTCAGTATGGCATCCAGAAGCCTGGATGTGGCATCGACAGGATTGCCGCGGGTACGGTCATACACATCCATCAACTGTCTGCCGGTTCTGATCGAGGTCATGACCGCTTTGCTGCCCGTCGATCCCAGATCAAGGCCAAGGATGGCCGGTGTGCCTGCCGGATCCTCCGTGAGCTTGGGGGCCTCCTGATAGGTGACTTTTGACGCCGACAGTTTTACAGGCGGATGAATGCGGAATCTAACGTGGCGGGAGGTTATTAATCGTTCAGGGTCGGCGGGCAATTTCGGGAGTTCCTGCCCCCGGTACTGGTCGGCAGCCAAAACAGCCGCGCCCAGTGCTTCGAAAATTTGCGGTTCCGCCGCGACACGGACGATGCCGCCTGCAAGATCCTGAAACGCCTTTACAAACGTTACGAGTTGCGCGCCGCCGCCGATAAGATATACAGGGCCTTCAATACGTACCCGCGACAACAAGGCTGCCACGTTGCGGGCGACGGATTCAAAATATCCTCTCATGAGTTGATCGGTCGGTTTTCCCTGATTGCCGAAGTGGGTCATCTCGCTCTTGGCAAAAACCGAGCAACGGGCGGTAATCGGTATTCCCGCAGATGCGCCGGCAGCCAACCGGTCCGCTTCTTCAAGGTCGAGCCCGAAACGTCCGGCGATCTTGACCATGGTCTCGCCCGTTCCTGAGGAACATTTATCGTTTTCGATATAATTGAGATGGCCGTGCTGATCCCTGGTGAGGATGGCATACCCCCGGGCTTTAAGGCCAACGAGATTAATCGGTCCTTGAAGATCGTCGCGCAATGTCAGAGCAGATGCGATACAGGCGTCTTCCGGCAGCGCTGAAATGACCGGGGTAACCAATTCGTCCGAATGCAGGCCCGTGGCGGCAAGCGCAACGCATGAGGCGATATTCTTCTCGTGATACCATTTTCTGAATGCATCAAGCGGACGTCCGTTATGAACGATGCACAAGGAATCTTCGACAGTCATTGAACCGTTATGGCCGACCTTGAGCAACACGAATTTGGCGGTAGCTTTGCCCAGATCGCAGCCGGCGACTCTGACGGTTTCTTTCCCGCCATCCGGGAGAACCGTCCCGTTATGTCTTGAATATTGATTCGTCATCCCTTACTCCGTATAAAGGCCTCGTTGGAAAAAATAATGAAAACAGTCTTTTTCTGAGGACGGCGGGTTATATGAGACATCTTCTTGTGTGTCAAGGTGAATTTCCAGCCGCACAGTCAGCAATCAGGATCCCGATGGGAACAAAAATGCCTCTTGATCTTTTTTTTCAATTGCAGGAAAAACGTATTTCGATGCGTGTTTATTTTCTTTTGAAAGCCTGCTTTTTAACCGGCTGGGCTTCAATCAGATTCATCAACAGAGAATAATCAAAGGTTTCGTCCGCCAGCAGTTCAATGGCCTGATACGGGTTTGTCGTCTTGTTCAAGCGGATATGCCTTTTCAGTTCGCCGGATGAAGAGTAACGTTTTATTTCCATGCCGTCAAATTTGTTTTCTATAACGTCGGTCACGTCGCCGTTTTTTTCACGGTAACGACAATCTTTTGAGCCGTCGGCGAGATAGCCGATGGTTCGCAAATTTCCTTCCGGTTTCATAAATATCAGCTCGATATCGTCAATCATTTTTTTCGCGAACGCTTCGGAATCAAAAGGAGGTATGGCGCGGCTGATTTTTATTCCGTCGGGGGCTGTTTCCGCTTCAAAAAGCACCATGCCTTCCGCGGTCATCATGGCGCAGGATAACGAGCGCAAAACCGGATCGGCGACAGTTACGCCAATGATCGAATTTTCCGGATGTCCTGACGTCCGGTATTCTATCGCGTGTATAAAACGATATCTTTCTTTCAGGAAGGGATCAGGACAGGAGAAAAGATTTTTATCTGTGGAGTCATCCGGCGGGGTGATGGCCGGCATTGTCCGGCAGGAAAAGAGAAACAAAAACAATATGAAAAGGGATAATTTCTTCATGGCACATCCTGAAAGACAGTCGGATTAACCACCGCATTGAGTTTCACGTTGTTGAAATTGATCTGGGTAACGTTATCGGAGCCTTCAAAAATCCTGATCGATTTAACCGTTTCCGATTTTGGAGAAAGCGTAATCTCTATTTTCTCAATCATACCGGTCATGCTTTTTCCGGCAGGAGTAAGCGTTATACGGGTATCCGCATTTTTATGGATGGTTGCTCTAAACGACGGATTCTGATCGAACCTGCCGCTCATCCAGCCCGAGACCTCGCTTAACACGATATTCATGGCCTGGGCGCCGCCCGTTTTATCTTCGACCAGTTTCCCGCGGGAATAAATATAACGTTTGGTCTTGTTTTTATGAGCAATGGCAATACTTTTCAGAGGTTTATAGTATTCCCAGCGGAATGAATCCGGCGCGACATAAAAAAAGCAGCCTTCCGATATAAGCGGTTTGGATAAAATCTTCATGAATTTTTTTTGGACAAACTCAGCCTGTAAGGTTTTGATTTTGGTTGATTCTGTGCGCAAGTGATCAAAATCGCTGACGGCGCCGAAAGACGGTCCGCCGTTAATCAAAAAAACTCCGGCGAAAATAAAAATGAACAAAAATAAATTACGATAAGCGCGAATCAGCATATTCCTCCGTTAATGCCGATGACCTGTCCGGTCACATAGGAGGATTCGTCGGAACATAGAAAACGAATGACACCGGCGACCTCTTCCGGTTTTCCCAGGCGCGCCATGGGAATGATCTGTTTGATTTGTTCAACGGGAGCTTCCCTGATCATGTCGGTTTCAATCAGGCCCGGGGCGACAACATTGACGCGAACGCCGAAACGCGCCACTTCCGTGGCGAGAGATCGGGATGCGGCAATAAGGCCCGCCTTGGCTGCGGAATAATTGGACTGGCCGCGATTAGGCATCAGCGCCGAAAGCGAGGAGACGGAAACGATGGAGCCGCGTTTTTTTCTGATCATTTCCCGCAGAACAGGTTTGGTCATATTATAGAAGCCTTTCAGACTGGTATTAATGACGCTGTCCCATTCCTCTTCGCCCAGCAGCATAAAGAGTCCGTCGGCGGTTATTCCGGCGTTGTTGACCAGGACCTGAATGTTTTTGTGACGTTCGGCAATATCTTTGACGGCATCCCTGGTCTGGGTGTTATCGGCGACATCAAATTTAAGGATTTCTCCGTCGCCACCGGCGGCTCGCACCAGATCTAACGTCTCCGCGGCGGCTGTTTCGTTGGCCTTGAAGTTGATGATTATAAAATATCCGGCTTTGGCCATTTCCACCGCCGTGGCCCGGCCGATGCCGCGGCTCGCGCCGGTGATAATCGCAGTTTTTTTATCATTCATATTTTAACTCCTTGAGAACCTGTTATTGATCGTCATCATTAAGACGCATGGCCTGCAGGGTGACGGTGGCCAGAATTTTCTCTCCGGTTTGCGCAATGCCTTCCACGACACCGTAATTATCAAAAGAATATTTATTTTCCAGCATAATGATCACCCTGGTATTTACGGGTAGCTTCTCTTCGTGGAATTCCGCGTTTTTAATGCCGACAAGCCAGCCTTTTACTCCTGATTTCCCCTTTTGTTTTCTTTTGTATCCTTCTACGATAGCAGCCGTCTGGGCGATGCCTTCAATTAAAACCAGAGAATCAACCGCATCGCCGTCGAAGAGAGGCCAGTTGGAATTTACAACAGCTGCACTGACGGCGGAGGTGTTCTGTATATCAATTATTTCATTGATGATTTTTATTTTTCCCCGATGCGGAATCAGGCTGTCAATGTCGATGTCAAGCATATAGCAATCTCTTTATGTTTTTTTGTAAGCTAATGAAAAAATCACGCGGAAGTCAACAAGAATTGTAGTTCTTGTTATAATAGATGTTTTTTTTTCTTTTTTGCGGTAAACAATAAAAAAATTACGGGCTCTTTGTGTATGACCGGCTTGAAAAAAAATCCATTAATCAGCTTCTATAAACAAATTCTGGCGTTGCCCCCGGATGCCGGCCGGAAAGAATTCACCTTCTCCGGATACAGTTACGAAGATGTTTTCGCTTTAGCGGCCGGACTGAGAAAAACCCTGGCAGAGCGCAGGGGTGAAAAAATCATTTGTCTTTGCACCACGAACAAAGCCGTGACCGCCGCCTGTGTCATGGCGTCGCTGACCGGTGCCTGCAACGTGATTTTGCCTTATTCTTTTTCCACTCATGCCATGAAAGAAATGTCCGAAGCCACCGGTTTTAATTTTGCCATTGCCGACCATCCGGAAGAAATACCTGCCGGCGTTGAAGTCATAACACCGTTTCCCGCCGCGCCCGAA
>JAGVUJ010000168.1 GCA_019136325.1 Deltaproteobacteria bacterium
CCATGCCAACGGGGCATCCGGGGCCCGCGTGGCCATGTTTGCCATGAGGCAGCTTGAACGTACGGGCGGCAAATACGGACTCTTTTCCTCCTGCTGCGGCGGCGGTCAGGGTGTGGTCAGCATCATTGAAAATCTGAAGAAATAATAGACGGCATGTCCCTGTGGATCGTGTTCAGCGCGTAGTTGGTTAAAAATGTATTTAAAGCATAATGGAGATTTTACATGAAAATCAATCCCAATATTAAACCGGATAGAAAAGGTCGTTTTTTCGATGTGCAGCCGTGGCAGGAACAATACAACAAGAAGAAAACGACAGCCAGGGAGGTGGCGGCCCAGGTCAGGGACGGAGACTTTATCTTTACCTGCGGTGGCCTTAACTTTCCGCGCGCTTTCATTGAAGAGATGTGCAAGCGCATCCTGGAAAACAAATTTCACATCGATCTGTTTGCTCCGTATTGCATTTACCCGGATTCACCGCACCTGAAGCCCGAGCTGAAGGATTACCTTGATGTGTACGGATTCTTCACCGGTCTGGAGAGGAAACTGCAGGATCAGGGAAACTTCCGCTACATCCCCTGCCAGATGAGCGACGCCGGCCGCGTGATCCGCTATCATAAACCGCGGATGGGAGCCTTCGTGGTTTCACCGCCCAATGAAGACGGATGGATGTCCCGCAGCGTCTGGACGCACCATTATGGCAAGGAAGCCTATCTGGATGACTCCTGTGAAGCGGTGATCGTCGAGGTCAACAGGAATATGCCTTTCCTGTGGAGCGACGGCCCCTCCGAACAACACACGTTTATCCATGTTTCGGAAGTGGACTACATTATTGAAACGGATTATGAGATTCGGGAAATCAAGTCCAATCCTCCGGGAGAGACGGACAAGCTGATTGCGGGACACATTGCCGAATTAATCCCCAACGGCGCCTGTCTCCAGATCGGCCTGGGCGGGCTGTCCGACGCCGTAACGAGCCTTCTGGTGTCCGCCGGAAAAAAGGACCTGGGTTTATGGAGCGAGATCATCAGCAACGGGCTTTATGCGCTTATTGAAGCTGGTGTGCTCAACAACTCCAAAAAGAATTTCCTGCCGGGCAAGAGCATCGTGGCGACATGCATCGGCGACCGGCGCCTGTTTGACTGGGCGGCCAATAATCCCGACCTTCTGGTGTGTGAAGGCGCATGGGTTAACGACATTCGCAATATCTCCCGAAACGACAACCTGGTTTCCGTAAATACCTGCCTGGAGATTGATTTGCAGGGACAGGTCAGCGCCGAGGCCATGGGCTATTACCAGTACAGCGGCACTGGGGGACAGCTCGAGTTCGTCATCGGCTCTCAAATGAGCAAGGGTGGAAAAAGCATTCTTTGCCTGCAGTCCACCTTCAAGGACAAACAGGGCAAGCTCCGTTCCAAAATCAAGCCGATCCTGGATGAAGGCACGCCGATCACTACGCCGCGGAGTGTCGTCCAGTGGATTGTGACCGAATACGGGGCCGTGAACCTCCGCTACGAAAGCCTGCGGGAGCGGGCCCGGAAGCTCATCAGCATCGCCCATCCGCAATTCCGGGAAGAGCTGACTCGGGAGGCAGCCAAACACTGGTAGAAACCATTCTAATGAAAATGCGGACGGGAGTATCCACACTGTATCTGGAAACCTGATATTTCCGGCTGGAAATTCCGGAGCCTGTTTTCTGATGCTAATTTTACTATCCCTTTTTAATCCTTCCTAACACCGCTCTTCTCGTGATTGCTTTTTTTGGCCTCGCAAAGGACGGCATGTCCTTTTCGCATAGCTAGAAAATTTGCATAAGCTGCCCGAAGGCCGCCGTATGCTTCTGCCCACCTGCAAGGGTGTTGACAATGTAGGGGCAAAGTATTATTATTTTTACCATTTCCGGCAATTGAATTGC
This sequence comes from Deltaproteobacteria bacterium, assembly GCA_019136325.1. The sequence continues at coordinate 1,913 of JAGVUJ010000168.1, forward strand.
AAGTGTGAATTTCATGCCTGCAATCAAAAAAACAGTCAGGTGCCGTTAATCGTTGTTCAAGGAAGATGGCTGTCTATAAGACCAGGAAAATGCCGGCATCAGACTGCCTCGACAAATTAGCGAGAATAGTTCTTCCATATTGTGGTATTGGAGAAGGAACTAATGAGAAAAGATCAAGACGATGACAAGAAGGTCATTGGAGCGAAGACAAACGCGGCAGAGGCTATCTTCGGTATCTTTGAAAACGAAACCGCGAACAGCTTCTTCCAGCGCATTCTGGCGACCAGCACGGATGATATTGGGAAACTGATTTATAACATCCCCATTATCATTTACGCGATTGCCAAAAATCAATATATTTATGTCAATTCTACCTTCGAGAAAACTTTAGGATATACACTAGCGGATCTGAAGGGCAAAAACTTCTGGGACATTGTGCATCCAGATCAGAGAGAAAAAGTCAAAAACAGAGGACTCGCCAGGCTCCGCGGCGAAAAAGTCCCTTTGAACTACGAAATCAAATTTGTGAATAAGAACGGCAGCATCGTATATACTGACGGCTATTACGGCCTGTTCAGGGAAAGCGGCGAAAAAATTATTATCGTTGAAGCCGTCGACGTTACGGAAAGTAAACTGCTGAAAGAACATCTGCTGTCCGCCAACGATGAGTTGGAAATTTTAGTAAAACAAAGGACGGAAGAACTTTACCGCAAAAATAGTGAGCTTAACTTTTTGAACCGCAGTCTCAACAACGTGCTGACGAATATCTCAGACGGCGTGGTAACCGTCAATCGCGAAGGTGACTTTGAAATTCTCAACAGCTCTTTCGTGGCAGGCGGTTACAAGATTCTGGAGGAAGCAAAATCCGGGATGAAGGAATTGATGGCAAAGGGCAAATTGCCTTTTATACACCGCATGATCGAAGCCAAAGAACCGTTCACCGATCAGGAAATCGTACTGCCGACATCCGCAGGACCGCTTCGCTTACTGGCCTCCGGTACACTGCTTCCCGACGATGGGGGTATGCAAAACTGCGGAGTCATCATGCTGCGCCCTATCAAGGATATCCACAGGCTAGTGAATCGTTTGAGCGGCACCCAAGCTGTATTTTCTATCAAGGATATCTTGACGACAGATCCCGTCATGCAGGATATGCTCGGCCTAGTCAAACGATCGGCGGCGGTGATGAGCAACGTGTTGATCACCGGCGAAAGCGGTACAGGGAAAGAACTGTTTGCACAGGCCCTGCACAATGAAAGTCCGCGACGAAAGGAACCTTTCCTGGCCATTAACTGTACAGCCATGCCCCGGGAACTGATCGAGAGTGAATTGTTCGGTTACGAGGAAGGCGCTTTCACCGGTGCGCGTAAGGGAGGCAAGCCTGGAAAATTCGAGCTGGCTTCCGGTGGGACGATCTTTCTCGATGAAATCGGCGACATGCCGTTCAATCAGCAGGGTGTGTTATTGAGGGTTCTGCAGGAAAAGAGAATTACTCGCATTGGCGGATTGCGAGACATTCCACTGGATGTGCGCGTCGTCTGCGCGACGAACAAGGACCTGTCGGAGGAGATGCGCAAGGGGAATTTCCGCAGTGATTTGTTTTACCGCCTCAATGTAATTAGCATCAAAATACCACCTTTGCGAGAACGGCCGGCCGATATCACGATGCTCTTCGAATGTTTCCTAAAAACCATCTTGTCACGTATGGGCAAAACCGTCGATTGGATTCAACCCGATGTCTTTGCCTGCCTGCTGAACTACAAATGGCCGGGCAACGTGCGTGAGCTGCAGAACGTGGTTGAACGCGTTGTCAATACCATGAACGGCACCATTGTTGAAAAAGAACATCTGCCCGCCGAGATTCGGGAACTGCCTGTGGTAGAAACATGCATGCCAGCGGCGAACTCATTCAATGATCAACATTCGGAATTGAATATCCATAAAGCCAGACAACTTGGGAAACGCTTGTCGGCAAACAATACAAAGGATCAAATCGCCAATCTGCTTATAAAACATGGCGGAAACATTAGCCGCGTTGCCAAAGAGATGTCCATTTCGCGGACTACCCTATACAAAAAAATGAGGAGTTCTTAGGCAGAGCGTTTGCGTGAGAATTCCCGCTGTGTTTACCGTTCTTTTCACTCTCCTCTGCGCCGTCCGAGAAGAGGTTCACTGTCATAGGCTGGAGAATGACGGATCCCTTTTTATGCAAAATTGATTTGCACAGAGGACTTCACTTTTCCTGACGATCTCATGGACAACTTCGGCTGCGGCGCTAATGAAATCATAATGCTCTTTGGGCATTGCCGTAGTCAAGCCCGGGCATGGAGATTCGTCATGTTTCCGTGATTTAACATGATTTCCTTCCCTCGAAACAGTCCATGGCCCGCTCGGCGCCGGACATCTTCAAAAGCCAGTCAAACCAATGCGTCGGCAGCAATTTTAGAAACATTGTGCTGTAAATGCTATGGGGTGGAAGCATGACGTAGGGTTTTCCTTTTTTAGCGCCGTCAACAATCTTTCTGGCGGCATATTCCGGCTTCAGAAAAGGGCTCAAAGCCATCGGCTTGAAGCCCTTGAACATGCCAGTGTCGATGATATAAGGACAGACACATGTAACGGTGATTCCTTTGTGCCCGAATTTCTTGAGTTCCCGGCGCAGGGCTTCGGAAAAACCAACTTCGGCGAATTTACTGGCGGCATATGCCGAAAGCATCGGCATGCCGATCAGACCGCTGGAGGAGGCGATATTGACGATGGCGCCGCTTTTGCGGGCAATCATATCGCCAATAAAAGCCTTGGTAAAAAAGAGATGTCCCCAGAAATTGACATTCATGGTTCGTTGCATTTCTTCGAGTGTAATATCGAAAAACGATTTGCCGACAACCGTCCCGGCATTGTTCACCAAAATGTCGACGGCTCCGAAATCCCGGCGAATCCGGTCGGCGGTTTGCGCCACTGCCTCGCTGTCGGCGATATTGCACAAATAATACGACGCGCACACATTACGGCTCGATATTTCCCGGGTGACACTTTTTACCGCCTGTTCATTGATGTCCACCAGAGCGACGTTGGCTTTCTCGTCGGCAAAGTAGTGGGCCATCAAACGGCCGATGCCGCTTCCCGCTCCGGTAATTAAGATATTTTTCCCTGACAGTGGCTCCATTGCTCCCTCCTTGATATTCATCTGTTCCAGTTGCCGCGGC
>JAGVUJ010000131.1 GCA_019136325.1 Deltaproteobacteria bacterium
AATTTGTCAAAAAGATAGAGGGACATCTGGGGGTCGAAGACCCCCAGATCGGCAAGGTCCTGTTTCAGCTGACGGCTGTTATTGAGTTTTCCGTCAAGTGCGGGACTTTTTTCAGTACTAAGGATAGAGACCAGGTAATCAACTAATCTGAAATCCGGCACAAAATCTCCTTTTAACCGGAAAATCGCGCTGATCAGACGATCAGTCCGACCGGGACCGAATGGCGTCAGCGGATAACCGAATATTTTTAAATCAGCTTTTTTCTGCCAGCGTCTCCAGAGCATCCGCAGATGCGTATAATCCAATTCATGCGGTAGAAATCCCAGGGCCTTTTCCGGATGAAAATCGGTAAAACCCATCCTGTAAGGGGCTGCCGTATAAGTACCGACAAAAAGCGGAAGAAAATGTTCAACGATCTTCACAACCAGATCACCGAAATATTTTTCATGATAACGGGTATAACCGGAGGAAGGATCGCCTAAAAGCGAACTTAATTTACGACTCCCCATGCTGACATGCGTTCCGTTATTGGCCAGGCTGATGTTGGAAAGATTGGGAAGAGACACCAGGTTGTTGTTGATGATTCCGGCTTCTCTCAGTTTCAGGACGGCATTAAACTGACTGCGGCTTAAAACACGATGACACAGATGCATATATTCGCATTTCTTTTCACCTTCATCCCATCCGGAAAGGCAGGGATTCATGAAAAGTTCACGATAAAACGAATCCGAGATACTATTGCTCAGCAGTTTTTGTTTAACAGGCGGGTGAGGTGAAAAGAAAATTAAAGCTTCTTGCCCGTTTTCCCGTAAAGCGAATTTTCTGTTGGCGTACTCCAGTAAAACTTGACAGAGCAAGTAGCGGACAGCCATTTCCGTACATAAACTTTTTCCCATGTCTTCTCCAGATTCAGAAGAAACAACATAAAATGACGATGTTTCCGGAGATGTATTGTCATTGAGAAACTTATCCATAATTTTAGACGCGGTCCTGGCCATCGGCGTTGCAGAAATATCGAGCGGCGCTATCGCTTCAGCCATGGCCAGTTTTAAAAGATAACTTACGGGTATGCGTATAAATTCTTCCGAATCGTGGTGAAAGAAAAATCGATTCAGGTCCGAACGAACACCTTTGCCGGCATTACGCTTGTCTCTTAAAAAATCGTGCTGTAGCATCCGTTTAGCATATCCCCCTATTTTCCCGACGGGGAATCGCACCCAGCTGTTTTCCCAGATATTATCGTTGTCGGCATTTAAATAGCCTTCCAGATCAGTCATCCTTTTTTTCGATGTGTCACCGGATGTGGCTCTTCTTCTAATGTTGCTGAAATAATTTGATTGTTCGATAAAAAGAGGAAGGTCGACATCAGACCTTTTGCCGACAACAACAGTCTGCAATTCTGATTCACTTCCGGAAGTGACATCCCCCGGAGCAAAAGGCAATGAATCGACTTTTATTTCCATCCCCAGCCGGTTGCGTTTAATTCCTATGATGTTCCAAAGATCTCTGTCTAATGTTACATTGTCCTGGACCGGATACCGGACAACATTACTGTTTGTTTTGCTCAATTTTTACACCTCATGAAATTTCCGTACTTTGTTTTTGGCGCTAAAATAGCACGGGAATGTTGCAATATGATTACATTAAGAAAAAGATTTCATGAGGACATGCGTGGATGAATCTTATTTAATTGACAGGCACCCTCAAATTTTTTATACTTTTTTTAACAAGTCACTTTCCGTACGGTCAACGATAAAGCATCAAACGAAAAGAGACGGTGGCTCCGTTCTCAAAGGTTTCATTGTATGAATAAAATTCTGATAGTCGATGACGAAGAAGATATCGTAAATCTTATTGCTTATAATCTCGAGAAAGAAGGTTATTCCACGGTTAAAACCTTCGACGGCGAAGCTGCGCTGAAAATTTTACAGACACAACGTCCTGATTTAATGATTCTTGACTTGATGCTGCCGAAAATGAGCGGACTTGATGTCTGTCGGAACATTCGGCGTAATCCGTCGACCGCTGCTCTGCCGATTATTATGCTTACAGCAAAAAGCGATGAAATTGATAAAGTTACCGGCCTGGAAATCGGGGCCGATGATTATGTAACAAAACCATTCAGCGTCAGAGAACTTATCGCCAGAGTCCACAGTGTTTTACGACGTTTCAAAGAAAGTGAAAAGACTCTAGACACAGAAGAGTTCGTTCACAAAGGACTGAAAATAAACTACACGTCATGTCTCGTCTCTGTTGATGGAAAAGCAGTCACGCTTAGTCCGACTGAATTAAAACTTCTCTTCTTTTTATCCCGCCATCCCGGTCGTGTCTATTCGAGAAATCAGATTATTGATCATGTCTGGGGCGATGAAACTTTCATCACCGACCGTGCCGTTGATGTCCACATCCGGCGATTGCGTTCCCAGATCGAAAAAGACATGGAAAACCCTCATTACATTCTGACGGTTAGAGGATTCGGCTATAAATTTGCCGACAAGATGTAATTCTTAATATTTTCAAAATATTCGGCATCGTTTTCACATTGTTTTAGCATCTTCATCAAACCGTCATCAAACTGTAACATTGACCTCCTATAATAGCGGCAAATTTAAATCAGGAGGAAATTTCAATGTTAAGAATTTTCAAGAAAACAGTAATGACGATAATAACGATTGCCCTCATGAGCGGAGTTGCTTTCGCAGGATCATCCATTGTCATCAAAGGGTCAACCACGGTTTTGCCTATAGCCCAGGGCACACTGGAGGCATTTATGAAGAAGCATCCTGACGTGCAGATGTCTCTTTCCGGCGGCGGTTCCGGCGAGGGGATCAAAGCCCTGATTGATAAAACGGCACACGTCGCCACATCATCCCGCGAAATCAAGAAGGAAGAAGTGGAACTGGCCAAGACCAAAAATGTAACTCCGGTTGCGAATGTGGTCGCGCATGATGCGATTGTTCCCGTTGTCCATCCGCAAAACAAGGTTAAAAATTTGTCCGTTGATCAACTCAGCCAGATTTATCAGGGTAAAATTACCAATTGGAAGGAAGTCGGCGGCGATGATTTACAGATTGTTGTCATTTCCCGCGATTCTTCATCCGGCACATTCGAATCATGGGATCATTTCGTCATGAAAAAAGCCAAAGTCACACCCAGAGCGCAAATGCTGGCCTCCAACGGCGCCATCGTTACGGCAATCGCCAAAAATCGTTACGCCATCGGTTATCTTGGTATTGGCTACCTGGACAAAAGCGTGAAGCCCTTACAGGTCAACGGCATTACGGCGACCATCCAGACGGCGCTTTCCAGGCAATATCCTTTTTCCCGTGAGCTCTATATGTACACAGACGGCAACGCAACCGGCGATGTGGCCAAATATTTAGCATTCGTGAAGTCCGCCGAAGGGCAGAAAATTGTCGAGAAAGAAGGGTTTGTTCCGTTGACAAAATAAAGTGATTTCATGACACCGATACGCTTTAAAAGGTGACCTGATGGAGAACAATATTATTCGGAAAAGCGTATTTTATGCACCCATAACACGGTGCGGTCGCAGATGGCTGAAGCGTTTTTAAATCATCTTTGCGGGGATCGTTACTCGGCATTCAGTGCCGGGTCCGATCCCTCCAGGTTTCAGGGACCGCCTGATGATCTGGCAAAAGAATACGGAAAAACTCGTGACGAAATAAAAGTGCGGGTTGAAAAAGAATTCAATCAGGCAACAAAGTAAAAATTATGACCAGACAAATTAAAGAAATTATTATCAAGTACATCTTTTTTGTTTTTTCACTGGTGTCGATCCTTGTTCTGGGTTTGATCGTTTTTTCTCTTTTCCGTGAAGGCATCCCGTTGTTCGGAAAAGTATCCATAAAAGATTTTCTTTTCGGTATGGAGTGGTATCCAACGTATGATCCGCCGTCCTTCGGCATCTTTCCGCTGATCGTCGGTTCTTTTATCGTAACGTTTTTGGCAACATTGATTGCCGTTCCTCTGGGAGTGTTGGCCGCCATTTATATTGCTGAAATTGCACCGCAGAATATCAAGACGATTCTCAAGTCGGTTATCGAACTGCTGGCGGGTCTGCCTTCGGTTGTTCTGGGTTTTTTCGGCATGGTCATTGTGGCTCCCTGGTTGCAGGAAACGTTTGATTTGCCCACCGGCCTGAATATTGTCAACGCTTCGGTCATTCTGGCTCTGATGGCCATTCCCACGATATCCAGCATCTCCGAAGATGCGCTGTACGCTGTGCCGCGTGAATTCAAGGAAGCGTCTTATGCGCTGGGCGCTACGAAATTTGAAACGATCGCCAGGGTTATTCTGCCGGCGGCGTTGTCCGGTGTTTCCACGGCGGTCATGCTGGGCATGGCCCGCGCCATCGGCGAAACGATGGTTGTCCTGATGGTTGCCGGCGGCGCTGCCGCCATTCCGGAAAGTCTTTTTGACTCGGTACGCCCGATGCCGGCGAGCATTGCTGCCGAAATGGGCGAGACACCTTTCCGCAGTCTGCACTATCAGTCGCTTTTTGCCATCGGTATTGTTCTGTTTTGTCTGACGCTGGCGTTCAATTTGATTGCCGATTATGTGTCGCACAAGTTCAAGCAGGTTGGATCAGGAACGCTATAAACGGGGATGTTATGCAGTTAATTAAAACCCATTCGATGAAGTGGCGCTATTTTAAACAAGGGTTATTTTTTGCTTGCGTCCGCCTGTCGGCTCTGATGATAACCTTTGCGCTCGGCGGAATCATATTTTACATTTTATACAACGGTATCTCTGTTATTAACTGGGATTTTATCACCAAACCTCCGACGGACGCCATGACCAAAGGCGGTATTATGCCGGCTATCCTGGGGACGATTTACCTGACGTTGGGCGCTATTGCGATCGGTTTGCCGCTGGGAATTGCCTCAGCAATCTATCTGACGGAATATGCCAAACAGAGCCGGGTTGTTCGATTGATCAAACTCGGTATCAATTGCCTGGCCGGCGTTCCATCCGTTGTGTTCGGACTTTTCGGTCTGGGATTCTTTGTTATTTTTTTAAAATTCGGATCGAGTATTTTGTCCGGTTCGCTGACATTGGGATTTTTGATTCTACCGACG
>JAGVUJ010000006.1 GCA_019136325.1 Deltaproteobacteria bacterium
AGAAAAAATTTTTCCAGATTGTCGATTTCATTCATGTTCCCGGAGAAGATCACCGAACCCCTGTCCAGCATCGTTACGCTGGAACACATCCGTTGCGCTTCATCCATAATATGTGTGCACAGGATAATCGCTATGCCGTCGGCATTCATTTTTTTCAGTGTTTCATAAATATGATTACGGCTCTGCGGGTCGACGCCCACCGTCGGCTCGTCCAGAAGCAACAGGCGCGGCGAGTGCAGGAGAGCGACGGCCAGATTCAGACGGCGCAGCATGCCGCCGGAATAGGTTGACGCCCGTTTTTGCGCGTAAGGCAAAAGGCCGGTTTCATCCAGAACCGCCTTTGCTCTTTCTTGCAGACGTTCGTGCGACAGTCCGGCCATGACGCCGAAAACGCGAAGATTTTCCATGGCGGTCAGCGACGCATATACGGAGATGGGTTGGGGCGCGTAGCCGACGGAGATCAAAGATTTTGAGTGATCGTTTCTGATGCCGTAAATCGATATGCCGCCCTGAAATTCCCGCAGTTGTCCGGTAATCAGGCGCATCAGTGTTGTCTTCCCCGCTCCGTTGGGTCCCAGGAGCGCGTGCATCTGTCCGCTTTCCACCGACATGGAAAAATCACGCAAAGCATACTCGGCCCCGACGTTTTTTGCCTTGTCCTCTTTGGGGGTGTAGGAAAAAGTTACGTGTGAAATTTCCAGAGCTTTCATGATTTTAGTTTTCCGACAATCTCATGAAGATTTTTAAAAAGGGTTTCTTCACGACCGGCGCAGATCAGCATTAATCCGCCCGCCTTGGCGAACGTTTCTTCCGGCTTGCCCCTTTTTTTAATAATGCGCGCGGCGGTGACGGCAAATTCGCGCCACGTATCGCCGATGGCCGTCATTTCCTGCGACAGATCGTTCAGTTCCGCAGAACCGAACAGACCGGCGGCTTCCTGAAGAAAAGCCGCGTACATATAGCGGAATCCCGCCCCGCCCGTGCCGACTTCCTCCTGCATGCGGACGATCATGCCCAGCTGCCGGCAGGCTTCATCAAATCCCTGCGTCTTTTCAAATTTGATGATTCGTCCGGCCAGAAAGCGGATGCCGCGGATGCCGATAATCGGAATAGGAATTCTCAGCATCAAATTGCAGGTGTCCAGCATTCCCTTGATACAGGCGCTGCGAAAATCAGGGTGGCGATTGATCAAGGCCGGGTAATACATGAATCCGTGAGGTTCCAGCGGACCGCGCGCAAACCGCGCCCGGATCAGGTCTTCCGTCAGACAATCTACCGGCTGTTCAAGGACGGGATCGCTCACGCGGAAACCGTTGTCGATTTCGCGCAGTATCACAATATTGTGGCCGTTGAATTGAAACCGGAAACGATTGGGGAAATACGAAAGCCAGTAAATATTAGTCGTCACGCCGACAATTTGCCCCGATTTGAGCACGCGACGCATTTCCGCCATGCCCTTCTGCGCGTTGCGAAAATGTTGCGTTACGAATTTTGCCCCCAGCCTTTTGGCTGCTTTACGAAAAATTGCCGCCGGTTGCGAACGATAGGTACTGATGGGCAGGCCGACAAACTTGACAAAAGGGAAATGACCGAAAAAAATCCCGCTGCCGATACCAAAAATCATCGGTTCGCTGATTTCCAATCCCTTTTCTCTGAATAAAGCCGCAGTAACACCGGTTTCGCAGTGAGCGGCATGAAGATGAACAAAAGGTTTCCCGCCGGATGTCAGTTCTGTATGATTCAATAAAAAGTCCTTTAATGAGTCTCAAGTTTTAATGAGACTCCGATATGAGGAGTAAAACGCCGTCAGATCGGTTAGTCGCATTATCCCACGTGCGAAGCTACGTGAGGCGATGTTTATTTTTGAGGAACGGTTCTTAATTCTTTTATCGTAATCGCGAGAGCTTTAGCGTAACGCTCCAAAAGAGAATCCTTGAGCTTGACAAAAATTTCCGGGCGTAAATGCCGCTTGACACGAAACACGGCAATGCCGGCTGTCTTGCCCAGAATGTCCGGTATCATCTGCCGCCGCTCCATATGATAGGCCAGCGGGCTTTTCCGCCCGGCCAGCACCGCTTTTCTGGTTTTCTCCAGATTTTCAGCCAGTTCCTTTACCGCCAGACCATTGACAAGCTCTTCCGCGTCCCATCCGTTACTGGACACAATGATATACCTGCCTTTTTCATCGACCGCATAACAGGCGCGCTTTACACCTTCATAATATTCAATCGTGTTATCCTGTGGAACTTCGTTTACCTTCATGAACGCTCCCACCGATCATGGAAATCTTTATCCATTTAATGATATTTATTATACTAAAATTCATAAAGCTCAAAGAGAAAATTAATGAGACACAAACTTCGGAAACGCAGGGATTGTCAAGAAAATAGATAATTCCTTATTGTCCCAAGATATTTCATTTTGACTTAAATGCAATCTGTTCTATGCAATCATTAAATTTGTAACAGGGATACCCTTTACTCAAGTCATCATAGGTTAATCCAGCGGGCTGCGGTAAGTGATGTCAGGTTGGATATCGTTCCCAGAATCCGGCGTTGTTCCGGTAAAAGATTTTTGTAATCATATTTTATGCCGATCATTCCGATCGTATCCTCCTGTGATTTTATCGGGAAAAAGAAATAAGGTATGCTGGGCAGTGTTTCCGTTCCGGCGCCGGATACTTTTCCGTGAATGGAAGTCCATTTGGCTACTGCCATGTCGTTGGAACTAATTTCCACTGCCGGATTGCTTTTCGCCCATATTTGCAAATCGCCTCCTGTTTCTTTAAAAGAAACAAAGCAGGGGACATCGATAACCTTTTGCACATACTTGATGGTTAACGTGCTTATATCATTCAGAATGGTTGTGCGCAGAAGCGGTATCGTATTCATTGTTTCGCCGGAGAAACTTGCCAGCCCTCCGACTAATTGTTCCAAGGGTGGAAGCTGTAAGAATTCTTTGCTCATTTCTTCAATAAGCGTAACCCGTTCCAAACGTAATTGAAGCACAAGACTTTGCCTTTTAACGACCTTGACCAATTGTCCGACAATGACCGCGGTAAAAAGAAAAACCAGAACGTTGACGATTTCCCGGGGATCATTCATCGAAAGATTGTAGCGGGGCGACATAAAGAAAAAATCGAAAACCAGAATACTAAAAAAAGAAGCATAGATGGATGCCCCGAGGCCGTATAATAAAGCGCTGGTGATTGTGGCGATTAGGTAAAGATAAACGAACGAAGACGGTTCAATAAGCCGCTGAAGAAGAGCATTGACCAGAGTGACGATTAAAACCATCGCCGAGGATATTAAATAATTTGATAACTTAAACGATAACTGCCTGGGAGGAGCGGTTTCATCTTTGCCCTTCGTTTCCGTTGTCGGATTAATCAAGTGAATATCAAATTCGCTGTGGGCATAAAGAAGACGGGAAACGGGCGACCCCTTGAAATATTCAACCGGCATGGAGCGAAGCGGTTTGCCGATAACGATACGGGTAACGTTTCTCTCGCGGGCAAAACGCAGGATTTCATCGGCGATGTCGTTGCCGGTAAGGGTGATTATTTTTGCGCCCAGTTCTTCCGCCAGATTCAGCGCATCGGTTAAATAAACTTTATCTCTGCCCGAAGGCTCGGTGAGTCCGGTCGACAGAACATAAACGGCATACCATTCGGCGTGCGTATCTTTGGCAAGGGTGTATGCTTTACGGATTAACTGCTTGGCATAAGGGCTTGGCCCAACACAGACAACCAGTTTCTCGGCGGTTGGCCATGGACCGGGTATTGCTTTTGCCTTCATATAATTGAGCAGATCGCTGTCCATCTTGCGGGCCACCAGTGTCAACATCAGTTCGCGCAGGGCAAAGAGATTTCCCCGCTGAAAAAAATTGTTCATGGCATGACGGGCCTGCTGAGGAATATAGACTTTCCCCTCTTTTAATCTTTGATTGAGCTCCTCCCAGGGGATATCGATGACCTGAACTTCATCCGCCCGGTCGAACAATGTATCGGGTATGGTTTCCTGCATGCGCACTCCGGTAATTTTGTCTACCGAGTCGTTCATGCTTTCGAAGTGCTGAATGTTGACCGTTGTATGCACATCGATTCCATTTTCCAGCAATTCCTCAATGTCCTGATAGCGTTTGGGATGGCGGCCACCTTCGGCATTGGTGTGGGCAAATTCATCAACCAGTACTATGACCGGTTTGCGGGCAAGGACGGCATCGATATCCATCTCTTCCAGAACGATTCCTTTGTAATCAATCTTTCTGGTGGGCAGTATGTCCAGTCCCGTCAGAAGAGCTTCCGTTTCCGGGCGCTTGTGCGTTTCCACAAAACCGACCACCACATCAATGCCTCTCTTCTTCAACACGTGGGCATCATTGAGCATGGCATAGGTTTTTCCCACTCCGGGAGCGTAACCGAGAAATATTTTCAATTTTCCTTTTTTGACTTCATCTCGTTCCGCTTCCTTCAAAAGGGCGTCCGGATCGGGTCTTAGAGATTTATTTTGCATAGGTAGTGTTCCGAAGGTTAACGCTTTAGTTCAAGTCCATCCAGAGTAAGATTTAACAGTAAAACATTGACTCGTTCTTTTCCCCATAATCCCAGCAAGGGTTTCTCTGTGTGTTGCTGAATGATTTTTTCAAGTTCAGCTTCGGGAAGCGCTTTTAGTCCGGCAATTCTGTGCACCTGAATAGCAGCAGATTCGGGGCTGATGTGCGGATCAAGACCGCTTGCGGAAACCAGCACAAGATCGGCGGGAACAGGCGTGTTGAAAAGTATTCCATTTTCCGCACGCACCTTCTGAGCACGTTCTTGAACTTGTGCAATAAGTTTAGCGCTCGAAGGCGCCAGATTGCTGCCGCCGGAATTGGACGCGTCGTATTGCGGATTAGTTGCCGAGGGCCGGCCATGAAAATATTCGGGACTGGTGAATTGTTGTCCTATCAGTTGAGAACCCATAATCTGATGCCCGTTTTTAATGATGCTGCCGTTTGCTTTCCCTGTAAATAAGGTTTGAGCTGCAAACGTTATCACCAGCGGATAAATTAATCCGCAAATTATCGACAACCATATAAATATCAGTA